>JAFUYB010000041.1 GCA_017470735.1 Lachnospiraceae bacterium | reverse complement strand
GTTAATTAACTCAAACCAACATAATAAGGGAAAACTTTCCGATAGGGAAGAGTGGGATCCAATCCTTCTCTTCCTTTTATATCTGTCAGAATATATGTTCTGTGCTTCTTCTTTCAGGCAACGATAATTTTACACTAACCACAGGTTTTTTGGCTTTGAAGAAACATTACCCAGAGCTTTTGGTAGGAGCAGGAACGGTGATGAATGCCGAACAGGCATCGTCGGTGGCACGGACTATATTGATACGGTAGCGCCGCCGTTCGGTCATGTCCGGCTTATGCCGACGGGAGGCATACAGTACTGCCAGAGAAATCATGGAGGCTATGGGATGAAAATGGAATTGCTGGATTACACAGTGCGGGCAAGCCTGTCGAATCGGACATTGGCAGCGGATATGCGGGAGTACAAGCCGTTTGTCCATGGTCTGGCGGCATCGGGGATCGAGCATGTTGAATTGGGGTATTTGGCGAAGGATAAGGGAAATTGGTTCTGTAAGCCGCTGGCAACATCAATGGAAGAATATAGGATTTTGGCAGAGAGGCAAAATATTACCTATTCCGTAATGCTTCATCCATCTGGATATAATTGCGGGGAACTGCCTTTCTGTGCGGGCAGACCGGACGGTGGTTTTGGAAGGTACTTTGCTGGGAATCGGCTTTGTTTCAGGGAATTTGTGTATGGAATGCATGGCGGATCAACTGAATGTTGATTTCGGCGCGGATTATGATTATGGGCAGTTGATTACGCTTATCAGTCTTTTCATACCGGAGTCGAATATCATTCCCGAGGATGGGTGGCTGGGCGGTTATCACCCGGCGTTTTATCTGACAGCAAAACACCAGGTGGATGGGGAATATGGACGATATTTTCTGTCAAAGGGAGTAATGCTGCATGAGTTGGATGGGCTGCTGGAACAAGTAGCCAAGACGCAGAGGTTTGAGCTGTTTGATGAAAAGATTGCGGAGGAGGTGTCAAAACATTTCGTGGGAGAGCCAAACTACGAAGCGGATATTTGAAAATCCGTCACCGCATACCCCGCATCTCCGACTGTCCGTGCGAGAAGTGCTTCGTCGGGCGGATTTTTAAGCAGGATGTGAGCTTTGTGATTGGAAATGCTGACTTTTGCCCAAGTGCCGTCAAGGGTGTTCAATGCATTTTCGACGCGGCAGGCACAGTTTTCGCAGGTCATTCCCCCGATTTGCAGGTCGATTTGGTGAGGGTAGTGCGACTTGTTCTTGTCGGGACAGTGACGCGCCGGACAGCAGTTTCGTGCGTGCCGCAGCAGGAAGTGCCATTTTTGCGGCGCAGGTATATCTGCCGTGTGGCAAGCAGGATGGCAATAATTAAAATGATTGTAATACTGAATTCTGTCATATTAAATCCTTGATTTTCTTCTAAAAAATTTTAAATATTCTTAACAATGATTTCCGCGTTTACAACCTAACCGTTGGCAGGTTGTTTGCTTTTCTGATTACCGATCGCAGCATCATTCCGGCATCCTACGCAGCCGCCGCCTGCACATCCCGCGCAATTCCCGCAGCTGCTCCGTCCGCTCTTTGCATCGCGCACGCATTTTCGCACCGCACGCAAAAAAGCCACGCCAATCACTGCAATCAAAATCCAATCCACGACATTCATCATTATACATCCAGAGCCAATCCAATCAAATGCACGACCAGAGCGGCAACCCACGCGATGGCACACTGCCATAAAACGAGCGCGACCGCCCATTTCGTACCAAGCTCCCGTTTGATCGAGGCGACTGCCGCGACGCAGGGCGTGTACAGCAGGGAAAAGACCAGAAGCGACGCCGCGGCGAGGGAGGAGATCATCGTGGTCACGCTTTCCCCGAACAGGACTTCGAGCGTCGAGACGACGCTTTCCTTTGCCATGAAGCCGCTGATCAGCGAAGTGACGATCCGCCAGTCGCCCAGTCCGATCGGGGCAAACAGCGGCGCGAGAAGACCGGAGAGCAGGGCGAGGATGCTGTGGTTGGAGTCTGTCACCAGATGAAAGTGGGGGTCAAAGCTCTCCAGAAACCAGACCAGAATGGTTGCAATCAGGATGACCGAAAATGCCCGCTGCAAAAAGTCCTTTGCCTTTTCCCGCAAGAGCTGCGCGACATTGCGCGCGCCGGGCATCCGGTAGTCCGGCAGTTCCATCACAAACGGCACCGCTTCGCCGGTGAACAGTGTGGACTTATAGAAAAACGCGATGACGATGCCGACCACGATGCCGAGCAGGTACAGTCCGACCATGATTAGCCCGCCTTGCTTCGGGAAAAAGGCGTTGACAAAGAACGCGTAAATGGGCAATTTTGCCGTGCAGCTCATAAACGGCGTTAATAAAATCGTCATTTTACGATCGCGCTCACTGGGCAGTGTCCGCGTCGCCATGACGGCGGGGACGGAGCAGCCAAAGCCGATCAGCATGGGGACGATGCTCCGTCCGGACAGACCGATCCGCCGCAGGAGCTTGTCCATAAAGAACGCGACACGGGCGATGTAGCCGCTGTCCTCCAAGATGGACAGGAAAAAGAACAGCGTGACGATGATCGGCAAAAAGGACAGTACGCTGCCGACGCCGGCAAAAATGCCGTTGACGATCAGGCTGCGGAGGGCATCGCTGACATGCGCCGCGACCATTACATCATCCACGGCGACGGACAGACGGTCAATGCCTGATTCCAACACACCCTGCAGCCATGCGCCGATGACATTGAAGGTCAGAAAGAAGACGAGCGCCATGATGCCGATGAAGCAGGGGATTGCCGTGTAGGTACCGGTCAGGATACGGTCCAGTTTTTCGCTGCGGATCCGCTCTTTGCGTTCCGCGGGTTTTTTCACCGTGAATTGACAAATGCGAATAATAAAGGAAAATCGCATATCGGCAATCGCCGCGCTGCGATCCATGCCGCGCTCCGTTTCCATCTGCGTCACGATGTGCTCGATCGCTTTCGTTTCGTGCAAATCGAGTTCCAGTTGGGCGGGCATGAGGGAGTCCCCCTCGATGATTTTTGTCGCGGCAAACCGCACGGGAAGTCCGGCATGCGCCGCGTGGGCTTCGATCAGATGGCTGACGGCGTGGATGCAGCGGTGGACGGCGCCGCCGTGGTCGTTTTCATCGCAGAAATCCTGCCGTGTCGGCCGTTCCTGGTAGTGGGCGACATGCAGCGCGTGATCGATCAGCTCGTTGACGCCTTCGTTTTTGGCGGCGGAAATGGGAATCACCGGCACGCCAAGCTGGTCTTCCAATTGATTGATGTCGATCGTTCCGCCGTTTTCCCGCACTTCATCCATCATATTGAGCGCGACGACCATCGGAATGTTCATTTCCAAAAGCTGCATCGTCAGATAGAGATTGCGTTCGATGTTGGTCGCGTCCACGATATTGATGATCGCGTGCGGCTTTTCGTTGACGACAAAATTCCGCGAAACGATTTCTTCGTTGGAATAAGGGGACATCGAGTAAATGCCGGGCAGGTCGGTGATTCTGGTATTTGGATGGGCTTTGATCGGACCGTCCTTGCGGTCAACGGTGACGCCCGGAAAGTTGCCGACATGCTGGTTGGCACCGGTCAGTTGGTTGAACAGGGTCGTTTTGCCGCTGTTTTGGTTGCCGACGAGCGCAAAGGTCAAAACCAGATCGTCCGGCAGGGGGTTGCCGCTGCCTTTTGCGTGAAAACGGCCACCCTCCCCAAGACCGGGATGCGCGATTTCGTGCCGGACCGGCAGGGTATGACCGGGCGCGTGATCGGTGACGGGCTGTATCGCTATCTGATCCGCGTCCGCCAGACGGAGCGTCAACACATACCCGTGCAGACGGATTTCCATAGGGTCTCCGAGCGGCGCGTATTTGACGACGGTCACTTGCGTGCCGGGGATCACGCCCATATCCAAAAAATGCTGACGGAGCGCGCCCTCACCGCCGACGGTCTGGATCACGGCGCTATGTCCGATCGGTAATTCCTTTAATGTCATGGTCATTTTGCCTCGATGCTTTGCGTTGCGATCAAAAAATGGATGTTGTGAAGTTCTTCATTGAAAATTAACCTAAGCGAACCGCCTGCGTTTGTCAAGGGGGACGCGAGAATTTGTATTCGGAGAGGAGAAAAAATGGGGACGGCGTTTTTGAGAGAAAAAGGTTGTTATTTTTCGTATGTCCATATACAATAATATAAAGGTCAGAAGGTATTTTGCCCTTCACCAATGATACGCAGCACGCACAATGTGTGCAATGTGCCGCTCAAACACGCATATCTTCCGTGATGTCCATGTAAAAAAGCACTACGATATTTGTATTTGGGTGGGGATTTGAATCTCGCGGCATTCGTGAAATGGTCAGGAATGACCTTATACACATTACTTTGCGAGAATTGAAAACAAGATGAAATAAAGAGTCGAAAAGGGGGATGGGATGAAAGAGATCGTGTTGGGAAGCACCGGGATCAGGGTGGCACAGAACGCACTCGGCGCGTTGCCGATCCAGCGGGCGACAAAGGAGGACGCGGTGCGGATACTGCGCAAGGCTTACGAGGGCGGGATGCGCTATTTTGACACGGCGCGCGCGTATTCGGACAGTGAAGAAAAGATGGGTGAGGCGTTTGACGGAATGCGGGAGAAGATTTACATCGCGACCAAGACGATGGCGCAGACGCCGGAGCAGTTTTGGAAGGATCTGGAGACGTCGCTGTCGCTGTTGCGGACGGATTACATCGACGTCTATCAGTTCCACTGCGCGGATCGGTGTTTTCGGCCGGGGGACGGAACGGGTATGTACGAGTGCATGCAGGAGGCAAAGGCGCAGGGAAAAATCCGTCACATCGGTCTGACGGCGCACAAGATCAAGATCGCGATGGAAGCGGTGGAGTCCGGTCTGTACGAGACGATGCAGTTTCCGTTTTCGTATCTGTCGGGTGAGCAGGAAATCGCTCTGGTCGAGGCGTGCGCCAAGCACAATGTGGGCTTTGTCTGCATGAAAGGGCTTGCCGGCGGACTGATTACGGACGCAAAGGCGGCGATGGCGTTCATGACGCAGTACGACAATGTGCTGCCGATCTGGGGCGTCCAGCGGGAGAGTGAGCTGGACGAGTGGCTTGCCTTTATGGACGAGACGCCGGAATACAGCGGAAAGATACAGGCGTTTGTCGAACAGGAGCGCAAGGAGCTGGCGGGGAATTTCTGTCGGGGCTGCGGCTACTGCGAGCCGTGTCCGGTGGGCATCGTGATCCACCAGTGCGCGCGGATGTCGCTGATGCTGCGGCGGATGCCCTCCGAGGGCTGGCTTGGAGAAAAGTGGCAGCAAGAGATGGCGAAAATTGACGACTGTCTGCACTGCAACAAGTGCAGGCAGCACTGTCCGTATGAGCTGAATACGCCGGAGCTTTTGGCAGCGAACCTCGATGACTACCGCAAGGTGCTGGCGGGAGAGCGGGCAGTGTGAGGATATAAGAAAACAGGGAAATTGACGAAGAACGAGATGCACCGTAAAATTTGAGCATCCAGTCAAATGGTTCGAAATGACCATTTCCCGCATTTCTTCGCAAGAATAAGCATACAAAATAAATGGACTTTGGGGTGTCAAGAAAAAACACTTGACACCCATTTTTTTTTGCGTATAATAGGATTCGTTTCAAACGGAAAGGGTTCGTTTTTTATGGAAGAAAATGTCCGTCTGGCGTATCTGTATGACTTTTACGCAGAGCTGTTGAACGCGGGACAGAGAGAGCTGTTCTCGACATTTGTGTTTCAGGATCTGTCGCTGCAGGAAATGGCGGACGAGCTGGGGATTTCCCGGCAGGCGGTTCACGACCGCATCCATCGGTGTATCCATGCGATGGAGGAATACGAGGCAAAGCTTCACTTGTTGGAGAAATACCAGAAAATCGAGGGATTGGTAAAAGAAATTAAAACAGAAATTGATAAAATAAATGGTTTCTGGAAAGAAGCATCCGCTCCAAAGGGGCGGGAAGCGGAGTGGACGAAGCAAGAAGAACCGAGTGTTTCGTTAGAAAATAAAAAGAAGATTGAAGAATTATTGCAGGAAATCACAGAGGTGCTGTAATGGCATTTGACAGTTTATCGGACAAATTACAAAATGTCTTCAAAAATCTCCGCAGCAAAGGCCGCCTGACGGAAAGTGATGTGAAGACGGCACTCAAAGAGGTGCGGATGGCGCTGCTGGAAGCGGATGTCAATTTCAAGGTCGTTAAGTCGTTCACCAAGACGGTGCAGGAGCGGGCGATCGGACAGGATGTGCTGGGCGGTCTGAATCCGGCGCAGATGGTCATCAAGATCGTCAACGAGGAGATGACGGCGCTGATGGGGGCGGAGACGACGGAGATCGCCTATCGTCCCGGACAGCAGACGACGATACTGATGATGGTCGGCTTACAGGGCGCGGGCAAGACGACGACGGTGGCGAAGCTGGCAGGCAAAATGAAACTCAAAGGCAAGCGACCGCTGCTGGTCGCCTGTGATGTCTACCGTCCGGCGGCGATCGAACAGCTTCAGATCAACGGCGACAAGCAGGAAGTGCCGGTCTTTTCGATGGGGACGGGCAAGAAGCCCGCGGACATCGCAAAGGCAGCCGTGACATACGCGGCAGAGCACAACAACAATGTGATTCTTCTCGATACGGCAGGTCGTCTGCACATCGATGAGACGATGATGCAGGAGCTGGTGGACATCAAGTCGGTCTGCGATGTGGCGCAGACGCTGTTGGTCGTCGATGCGATGACCGGTCAGGATGCGGTCAATGTGGCGTCCTCCTTTGAGGAAAAAGTCGGTATCGACGGAGTGATACTGACCAAGCTCGACGGCGACACCCGCGGCGGCGCGGCGCTTTCCATCCGCGCGGTGACTGGCAAGCCGATCCTGTATGCAGGTATGGGAGAAAAGCTGTCCGATCTCGAACAGTTCCATCCGGACCGTATGGCGAGCCGGATTTTGGGGATGGGGGATGTGCTGTCGCTGATCGAAAAGGCGGAGGCGAACATCGACGAGGAATCGGCGAAAAATTTAAGTCAGAAATTAGTTAAAGCAGAATTTGATTTCAATGATTATCTGGAGTCCATGCGGCAGATGAAGAAGCTGGGCGGGCTTTCCGATATTTTGAACATGCTGCCGGGCATCGGCAATCTGACCGGCGGACAGATGTCACAGTTGACCGACGCGATCGATGAAAAAAAGCTCGACCGCCTGGAGGCGATCATTTACTCGATGACGCCGGAGGAGCGGGCGAATCCCAAGATTTTGAATCCGAGCCGCAAGCGGCGTCTTGCCGCGGGCGCGGGCGTGGACATTTCCGAGGTCAACCGGTTCATCAAGCAGTTTGACCAGTCACGGAAAATGATGAAGAAGATGCCCCAGATGATGGGCGGCAGACGCGGCAAAATGGGAAGGATGGGCTTTCCCTTTGCGTGATACCGTAGGTAAAAGCCTTGGTATTACATCATAAATTAAGAAACAAAATTGTAGCACAGGAGGAAGAAACAATGGCAGTAAAGATCAGACTCAGAAGAATGGGCAAGAAAAAGCATCCGTTTTATCGTATCGTCGTAGCGGATTCACGGAGCCCGCGTGACGGACGCTTTATCGAGGAAATCGGCACTTACGATCCGTCCAAGAATCCGAGTGAGTACAAGGTCAACGAAGAAGCCGCAAAGAAATGGCTCGGGGATGGTGCAAAGCCGACGGAGACGGTAGCGCGGATCTTCAAGTCGGTCGGTATCACGAAATAATGAGGTAAGCGAATGAAGGAATTATTAGAAGTCATCGCCAAGTCTTTGGTGGATGTGCCGGATTCCGTCGTCGTAGAAGAGGAAGACAAAGGATCGACCCTTGTCCTGAAGCTGCATGTGGCAGACGGAGATATGGGCAAGGTCATCGGCAAGCAGGGGCGGATTGCCAAGGCGATCCGGTCTGTTGTCAAAGCGGCGGCATCCAAGACCGATAAAAAAGTGATCGTGGACATTGTCGATGACTGAGGAATATTTGCGTATCGGCACAATTACAAAGACTCACGGTCTGAAAGGCGGTCTCAAGGTTTATCCGACGACAGATGATCCAGACAGATTTTCTGCCGGACAGCAGTGCGTATTGGATACGAAAAACGGCAGGGTTCCGGTGACGATCCGGTCAGCATCGGCATTCAAAAAGATATTTATCGTCATTTTTGAAGAGTTTTCCGATATCAACGATGTGGAAATTTTCAAGGGCTGCGATCTGCTTGTCGAACGGGATGATACGGAGGCGCTTGCCGAAGATGAATACTATGTGGATGATCTGATCGGGATGACGGTGGCCGATGAGGACGGACATGAGCTTGGCACGCTGACGGAGGTCATGGTGACGGGGGCGAATGATGTCTATGTCGTCAAGGGCGCTGAAAAAGAGATCCTGATTCCGGCGATTCACGACTGTATTCTTTCGGTGTCGGTTGAAGAACAGCGTATGCAGGTTCATCTGCTCCCGGGGCTTGTGCAGTAGGCGTAGGCGATGGTATGGAAATTTATATTTTGACTTTATTTCCTGACATGATACAGACGGTCATGCGGGAAAGCATCGTCGGCAGGGCGCAGGACGCAGGGCATATCAAAGTGCATGCGGTCAATATCCGGGATTACAGTACGGACAAGCATAAAAAGGTGGATGACTATCCATACGGCGGCGGTGCCGGAATGGTGATGTTTCCCCAGCCGATATACGATGCCGTGATGGCCGTCAGGGCTCAGGTCGGACGGGAAGCGCCGGTTATATACCTGACGCCCCAGGGGAAGACTTTTTCCCAGGAGATGGCACATGATTTTGCCGGAGAGGACGCCTTGATTTTGCTCTGCGGGCATTATGAAGGCATCGATGAGCGGGTGATCGAAGAGGTCGTCGATGCGCAGGTTTCGATTGGGGACTATGTGCTGACCGGCGGTGAACTGGCAGCAATGGTTGTGGCGGATGCAGTCGCAAGGCTGGTGCCCGGCGTGCTGCACAATCAGGAATCCGCAGGGACAGAGTCGTTTGAGGACGGACTGTTGGAGTATCCCCAGTATACGCGGCCGCGTGTATGGCGGAACCGGGAAGTGCCGGAGATATTGCTTTCAGGCGATCATGCCAAAGTGGATGCGTGGCGTCACGAACAGTCCGTGGAACGGACGAAGCAGATGCGTCCGGATTTGATAAAGAAAGCCGGGGCGTGAGAGCAAAACGATCCGCAGGCTTTCAGAGGGAAATTTATAGAAAAACCTTGCCAAACAGTGGTTCTGTATGGTATGATACGATAGTTGCAGTAAGGAGGTAGAGATATGGTAGCGTTCGATGTGATCAGAGAGATTGAGCAGGAACAGCTCAAGGACGATGTAGCGGAATTTCATGTAGGTGATACCGTTCGCGTTCATGCCAAGATTAAAGAGGGCAACCGCGAGCGAATTCAGATATTTGAGGGAACGGTGCTGAAGCGTCAGGGCGGAAGCAGCCGCGAGACTTTCACAGTCCGTAAGTTCTCCAACGGTGTAGGCGTGGAGAAGACCTGGCCGGTTCACAGCCCGAATGTCGAGAAGATCGAGGTGGTACGCCGTGGTAAGGTACGCCGGGCAAAACTGAATTATCTGCGTGACCGCATCGGAAAGAGAGCAAAGGTAAAGGAAAAGGTATGAGCAGGAAAAGTACAATCCATTGCGGTTGTACTTTTTTCTTATTGTAGGTTTTATGGCGGGACGGAGACGACGGAAAAAAAACAGCCCCCTCGTGCAGCTTCGACAAGGGGTTGAAATTAAAAAAGGGCTGAATTTCAGGAGAAGACGGCACAAATTAGATGTTGCCGGATTGCAGGGGAAGGTATTGTTCATCGTTGAGACGGTTGCGGTGATTGTTCTTGCGTTCCTTTTGGTCAGAGGCTTCGGTACCCGTATCGAAGTGATCGGTGAATCCATGGAGCCGACATTGTCGGATGGGGACGGGGTGTTATTGAACCGCCTCGGGACGGGACTGTTTTCACTGAAAAGCGGCAAGCTTGTGGCTTTTTTGCCGGGAGGCAGTGAGGATGCTTCTCCTTCGATCAAGCGTGTGATCGCAGTGCCGCACGATACGATCCGTATCGAAAACGGAGCCATTTATGTCAACGGCAGTCTGTATGAAGAGGGAATGGCATCGGATTATATCGAGGAAGCGGGTCTTGCGGCGAGTGAGCTGACATTGGGCGATGACGAGTATTTTGTGCTCGGGGACAACCGCAACAACAGCCAGGACAGCCGGTATGAGTCGGTCGGCAATATCCAAAAGCGCGATATGCTTGGCACGGTGTGGTTTGAAGTATCAGGGGACGGCTTCGGCTTTTTGCAGTGATGAGGTGAGGGATGCAGATTCAGTGGTACCCCGGACACATGACCAAAGCGGTCCGGCAGATGAAAGAGGATATGAAGCTGATCGATCTTGTGATTGAGATCTGTGACGCGAGGATTCCGGTGTCGAGCCGCAATCCGGAGATTGACAGTCTGGCGGGCGGAAAAGAGCGGATTGTTCTTTTCAATAAAGAAGATCTTGCCGATGCGTCGGTGACGGAAGAGTGGATACGCTATTTTTCCGAACAAGGCGTGTTTGCGGCTGCGATCGACGCAAGAAAAAAGCAGTCCTTACGCAAGGTTGATGCGGTCGTGGAACGGGCGACGGCAAAAAAACGGGAAAGAGACGAGCGCCGGGGAATCCGGCCCAGACCGGTCCGGACGATGATCGTCGGCATTCCGAACAGCGGGAAATCGACTTTTATCAATTCCTACGCGGGCAAGGCGCGGGCAAAGACCGGAAACAAGCCCGGCGTGACAAAGGGCAAGCAGTGGATCCGTCCGAACAAGAGGCTGGAGCTTTTGGATACGCCCGGTATTTTGTGGCCGAAGTTTGAGGATGAGTCGGTCGGGCTGCACCTCGCTTGTGTCGGTTCGATCCGGGACGAGATTTTTGAGACGACGGAGCTGGTAATACAGCTTATGGATATGGTTGCGTCGGACTATCCGCAGGCACTGGCGGAGACCTATGGGATTGACGGTATTGATGGATATGATTTTTTAAAAAGCTTTGCGGAAAAGTTTGGCTGTCTCCGTACCGGGGGCGAAGCGGACATCGAAAAAGCGGGCGCAATGCTGCTTAACGATTTCCGCAGCGGCAAATGGGGGCGGATCAGTCTTGAGCGTATAGAAAACACTACCGGAGAGGGAAAGGAATAGTTGGCATGGACGACGAGCGTAAAAACTTAGAAGAAGAAAATGCCGGTCTGGACGACATTCTCGATGAGATTTTACAGAAAAACATGGAGGAAGAGGCGCACAAAGGCGAAAGAGCCGGCAGGACGCCGCAGGCAGAGCCATTGCCGGAGATTGCCCCGGTAGAAGTCTCTTTTGACGAGACGGATGATGTTTCCCGGGAGCTTCCGGAATCTGAGGCAGAGCCGGCACAGGAGTCCATAGAAGAAGAGCCGTCCGTCAAGCCGACTCCTGAAGAATATCTGGATGATGTTTTTGGCGAAGATACACCAGAGGCAGGGGAAAAAGACGACGATATCCGCGTGATCGAAGTTGAAGTCGGATCCGAGGATGATACGCGGATTACGAAAAAAGACATTCTGTCGATGCTGCTCTATGTGATCATTATCTTCCTGCTGACCTTTGTGATCGTTCATTATGTCGGACAGAGGACGCGGGTGAGCGGTTCATCGATGGAAAATACGCTGAGTAACGGAGATAATTTAATCGTAGATAAATTATCTTACAGGTTTAACGATCCGGAGCGGTTTGATGTCATTATTTTCCCGTTCCAGTATGAGACGGACACCTATTACATCAAGCGGATCATCGGTCTGCCGGGTGAGACCGTACAGATCGGGACCGACGGTACGATCTATATCAATGGAGAAGTTCTGGACGAAGATTACGGGCTTGAAACCATTCAGGATCCGGGCAATGCGATCGAGCCGATCGTGCTTGGCGAAGATGAGTATTTTGTCCTCGGGGACAACCGCAACAATTCTTCAGACAGCCGTTTTGACGGAGTCGGCAAAGTTAAGCGGGATACGATCATCGGACGCGCCTGGATACGGATTTATCCGTTTGACGAGATCAAGAAATTGTAGGGATAAAAAAGATGAGTGAATCAGTCAAAGAAATAAAATTGAAACTTAACAATTGTGATGAAGGCGGATTTTCCGCCTTTATTGCTACCTATCAGACAGATGGGCGTTCCGGCGTGCAGGCATTGGTTAAGCGTGCCGAAAAGCAGATGGAAAAGCTTGCGGCGGAGAGGAAGCGCATCTCGCAGATGCAGGTATTTGAGAACAAATACCGTACAGAATATCCGGTCATCTGCGGTATAGACGAAGCGGGGCGGGGGCCTCTGGCGGGACCTGTCGTTGCGGGGGCAGTGATTTTGCCGGAAAATGCCGATATATTATATATCAACGATTCAAAGAAGCTTTCCGCGAAGAAACGGGAAGAGCTGTATGATGAGATCACGGAGCGGGCCGTAGCGTGGAGCGTAGGGTCGGCGTCGCCGCAAGAGATCGATGAGATCAATATTCTGCAGGCGACTTATCTGGCGATGCGCCGGGCGATCGCGGGTCTTCTGGTTCAGCCGGATATCTTGCTGAACGACGCAGTGGTGATCCCGGAGGTGACGATAAAGCAGGTCGGGATTGTAAAGGGTGACGCGAAAAGCGTGTCCATTGCGGCGGCAAGCATTGTTGCGAAAGTGACGAGGGACCGGCTGATGGCCGAATATGATGAGACCTATCCCGGTTATCACTTCGCCGGTCACAAAGGATATGGGACGGCGGATCACTACGCGGCGATCCGGGAGAATGGGATATCGCCGATCCATCGGAAGACTTTTTTGAAGGAATTGCATTGAGACGGTTTTTGTCTTTTGGGAAAATAATAAAATTTGCATTTTATGAAATTATAGTATAATTATATTTGATGGAGAAAGTATGCAAATAGGGGATCTGGTCAGACAATTCACAAGCACACAGACTTCTTCGGACGGGAAAATGACCCGGAGCGCGAAGAATGCAGAACGCGCGCCGCAGCCTTCCGGGCGGACGACCGTGGACACTTCATCTCTGCAAAAGGGACAGACTTTTGAGGGGAGCGTATCAAGCATAAAGGGAGACAGAGTGACACTGTCACTGTCAAATGGCGGCACGATTTCTGCGCGGCTTTCTGCGGATGTTCCTCTGACGGAAGGAGAGTCGATCTTTTTTGAAGTCAAATCCAACGACGGCAATCTGGTCAATATTCACCCGGTGTCGATCGGAGCATCGCAGAATCCGATCCTGATGGCAGCGCTTTCGACGGCGAGTCTGCCGCAGAGTGAAAGCAATATCCAAATGGTCAATGCCATGATGCAGGAACAGCTTCCCGTGGATGCGAGAAGTCTCGGTGATATGGCAAGAGCAGTGGCGGCGCATCCGGATACCGGCATGGATACGCTTGTTACCATGCAAAAGGTCGGTTTGCCGTTGACTGATGAGATGATCCAGCAGTTTGAGAATTACAAAGAGAGTGAGGGCGCGATCCTTGAAACAGTGACAGAGCTGGTGGATCAAATGACAGAAGCGTTTTCCGGCGAGCAGGTTTCCACCGGAGATGTAGCGAGTTTCGCACAAAATTTAATGTCGATTTTAACTTCCGAGGAAGGCGTGATGCCGCACTTGTTTGACGCAGACGGCAACCAGCTTTTGGCACCGGCGGAAGGAGAAGGCATGCCGGTGGAAGAGGCGGCCGCAGCGGAAGGAGCTGCCGAAGCAGAAGGAACAACAGCTGCCACAAAGGAAGATGGCGGCAAAGCCGTGGAGACAAATGGTCTGCCCCAGACGGAAGAAGCGGCTGATGGTGCAGGACAGGCCCCTGCTCTTGAAATCGGGGACGGGGAAACCAAAGCATCGTTGATGGAAAAATTGGCGGGGCTCAAACAAGAGCTTGCGGGGCTGACTGGGACGGAAGAGTCCGAGAGCGCTGCAAAAACCGGAACGGAGCAGGCCGTACCGGAAGGAAAAGACGCTATCGATGGGAAGACAGACGGGCAGACGACACAGAGTACCATTCAAGGGGCGGAATCCGATCCTGATATTCAAAAGCTGCTGGCAGAAACGCCCGGTGAAGAGGTCGCAGCTTTTCCGAAGCATTCTGTCGGTAATACTTTGGATTCATCTGCCCGGACAGAGCTGGTGTCGCTGTTAAAGGAAGCAGGCATGCCGACGGAAGAGCTGGTCGATGAACATGGCAATCTGCGCCCGGATATAGATACGACAAAGCTGGCACAGACGATCACGGAGCATTTGGGCAAGCATACGGATCTGCCCAAGGAGCAGGTGTTAAAGCTGCTGTCATCTGAACCTTTTAAGGAAATCTTAAAGGATGCAATGAGCCAGAAGTGGACGCTGCCTCCTGAAAAGGTGGCAGACAAGGATGCCATTAAGAATCTCTATGCGAAGATTTCTGTGGATATGGAGCGGCTGTCACAAGTGGCGTCGGAGGCGGCAAAGGGCGGCAATCCGATTTCCCAGGCGGCAGATTCTATAAAAAATAATGTAGATTTTATAAATCAGATAAATCAAGCGTATACCTATATCCAGCTGCCGCTCAAGTTATCCGGACAGCAGGCGACGGGAGATCTGTATGTCTACTCCAACAAGAAGCGGAAGATTGGGGAAGACGATGTGCTGTCTGCGTTTTTGCATTTTGACCTGGATCATCTGGGATCGACCGACATTTCCGTGAAGATGAAAAACAAAAAGGTCTCGACGGATTTTTATATGACGGATGATGTGTCATTTGAGCTGATCCAGAAGAATCTGCCGATGCTGCAGGCAAAGCTGGAAAAGCTGGGATATTCGTGCAATCTGAGTGTCAATCACGATGAAGAAGAGCAAAAGGTCGATTTTGTCGAGGATTTTCTGAAGCAGGGCATGTCAGTGGGCAACGGCATCCACCGGTATTCGTTTGATATGACGGCGTAGGAGATTGTTCGAGTCGGACGGGCAAATGGGCATTGCTGAAATGATCCGGATGGCGTGGTGGCTGCGGGTTTGCGGTGAGGCTAATTCCCACGAAGCAATGAGAAAATGGATATTGCGAACATTTTGAAATCGGAGAAAGAGAAGGATGGCAGACGCGAGAGGTGGAAATTTTAATACGGATGACGGCAAAGAACTGACAGCCGTCGCGCTGGCATACAATCCCGGTGACGACGCGCCGAAGATTTTAGCGACCGGCAAAGGGCATATTGCGGAACGGATCATGGAAGAGGCGAAAGCACACGATGTTCCGTTCTACAAGGACAGCCAGCTTGCCGAGACGCTTTCCGCATTGCAGATCGGAGACGCGATCCCGCCCGATCTATATGAAGTCGTGGCGCAGATTCTCGTCTTCGTCGACGGCATGGACAAGGTCAAGTCCAAGCTCGACGCGGCAGGCGTGGATATGAGCGGAAGGCGGAGGTAGCAGCCGGACGGAAATGGATGTTAGCGTAAAAGTTTTTTCGGGAAACAAAATTAAGGGATGATGGTGAAGATTGACAAGAGTTATAAAAAGTTATAAAATCAAAAAAAGAGTTATAAAAAGTTATAAAAGATTTATAAAGTTATAAAAAGTTATAAAAGAAATCAAAAGTTATAAATGTCGGGGAGTGAAATGAATAATCCATTCACAATTTCTTTTGGAAAGAGGCCGGAGCAGTTTATATCGAGGATTACGCAGACCAACGATGTGTTGGATACCTTTACCGCGGATGTACCGTCGAATCAGGTCTATATGATCACTGGGGTGCGGGGATCGGGGAAAACGGTGCTTATGACGAGTATTGCCAGTCAGCTGGAGACAAAAGATGAGTGGATTACGATCGAGCTGAATCCGGCACGGGATATGTTGGAGAGTTTGGCGGCAAAGCTGTATTCCATTCCTTTTTTGCACCAGCTTTTTGTGAAAGCAGAGCTGGATTTTTCTTTATTTGGGCTGGGTGTGAAATTCGAGAACGCAACACCGGTCACGGATATAGAGACCGTTTTGGAAAAAATGCTGGAGCGAATAAAAAAGGCGAAACGGCGACTGTTGATCACGATAGACGAAGTGACAAGCAATCAGCAAATCAAAGTGTTTATGGGATCCTTTCAGATTTTTTTGCGTCAGGAGCAGCCAATCTTTTTGTTGATGACCGGATTGTATGAGAATATTTATGACCTGCAGAATGAAAAATCCCTGACATTTTTGTACAGAGCCCCTAAAATTGTGATGGAACCATTGAATTACAGTGGAGTAAAGAGCCATTATCGGAAGATTTTTGATCTTACGGACGAAGAAGCAGATGAAATGACAAAGCTGACAAAAGGATATCCGTTTGCATTTCAGGTTTTGGGATATTTGTATTGGGAGCATAAAGATAATGGTACTTTAGGAGATATTCTGCCCGAGTACGATCAGTATCTGGAAGAGTATGTTTACGAAAAAATATGGTCCGAGCTGTCGGAAACGGATCGAAGGATCGTGCATGAAATCGCGATTGCCGGAACAGTAAGAATAAAAGAAATCCGGGAAAGCCTTGGGATGAGTTCCTCAAAATTTTCCGTATATCGAGACCGGTTGAAACGCAGAGGCATTGTAGATACACGTCAGTATGGGTATCTGTCTCTTGTATTGCCGCGGTTTGATGAATTTGTGAAGGGAAGGGATTATCTGTGGGCTGACGACAATATTTGAAAATATTATCGCTTGTGTCTTTTAGGAGGCTAAGTTTTTCCGGGATTGTGCCGATATACATATGGGAAGTGTTTGCTTCCCGGACGAGGAGGTGTCGATATGGTTGATGAAAAGATTACCATTCAGGATGCATCAGAAGTTGATCCTAATTTGCTCCGTATGTTGGATAGAGGATTGGAAGATATAGAGGCTGGAAGAACTCTGTCGCATGAAGCAGCGATGACGGAGGTTCGGAGGATCAGAGAAGAGCGTCGATTTGCCAGGTCTAACACAGGAGTGGCCGCCAATGCATGATTACGCTGTGGTATGGTCACGGGAAGCTATTTATGATGTGGCTGACATAGCGGATTACATTGAACTTCGTTTTGGAAGAAAACGCGCTGACCGCTTCAATGACGATATTGACATTGAAGGAGAAGCTCTTGGACATGATTTTCGGATGTATACAGGAACGGGGATCTATTATCGAAAGAAATTGATCCTGAAAAAACTGTTTGATCCGTCCATCATCTTCTATTTTGTTGATGATGCCAGTCAAATTGTGTTTATCATTAGGGTTCTTCGCCATGAGCGAAATTGGCAGAAGATTCTTCGAGAAGGGATAAGCTACACATTTGATTAAGAGAACTGTGAAGATGAGCACAGTCAAAAATTCATCAGAAAAATAACCACAAGGGGCTTGCCTTTTTGGGATGTGATAATCTTAAGTCAGTAACCATTGGAAAGAACATAAAGAGGATTTATCCCAATGTATTTGATGGGGCGGTAAGGGATATGATATCTGGTTTGGAGGCAACTGTGTTGATGGAGGTGTTAATCCATCGGACTGTAATGCCATGTACTTATGCAACAGACAATTAGCTATTCAGCTATTCATGTAAAAAAAGCATCTTCAAAACAAGGAATTGCCGTGATATAATGTTCGCAAAAGACAGATAAATCAGGTACAGCGCAATATTCGCAGTATAATAATGGCTGATGCAGTAGAAAGAAAATATAAGCTGGAAGACTTAAAGACTAATATGCGAGTAAGGGTAGCAGAGCTGTCAGACATTATGGATACATATAGCGGGTTGTTCTATTAGCACCGTTCCTTTGGCGGGATTTAGAGTGCTGAGTTTTTTTGAAAGACTAAAAAGCGTCTGAGGAACAATTTTTCGACAGGTTAATTATTCCTTGATGCTGAGGGAAATGTCAATGTATGTATTGCCTAACAAATCGAATGATAGTTGTCTTGCTTTTTTCTGTTCCTTTTAGTGTGGGCTCCTGTACTTGGAGTCCTTTTTATAGGACATATCATCTGATAGAATATAATTGTAAAGAGGAAAAGAAAGTCTATCGGAGGTGGGAATATGCAGGAAGACAAGGAACTGTTATTGATGGAAGAAATCGAAGATGATGCTGAGGGTGGCTATGACTATTACGAAGATGAAGAAGTGGAGCTTACAAGGGAGATAGTTCATGCCGATGGGGAGATTCCACCGTGTATCGAATATGAAGAAGGACACTTTGAGGACGGAACATGTTATGTGGCAGAACTATGGTGTGAAGATTTAGTTACATATGTGACATATTACTTCTCAACAGAGAGCCTTGCCAATGATGAAAATGAAATAGAAAAGTATCTGATAAAGGTTGGAAAGCTAAATGAAGGAGAAGAACATCATCTTGCAATAATGGAAATAGAACTGGATGGAGAGGCTTGCTACCGTCCACAGATTTTTACAGAGAATATTTATTCTGTGACCGTGGCAGTTGGAGATGATACAGATATTTTTTGTGAGGCACGCCTATGAAGAAATGCCCAATCATTACACTTTGTGGCAGCACAAGGTTTAAGTCAGAATTTGAAAAGGCGCAGAAGGAACTGACGCTTAAAGGCTACATCGTTATTTCAGTAGGACTCTTCGGGCATTCCGGGGATGATGAAGTCTGGGAGGGTATGTCAGAAGATACACTTACCGAGACAAAGCAGATGCTCGATGATATGCATAAACGGAAAATTGACTTGGCAGAGGCAATCTATGTTGTCAATCCCGGAGGATATATCGGCAGCAGTACTTGGTCAGAAATCTGCTATGCGTGGATGACGGAAAAGGATATCCTGTCACTTGATCCCATTGATGAGGATGAGATTGCAGAACGGGTGGACAGACGGATTGAGAGAGCAGAGCTTTTGGCTTGGCAGAATTGGGATACAGCAGTCCATCAGGGGATGCAGACAAACCCCGACCACATTCCGAGCATTACATATAAACGGGAGAAGCTTTTTGATCCGTGGTTTGCTTATGATGAGCAATACAATGGGGAGCCGTTATCTGGTCACGGAAATGGTAATGAGAGAATAAGTCCATTTGAGAAGTATGGCAATCAGAAGATGGCGGCATTTATAGAAGAAGTATTAGCATCGGAGGGATGAAAATGCCAAATATGAAATGGAAAGACCTAACCACAAGACAATTAGGTCAGTATGGCGAGTACTACGCAAAGATGGAGTTTACATCTTATGGGTATGAAGTATACACACCTGAAGTTGATGACCACGGTGTTGACTTTGTGGTAAAGGATACTGATGGGCATTTTTATGAAGTCCAAGTTAAATCCGTAAGGCAGGATAATTATTTGCCAATCGCATATGATAAATTTCAAGCAAACTTTAGTGACTATTTCATTATATGTTACATTCGCTTCAAGGATGATGAGATGCCGAAAATGTATCTTATTCCGACATCTGCTTGGGAAACACCCAATGCTTTGCTTCCGAACTATCGATATGACAAGGGGCAAAAAAGCAACCCGGAGATTGGCATAAGCTACAATCCTAAAAATGCACCTTTGTTAGAAAAGTGGAAAGCAGCGAACTTTTTTGAAGGAGCAAGTCGTTGACCAAAGGTCAGGATCTCGTTGAAAAATCAAGGGTTTTGTGGTAAAGTGAAAGCTGAAGCAGAGCAGGGCTTCGTAGAAGTTTTTGGGGGGCAGATTCGGAAGAGAAGGACGATATACAAAAAGAGGAAGCTGCCTTAAGTGAGGAGGAGCAACAGAAGAAAACAATGTCAGGGACAATGGTAAGGATATATCTGGATAATTGTTGTTATAACAGACCTTATGATGACCAGAGTCAAATCCGTATCTCATTAGAGGCTCAAGCAAAATTGCATATTCAGGACATGATAGAAAAGGGCGAATTAGAACTTGTATCATCGTATATGCTGGATTATGAAGTATCAAGAAATCCATATGATGCTAGACAGAAAACCATACGGAGTTTTATAGATAAGAATGCAGGTGTATATGTTGACAAGTCGTATGAGGAAGAGGCAGAAGCACTCGCAGAAAAAATAAAGGCTACGGGAGTGAAATCAGCAGATGCCATTCATACGGCTTGTGCGTTAATTGCAGAGTGTGACTATATGCTTTCTACAGATGACAGATTGCTTAAATTCAAGCCTGAAAGAATGAAGCTGGTAAGTCCGGTTGAATTTATTTAAAGAATCGGAGGTGATGGTGATGACGAGTGATGCAATTGCATTAAATGATATGAGTAGCATAGAACTGCTTAATGATGGGGTTGACATACTGAGAAAAAATTTTGGTGATGTAAAAACGGAAGCCTTCATTTCGCTGATAATCAGAGAAAAATTTGACTATACACAGTGGAGACGAAGATTTTTCGGAGACAAAAGTGTAAAGGAAATTAATGCTGATGCTGTTGCCTATGCAACAGAGCATCCGTTTGTACCGAAGAAAGAACTGGCTCCTGTAAAAAGAGGATAGAACGAGTCTATTACAATGAGTGCCCACAGCGAAGTCTGACAACAGGCTATCTGTGGGTTTTTTACTGCTATTACGGGGATAAACATTGAAGACAGAATTCGTATCGGAAAAAGAGAAGAAAAACTATTTCAGCGGTATTCCTGACTTTCGGAGCAAGAATAGCTTGTATATGATAATTGCTTGGAGACGACAGTAAAGAAGCGACAGTAAAATTATATTGGTTGATAATAGAGTAATATGTTTAGAGAACCTTATAGCAAGCACCTTGATGATGGGATATTTGAACTGAGGTGCAAGGTGGGAAGTAATATCACCAGAGTCTTATATTTCTTCTATTATGAGGGAACAATAGTATTGACAAATGGTTTTGTGAAAAAGACGCAGAAAACGCCTTCAGGGGAGATCACGCTGGTTAAGGAACGGAGAGCGGATTATATAGAAAGGATGGAGAAGTCATGAAAACCTTAGATAACATGCTTTCAGAGCAATTAAAAGACAAAGGGTTTCGTAAAGAATATGAAGCCATTCAGCCAGAGATGGATGTTATAAGAGCTATTGTAGATGCCCGTACTTCTCAAAACCTTACCCAGAAGGAGCTTGCAGAGCGTACAGGCATTAATCAGGCTGATATTAGCAAGCTCGAAAATGGAACCAGAAATCCTTCTGTAAACCTCTTGAAGCGTTTGGCAGAAGGTATGGGAATGGCTCTCAGGATAGAATTTGTTCCTAAGCAACATATATAGATGGAATGATGTGTTAGCAACATAGCTCCGTTGAGGTAGCATTGATAGTAAGAGTTAAGAAAGAATTCAAAGGAAAAACTAAGGGGCTGATTGTCGCATTTTTTTGTTGTAGAAAATGATTTACTTATATAAAAAATTATTGATTGGCGAGTCAGGTGATTACTGCAAGGGAAGGAATGAAGCACATGAAGATAGAAATGGGTGAATCACTTTTTTATTCGTGGCTACGCCATGTGAAAGAGTGCCAAATTGTGCAGACCAACTGGAAAACCTCAGGTCAATGGACACTACTACATGAGGATGAGTTGAAAAAAATGATGGCTGCTACAGACAGTTTCTTTTTGGAAAAATATGGATACAGCATCTATAAGAAGACATCATCCCTTTCGCAGCTTTTACTGCAAGCCGAGTGTGATGCCATTGGTATTTCTAAGCAGGATGGAGTCAATAAGGTCTATGCCGTAGATGTAGCCTTTCACGAATCGGGAGTAAAAAATTATGGGAATAAGGTAAGTACTATTATGAAGATAACCGCAAAATGTCTGCGGACGGCAATGTGCATTTATGGATATCTTGATACCAAGGAGGCAGAGATCGTATTCGCATCTCCAAAGGTGAACCCGTCAGTTCTTCAAGGAGTAATACCCTGTTTGGAAGCGGCACAAAGAATCACGGATGACTTGGGATATGGATTTAAGTTTCGTCTGTTCGCTAATGATGATTTTTATAGCAGGGTTTTACAGCCGATCCTCAAAGTCAGCGGAGGTGTATCTGATACAAACGAGCTATTTATTCGTGGGTATCATATGCTGCAGATGTTTAATAGATCTGATGGGATTACAAACAGATTAGATGTTAATGGATATGAAGAGCTTAAGATAGGAAAATTGGCACAACTTGTCATGAGACCTATTTTGGAAAGTGGAACGATATCGGAAGGTGAACTGAAGCTCTTACAAGATAAGGAATATTGTAAGAAGACATTGGATTTGGGTTTTCCGCTGCTGGTTAATGCAGATGGGGAATTTGATAAAGTACGCTACTACAAAGCTCCTTTAACTATAAACGGGACAAAATATTTGATGTGTTCGCAGTGGGCAGAAGGAAAGGCAAACAATGACCGACCTTATCTTGAAAAGTGGATACAGGAACATCAACATTTCTCACCAATGAAGACACAGGTACCTGATGGAACACAAATAGCATGCAAAGACTGTGTTCATAGGGACAGGACAATTGTTCACATTAATGGTAAGGATATCCCGGTTGGTGTTACGAAGGTAAACTGTGACATGATCACATATCCAGACGATAAACCGAGCGAAGTGCTTTTTCTCAATGCCGAGTGCCCTTTCTATGAAAGGGAGATTCTGACTTTGGAGGATTTTGTAAGTGAATACTGCCATTATGGCGTTAAATATCTTGGTTCGGTAGGACTGTGCGATTATTATCTGGAGACATATCCGGATGACGAAGATATAGGCGAGCCGTCAGTTGTCATGGCCTCTGGGAATGAATATTATTTTTGCGAGCAAGATGTAGCTCTCGCTGTCATTGGCCTGTTTTCTGGTTCCGCCATAATCGACATTGAATATCCTCATTCCACGGGCATTTGGAAGAGGATATTCAATGTTACGGAATTGGAATTGATTAAAGCTGTGGGAGATGTGGGCAATTCTGCAGTTGACATCAAAGAACATTTTATGGAAAAGAGGTGAATCAGAAAAGTAGGTAAGAGTGAGTGGCAGCCTGCTCTCTTTTTTGTTATAATGAAACAATCATATGGTCGCTGCATTGAGGGACAGAAGGATGAGAATGTACATCAATCCCGGGAATCAGGGATTTCGTGAGCTTCGGACAGAGGATTATGTGGACAAGACGGGTTTGATTTCCGTTGTCAACCGGACATTGAACGGCAGGCGGCGGCTGTCCTGCATCAGCCGTCCAAGACGGTTCGGGAAGACTTATGCTGCCTGTATGCTGGCGGCGTATTACGATGCTTCCTGCGATTCGGCTGCGCTGTTTGAGGGGCTTCAGATTGCAAAGAATGAGGATTCTGCCAGGTATCGCAATCAGTTTAATGTCTTGTATCTGGATATTACCTCTTTTCTTTCCGAGGTTGAGGGTAGAGAAGGTCTGGTGCCGCTGATCCGGCGTTCTGTTTTATTGGACATCAGGGATAATTATGCGGAAATCTATGATGAAGAGCGTTCACTTCCGGCGATGCTGCAGGAGATTGTCCGGAAAGATGGGCGCAAGTTTGTCGCTATTATTGATGAGTGGGATGCGCCGATACGGGACAGTGCGGCAACAGAGGAATCGCAGAAGCGGTATTTGGAATTTTTGCGAGGTCTGTTCAAAAGCAATATTACCAATGAAGTGTTTGCAGGTGCGTATATGACCGGGATTCTTCCGATCAAAAAGGACGGTTCGCAATCGGCAATCTCCGAATTTAAAGAGTATTCGATTCTGCAGCCGGGACCGTTTGCGCCGTATATTGGGTTTACTGAAGAAGAGGTGAAGGGGATCTGTCAGAGAGAAGAAATACCGTTTGATAAAATGAAGGAATGGTATGATGGTTATTCTCTGCGTTATGGGGAAAATGAGATATCCATCTACAATGCGAATTCAGTGATGGAAGCGGCGGATCGAAAGGAGTTTCAGTCGTATTGGCGGCAGTCTGCTGCGGTCAACAGCTTGCGGGATTATATCAATATGGATTTTGACGGGTTGGGGAGTGCGGCAGAGAAACTACTTGCAGGTCTGGAAATACCAGTAAAAATTCAAAATTTTAAAAATGATTTAACATCATTCGAGTCGGCGGACGATGTATTGACGCTGTTGATCCATTTTGGGTATGTCACTTATGAGCAGGAAAAAGAGGCGATCCGCATTCCGAATCAGGAAATACAGATTGAGTTTGCAGATATGATCCGGAAGGTGACACATCGGGAGACGATGGATCGCGTCAGGGAAAGTGATGAGCTGCTCGATAGTATGGTTGCAGGACGGGAGGAGGCTGTTGCGCAGACCATGCAGAAGATCCATATGGAAGAAAGCGCTATGAGATATTACAACAATGAGCAGGCACTGAGGGCGGTGATCAAGCTGGCGCTTTTTACCTACCGGGATCATTTCATCAAAATGGAAGAATTGGATACAGGAGTCGGCTATGCAGATATTGTTTACTTGCCGAAGAAATATGAAAATTATCCGGCGTTGATTGTTGAATTAAAATATAATGATTCTGCAGATAGTGGTATAGCACAGATTAAACAGAGAAATTATCCGGATGTGATCAAAAATTATGGCGGGGATATCCTGCTTGTTTCAATCAGTTACGACAAGCAGGATCTGACAAAGGAGCATTATTGCAGTATAGAAAAATGGTCATTGGAACCGTAGTGTACGATGATCATTGGTGAGTAAACAATATTGATGAAACGGAAAGACAACATCGGTTCAGAGGGAAACACCCGCAAGGTGGGACAGCAATACGAGGATGTCGCGGCGGAGTATTTGGAAAATCAAGGATACTGCATTATGGAGCGCAATTACCGCAGGCGGGGCGGTGAGCTGGATATCGTGGCAAAGCGCGACGGAATGCTCATTGTCTGTGAGGTGAAATACCGGAAGACGGCGGAACAGGGCAGTCCGCTTGAAGCAGTCGATGCGCGTAAGCAGATGCAGATTTCCAAGATGACGGCGCATTATCTGGTCAGTCATGGTTACCGTGAGGAAGTTCCGGTGCGGTTTGATGTGATCGGGATTGACGGAAACGGACAAATACGGCACATTGAGAATGCTTTCGAGTACTGTTATGGCAGATAATACAACATCCCACACAATTTCAGAAGTGATCCCTGATTCCCCTGCGGACATGGCTGGCATCCGTGCCGGTGATGTGCTGCGTGCGGCTGGCGGGCAGGAGCTTGTGGATATTTTTGATTATCACTACCTGACCGACGAAGAGACAGTGACGCTTTCCGTGCTCCGGAATGGCGAAGCGATGGATTTTACCATCGAAAAGGAAATTGGAGAGGATGCAGGGCTTTTGTTTGAGAACGGCCTGCTGGATGATTATAAATCCTGCAGAAATGCCTGCGTGTTCTGTTTCATCGACCAGATGCCGCCGGGAATGCGGGAGACGCTTTATTTCAAGGACGATGACACGAGGCTTTCTTTTTTGCAGGGCAATTATGTGACGCTGACGAATATCAGCGATGCCGATCTCGACCGGATCATCGGTTACCGTCTTGCGCCGATCAATGTGTCCGTGCACGCGACAGATCCGAAGCTGCGCTGTGAACTGCTTCACAACCGGTTTGCCGGGGATGTGATAGAGAAAATGCGAAAAATTGCCGATGCCGATCTTCCGATGAATGCGCAGATCGTGCTCTGTAAAGGCATGAATGACGGAGCGCAGCTTGAAAAGTCGATTGCGGATCTGCTGACGTTGCAGCCGCAGCTTGAAAGTCTGTCTGTCGTTCCGGTCGGCCTGACGAAATACCGCGAGGGTTTGTATCCGCTGGAAGCTTTTGACCGGCAGGATGCAAAAGAAGTGCTTTCCATTATTCACAAATGGCAGGCGCACGCCTATGAGCACTATGGGACGCATTTTGTGCATGCGTCAGATGAGTGGTATCTGCTGGCGGGGGAGGACCTGCCGGATGAAGACAGTTATGACGGGTATCTGCAGCTGGAAAATGGCGTCGGGATGCTGCGGCTGTTGGAAGAGGAATTCGGCGAGGCATTAGAGGAGCAAAAGAAACCATTATTTATGCGGAAACGAAAGCTGTCCATTGCAACAGGCCGGCTGGCTGCGCCGTCTTTGGAGCGGCTTTGCCAAAAGGCGAGTGCAAAATTTCCGAAGCTGTCTGTCGAGGTCTATCCGATCCGCAACGACTTTTTCGGTGAGCTGGTAACGGTGTCAGGACTGGTGACCGGAAGGGACCTGATCGCGCAGCTTGCGGGGAAGGAGCTGGGTAAGGCATTGCTTTTGCCACAAAATATGCTCCGCGCCGGGGAGGAAGTGTTTCTCGACGATGTGACGGTGTCCGATGTATGTGACGCTTTACATCTTCCGGTTTATATTGTAAAATCAGACGGTAAAAGTCTGTTGGATGCCCTGCTGGGTGTCCGCGGGCATGGGTGACTGATCCTGAAAAGGGGCATCACGGATACGAATAAAGCAGGAATGCAGCTGTCTGCAAAAGGGACAGTTGTTCTAGAAGCAGGTTATTATGAGCAAGCCAATCGTGGCGATCGTCGGTCGCCCAAATGTCGGCAAATCCACGCTGTTCAACGCATTGGCGGGAGAGCGGATTGCCATTGTCAAGGACACGCCGGGCGTGACGCGGGATCGGATTTATGCCGACACATCTTGGTTAAATTACAATTTTACTTTAATTGATACTGGCGGTATTGAGCCGGATTCCAAGGATATTCTGCTGTCACGGATGCGGGAACAGGCGGAGATTGCCATTATGACGGCGGATGTCATTATCTTTTTGACAGATGTGCGGCAGGGCGTGGTCGATCAGGACGGCAAGGTGGCGGATATGCTGCGGCGTTCACACAAGCCGGTCGTGCTGGTCACGAACAAGGTGGACAATTTTGACACGCAGATGGCGGATGTCTATGAATTTTACAATCTCGGACTCGGCGATCCGTTTCCGATTTCGGCGACCTCAAAGCTTGGGTTCGGCGAGATGCTGGATGAGCTGATCTCCCATTTTCCGGAAGGGAGCGATGAAGAGGATGAAGATGAGACGCCGCGGGTGGCGATTGTCGGCAAGCCGAATGTCGGCAAATCTTCATTGGTGAACCGCCTGCTCGGCGAGGAACGGGTCATTGTTTCGGACATTGCGGGGACGACGCGGGATTCGGTCGATTCGCGGGTGAAGTATCACGGCAGGGAATACATTCTGGTGGATACGGCGGGACTGCGCCGAAAGAGCCGGATCAAAGAAGAGTTGGAACGCTACATGATCATCCGTGCGGTTGCGGCTGTGGAAAAAGCGGATATCGTGCTGCTTTTGATCGATGCGACCGAGGGAGTGACAGAGCAGGATGCGAAGATCGCGGGAATTGCCCACGACCGGGGGAAAGGTATCCTGATCTGCGTCAACAAGTGGGACGCGATTGAAAAGAACAATAAGACTTCCAAAGAATTTGAGAATCAGATCCGTTCGGTTCTGTCCTTTATGTCGTATGCGGATATCGTGTTCATATCCGCTCTGTCAGGGCAGCGTACCGGCAATCTTTACGACCGGATTGATGTGATTCTGGCAAACAATGCGATGCGCATCGCGACGGGCGTGCTCAATGAAATCGTGACAGAAGCGGTTGCGCTGCAGCAGCCGCCGTCGGACAAGGGCAAACGGCTGAAGATCTTCTATGCAACGCAGGTTTCGGTCAAGCCGCCGACCTTTGTGTTTTTTGTTAACGACAAAAAGCTGGCGCATTTTTCCTATATCCGTTATTTGGAGAATCAGATCCGTGAAGCGTTCGGCTTCCGGGGGACATCACTGAAATTCATCGTGCGGGAAAGGAAGGGAGACTGATATGCTTGTCGGTGGAATACCGCTGTGGGTGCGCCTGGTCTCCCTTGCGATCGGTTACTGCTTTGGGCTGATACTGCTTGGATATATTCTTGGCAAGCTGGCGCATGTGGACATCCGCAAAGAAGGCAGCGGCAATGTCGGTACGACGAATGCGGTACGCGTGCTTGGCGCGAAAGCAGGGCTGATCACGCTGGTTTTCGATATTTCCAAGGCTTGGATGGCAGCGTTTGTGGTTTGGTTGATTTTTCACTCCACCTATACTGAAAACATACGGCTGCTGATGATCTATGCGGCGTTTGGAGCGGTGCTGGGACATGATTTCCCGTTTTATATCGGTTTTAAAGGCGGGAAAGGCGTGGCAACGGGGATTGCGTTTTTTGCGATTGTTGTACCTGTCGGGATACCGGTATTGGTTCTGGAATTCATTGTTATTGTGGTGCTGACCGGCTATGTGTCGCTTGGGTCGATCATCGGGGCGGTCTCAGCAGTGATTGAATTGTTCTTATTTTATGGATTGGGGCTGCTGCCTTATGGAGAGGCTGATTTTGGGGAAATTGCTGTTCTGACAGTAATTGCGGCGTTAATATTGATCATTAAGCACCGTGCGAATATCGGACGGCTGCTGTCGGGAACGGAGAATAAGTTTTCACTTCACAAGAAGACATGATTTCCGGCGAATGAAAGATTTTTCCAAAACAGAATTATTTAAGTGGCAAAATTTCATGTGTAATACATCAATAGAAAGAAGACAATTATGGCAGATATAGCAGTAATCGGTGCCGGTACATGGGGTACCGCGCTGGCGGCGCTTTTGATCGGAAACGGGCACAGTGTGACCTTGTGGGCATATCTTGAAGCAGAAAAGGAGAATCTTGAATCAACAAGAGAACATCCGAATCTAAAGGGCGTTAGTTTGCCCGAAACGCTTGCTGTGACGACAGATTTGAAGGAAGCATGTGCCGATCGTGATTTGATCGTGATGGCAGTTCCGTCGACAGCGACACGGGCCACGGCGCACAATATGAACGGACTGATCCCGGACGGGCAGCAGATCATCACAGTGTCAAAGGGCATTGAGGAAGGGACGCTGAAAAGCCAGTGCGAGATCATTGAGGAGGAATTGCCGACGGCATCAGTCGGCATTTTAAGCGGCCCTTCCCATGCCGAGGAAGTGATCAAAAAGCTGCCGGCAGCGGTTGTCGCCGGGGCAAAAGACCGCAGGCTGGCTGTATTTGCGCAGGAACTGTTCATGAATGATTATTTCCGCGTTTACACAAGCCCTGATGTCCACGGCATCGAGGTCGGCGGTTCCCTGAAGAATGTGATCGCGCTTGCGGCGGGCATGTCGGACGGGCTGGCGTTCGGAGACAATGCGAGGGCAGCACTGATGACCCGCGGGATCAAGGAAATTTCGGCATTGGCGCAGGCGATGGGCGGTGAACCGGAGACGCTGTCGGGCCTGACCGGGATCGGTGATCTGATCGTGACTTGTTCATCGGTACACAGCCGGAACCATATGGCGGGCTTTTACATCGGACAGGGCATGGACACGGAATCGGCGATGAAAAAGGTCAATATGGTCGTAGAAGGCGTTCATTCCGCCAAAGCGGCAAAGGCATTGGGAGAAAAATACGGTATTGAACTGCCGATCATTACGACGGTCAACGAAGTACTGTTTGACGGAAAGACCGCGGCAGAGGCGGTGACAGAGCTGATGCGGCGCAACAAGAAATCAGAAATTGAGAGGATGACATGGTAGTTCAGATAAAAAGACTGACAGAGAGCGCAAGGCTTCCGGAGCGGGGCAGCGCTTACGCCGCAGGATATGACCTATATGCGGACATTTTGGAAAATGTGGAAATTGCCCCTCACGAAGCCCGGATGATCAAAACGGGACTTTCCGTGGCGATTCCCGCTGGCTATTTCGGGGGGATCTATGCAAGGAGCGGTCTGGCATCAAAGGAGGGTCTGCGTCCGGCGAACTGTGTCGGCGTGATCGATGCGGATTACCGCGGAGAGCTGATGGTGAGCCTGCGTAATGACAGTGATACGGTGCGCATCGTCACTCCTAAAGAGCGGATTGCGCAATTGGTGATCCAGCCGTTTTTGGAAACGGAGTTTGAAGAAACCGATGAGCTGTCCGAGACAGAACGGGGCAGCGGCGGATTCGGTTCGACGGGCAAGAAATAATTCAGCAGTGCGGTTTTTGGAGTTATAAATTAATATAACGATAAGCAGGAATAGATACATCAGTTGAAAGATGAATACACATATAGTTGAAAGATAGAGAAACTATAAGAAGAAAGATGAACCAATAATGAGCCTAAATATTATGGAAGCCTAGCATGAAAACAAATAGTGTTTTACAAAGGCAAGAAGATATCGATGATATCATTGAAACAGATGCAAAAAGGATTCGTGATTGGGAATCGGCTACATATAGTGGATTGATGCTTGCATTTGGAAGTCTGAAAGATAAATTTAGTATGGTGGAAAGGCATCATATTTTAAATGTTAAGCCGCGAGAAATTGATGTGATCATTATAAGTGATGCCGATTTTTCCGAGATAGATAATCCTATTGCTCACTTCTTTAGGAAAAGAAATATAATTGAATTGAAAAATCCTACAGAGGCACTTAATATTGATATTTTTTGTAATGTTTGCAGCTATGCTTTACAATACAAGGCGAACGGCAGAACTGTGGATGAGATAAAATTGGACGAAATAACACTAACGATATTTCGTGCCAGTAAGCCAGCGGCTCTTTTTGAAAATTTACAGAAATGCGGATATAATATCGTTAATAAATATAGCGGAATATATTATATATTTGGTGTTGTTGACATACCTATACAAGTAGTTGTAGGAATGGAACTTTTAGGTGATGAGTTTTTGGCTTTAAGGGTATTGAAAAGGAATGCGTTGAAAGAGGATTTGCAGAATTTTATTTTGTTCAGCGACAGCCGTACAGAGCAGAGTGAAAAAGAAATGGTGGATGCCGTTCTGCAGATAAGTATTTCAGAGAATAGAGAGGTTTTTGATGAATTGATAAAGGAGGATGAGAGAATGTGCCAGGCAATGAGGGATTTGATGAAGCCAGAATTTGATAAAACACGAAAAGAGAGAGAGGAAGAAATGGCGATGGAAATGCTTAGAGGGAACGAGCCTATAAGCAAGATTGAAAAATATACAAAAGTAGCGACAGGCAGAATAACAGAAATTGCCAAGTCTATAGGTGTAAAGCCAGTTTTGGGTTGATTGGATATTGAAAAACGAAAATATAAGTTTCTGGTGTTTTATGCACGCTGAATTTATTTAAAGGAGGAAGTTATGGCAGACACGATTCGGGATCGGATGGTCAAATTCTACGCAAGGGATGACAAGAGGATTGCGGTCAATGCGACGCAGGGACATTTTGCCACGAGTCAGTCACACATCAATTATTACATTGATATCACGCGTATGAAGGTGCGTGTCAGTGAGGCAGAGGAGGCGGCACGGAGTCTGCGTGATAAAATGCTGCACCGCGTGATGGTGGCGGATACGATCGTCTGTCTCGACGGAACCGAGGTGATCGGAGGATTTTTGGCGCAGGAGCTGATCAAAAACGACTTCCAGAGCACCAACAAGCATGATACGATGTATGTGGCGCAGCCGGAGGAGAACAGTATCCATCAGTTCATGTTCCGTGAGAACATCCGTCCTGCCGTGGAAGGAAAGCATGTGTTAGTCATGGTGGCGACGATGACGACCGGTGAGACGGTGCGGCGCAGTATCGAATGTATTGAATATTATGGCGGTACGGTGCAGGGAATCGTTGCTATTTTCGCGACGATGCAGTCGATCGGAAATGTGACAGTCTATTCTTTATTTAATGAAGAAGATTTCCCGGGGTATTCGACCTTCGGACAGCATGAGTGTCCGTACTGCATGCGCGGGATTCCGATTGAAGCGATGGTCAACGGCTACGGGTACGCGAAATTATAAAAACGGCGATGGTCAATGGCTATGGGTACGCGAAATTATAGAATCGGACAGATTGCAGCCGAATGTCCCAGTTAGAAAGCCGGCTTGGGCAGGAAATAAGCCATAGACACAAAATCTTGTGGTTTTTACTTGCTATTTCATAGAAAAACGACTATACTTTGTGTTTGGTATGCGGTCTGTTTTGCTTTACGCAAAAGAGACGGCAGCAATATACAAGGGTAGAAAGGTCGTTTTAACGATGGAATTACAGGTGAAGCTTGAGGCTTTTGAAGGTCCGCTGGATCTGCTGCTGCATTTGATCGACAAGAATAAGGTGGACATATATGACATCCCGATCGCGGAGATCACGGATCAGTATATCGCCTATGTAGATGAGATGAAGCGGCAGGATCTGAATGTGATGAGCGAGTTTTTGGTGATGGCGGCGACTTTATTATCGATTAAGTCGCGGATGCTTTTGCCGAAGGATGAGACGCCGGATGAGGATGAGGAAGATCCGCGCGCGGAGCTGGTGCAGAAGCTTTTGGAATACAAGATGTATAAGTGTATTTCTTATGAGCTGCGGGACCGGCAGGTCGATGCGGAGCAGATTTTCTACAAGCTTCCGACGATTCCGGCAGAGGTGCTTTCCTATGAAGAGCCGGTGGATATCGGTGAGCTGATGAGTGACCTTACATTACAAAAGTTAAACGGGATATTCCAGGAGCTTCTGCGGCGGGAGAAAGGCAGGGTCGATCCGATCCGCTCCAAGTTCGGGGAGATCCGGAAAGAAGAAGTGTCATTGGACGAAAAGCTTGTCTATCTGTCGGATTACTGCCAGACGCACCGCAGTTTTTCGTTCCGTTCGCTCTTGGAGTCGCAGTGCACAAAGACAGAGATCATCGTGACCTTTTTGGCTGTACTGGAATTGATCCGTTCGGGAACGATCCGTGTCGTCCAGGAGCAGATATTTGACGACATTCAGATACAGTCAATACCGTTGCAGCAGCGGGAGGCGGCGTAAATGGAGCGCTTGGAGTTGGAAAAAGCCATAGAGGGAATCCTGTTTGCGATGGGGGATTCCGTGGAGACCGAACGGCTTGCGGCGGCGCTTGGCGTAGATGAATCAGAAGTGACCGAAGTCATCGATGCCATGGCGGCGGATTTTGCCGGGAAGGGACGCGGGATACGCATTACCAAGCTGGAAAATGCGTACCAGATGTGTACGGCACCGGAGATTTATGAGCATCTCGTACACATTGCCAAGCAGCCGAAAAAGGCGCAGTTGACGGATGTGCTGATGGAGACGCTGTCGATCGTGGCGTACAAGCAGCCGGTGACAAAGGCGGAAATCGAAAAAATTCGCGGTGTTTCCTGTGGACATGTGATTTCCAAACTGATAGACTACAAGCTGATTGAAGAAATCGGCAGATTGGATGCGCCGGGGCGGCCGATGCTGTTTGGGACGACAGAAGATTTTTTGCGGGCGTTCGGCGTGACTTCGCTGGAAGAACTGCCGACATTGAACCCGGTTCAGATCGAGGAATTTAAATTACAGGCGGAAGCAGAAGCAAATGAGGCTTTAGAGGTGGTGGAGGTATAATGCGATGCTAGAAAAAGCAAGGGAAAAGATCGAAGCCCTGGTGGATGATCACAGCTTTGTTGAGATTGGAGCCGAGATGACGGCGCGTGCGACCGATTTCAACATGACGGCGCAGGATACGCCTTCGGACGGAGTGATCACCGGGCATGGACTGATCGACGGAAGTCTGGTCTTCATCTATGCGCAGGACGCGGATGTGCTGAACGGCTCGCTCGGTGAGATGCATGCCAAAAAGCTGTTGAATCTCTATGACATGGCAATGCGGCTGGGAGCGCCGGTGGTCGGTCTGATCAACAGTTCCGGGATCAGGGTGCAGGAATCGTTTGACGCGCTGGAGAGCATGGCTCAGTTGTATCAGAAATCAACTGAAGCTTCAGGGCGGATTCCGCAGATCATCGGTATTTTTGGCAGGTGCGGCGGAGCGTTGTCTGTCTTTGCATCTTTGCACGATTTCATCTATATGACGGATGATGCGACGATGTTCCTGCAGGCGCCGGATGCGCTGACAGATACGGACGAAGACACATCGACGGCGGAATACCAGTACAATGTCGCAGGCAATGTGGACGGCATCGGCAGTGAGATCGAAGTGATCTGGGCAATGCGGACGCTGCTTTCGACGATCCCGGGATCGAACCGGGAGGGCGGTCTGGTGACGGGCTGCACGGATGAGCTGAACCGCGGCGTACTCAATCTGGAGACAAAGAGGGATGACATTCCTGCTTTCTGTAAGGAGCTTTCGGACGAGCATTTGTATGTGCCTGTGCGGGAGGGCGTTCACAAGAGCATGGCGTGCGGATTTATCCGGCTTGGCGGCGTGACGGTCGGCGTGGTCGGCAACCAGGCAGAGGAGGAAGGCAAAGAACCGGTGCTTTCGGCAGGTGGCGCGCGCAAGGCGGCAGGCTTTATCCGGTTCTGTGATGCGTTTGACATTCCGGTGCTGAGTCTGATCAATCTTTCAGGCTACAAGCCCACAAGGGAAGCAGAAGCGGGGCTGCCCCGCGCAATGGCGGGACTGGCAGCAGCGTTTGCCAAAGCGACAGTGCCCAAGGTGACCTTGTATTTAAGGCAGGCAAAGGGAAGTTCTTATCTCGTGATGGATTCCCGTTATTTGGGAGCGGATCTGGTCTATGCTTATCCTGATGTGGAGATGGAGATCATGGATGCCAAACTGGCGGCGCAGATTCTGACGGCAGACCTGCCGGGGGATACAAAGATGATCGCGGATGATTTTGCGAAGAAGCATTCCGGCGTCATCAATGCGGCGCGGCATGGTTATGTCAACAAGATCATCAATTTCGTAGACACACGGAAATATCTGATCGATGCATTTGGTATTCTTTATACCAAGCAGCTTAATACCCCGAAAAAGCATGGGTGCAGATAAGTGAGGCGGTGAACAGACATGGTGGAGCAGGCGTTACAAAATACGATCATGGGCATCAGCATTGTTTTCTGCATGCTGGCGCTGATCTCAATCCTGATTTATTGCTTCCGGATCATTCCGTATCTGAGGGAGAAATTTTCCAAAAAAGATTCGCCCGATCCGAAGCCGGAGGAATATATGGATATCCGGCTTTTGGTTCCGGAGCCGACTGAGGATGAGCGGGAACTTGTGGCGGTGATCGCGGCAGCAATTGCAGCGAGCGAGGCGATCTCGACGGATGACTTTGTTGTCCGCTCGATCCGCAGGAGATATTGATTTTGTGGGACATACAGTGTTGTTGAAATATGAAGCAACATAAATACATACGGTTTAAGTAGGGCAAACATAGGGAGGAAAAGGGTAATGAAGGAGTACATCATTACAGTAAACGGCAAGAATTACGATGTCATGGTCGAGGAGCGCGGAGGCGGTTCGATTGTCACGACGGCGACGACGCCCCAGCCTGCAGCTGCGGCGCCTGCAGCGGATGCGTCGGGAGACGCCGGCTCGATCAAGATTGAGGCGGGAGCGGCAGGAAAGGTGTTCCGTGTGGAGGCTCCGGTCGGCACGCAGGTCAAAAAAGGACAGACCGTTGTTGTGCTTGAAGTGATGAAAATGGAGACGCCGGTCGTGGCACCGAAGGATGGCGTGATCGTATCCATTGAGGTATCTGAAGGGCAGGCGGTCGAATCAGGCGCACTTTTGGCGACGATGAATTAAGACGCAGATTTATAAGTCAGATATTATTTTGCGTTACTTAGAGGAGACAAGATGGACTATATACTGGATACATTATCAAATCTTGTACACCAGACAGCGTTTTTCAACCTGACGATCGGCAATTTCTTTATGATCGCAGTGGCGTGTTTCTTTCTGTATCTGGCGATCCGGTGGGATTTTGAGCCGCTGCTTCTGGTGCCGATCGCGTTCGGCATGCTCTTGGTCAATATCTATCCGGATATTATGATGTCGCCGGAAGAGAGTGCCAACGGTGTCGGCGGAATGCTGTATTATTTCTACACACTTGATGAATGGTCGATCCTGCCGTCGCTGATCTTTTTGGGTGTCGGTGCAATGACGGATTTCGGACCGCTGATTGCCAATCCGATCAGCTTTCTGCTCGGAGCAGCCGCTCAGTTCGGTATCTTTTCGGCATATCTGATCGCTATGGCGATCGGCTTTAATGACAAAGCGGCAGCGGCAATCTCCATCATTGGCGGAGCGGACGGTCCGACCTCGATCTTCCTTGCCGGGAAGCTCGGACAGGGCAGTCTGATGGGTCCGATCGCCGTGGCGGCGTATTCTTATATGTCGCTGGTGCCGATCATCCAGCCGCCGATCATGAAGCTGTTTACGACGAAAAAAGAGCGGGCGATCAAGATGGAAAATCTCCGCCAGGTGTCAAAGCTGGAGAGGATTTTGTTCCCGATCGTTGTCACGATGGTGGTCTGCCTGATCCTGCCGACGACAGCCCCGCTTGTGGGTATGCTGATGCTTGGCAATCTGTTCCGTGAGTCCGGCGTGGTGCGCCAGCTGTCTGAGACGGCGAGCAATGCCCTGATGTACATTGTCGTCATTCTGCTCGGTACATCGGTCGGGGCATCGACGAGCGCGGAAGCGTTTTTGAATGTGGACACCTTAAAGATTGTCGGGCTTGGCCTGGCGGCGTTTGCGTTTGGTACTGCGGCGGGCGTGTGGTTCGGAAAGCTTTTGTGCTTCCTGACCGGCGGCAAGATCAATCCGCTGATCGGCGCGGCAGGCGTATCCGCGGTGCCGATGTCAGCGCGTGTGGCGCAGAAGGTCGGTGCCGAAGAGGATCCGACGAATTTCCTCTTGATGCATGCGATGGGACCGAATGTGGCGGGCGTGATCGGAACGGCTGTCGCGGCGGGTGTGTTTATGGCCATCTTCGGAGTGTAGAGCATTTAATGAATGCGAACTGAAAGTGAAATGAGTTTTTCTAGAGGTGACGAACAATGAGTGAGAAACGACCTGTGAAAATTACTGAGACAGTGCTGCGGGATGCGCACCAGTCTTTGATCGCGACACGGATGACAACGGAGCAGATGCTCGGGATCGTGGATAAAATGGACGAGATCGGGTATCATGCCGTTGAGTGTTGGGGCGGGGCGACTTTTGACGCGTGCCTGCGCTTCCTGAAAGAGGATCCGTGGGAGCGGCTGCGCAAATTGCGCGCAGGTTTCAAGAAGACCAAGCTGCAGATGCTGTTCCGCGGGCAGAATATTTTGGGCTACAAGCCGTATCCTGACGATGTGGTGGAGTATTTCGTTGAGAAATCCATCGCCAACGGCATTGACATTATCCGTATTTTCGACTGCCTGAATGATGTGCGGAATCTTGAAACGGCAGTCAAGGCGTGCAACAAGGAAAAAGGACATGCGCAGGTGGCGCTTTCCTATACATTGGGCGATGCGTATACTTTAGAGTATTGGACGACAATGGCGAAGCGCATTGAGGAAATGGGCGCGGATTCGATCTGTATCAAGGATATGGCAGGACTTCTGGTGCCAAAGGAAGCATCGACGCTGGTTTCGGCACTTAAAGGCGCGACCAGCCTGCCGATTGAATTGCATACACATTACACTTCGGGTGTCGCATCGATGACATTGATGAAAGCCGTGGAAGCTGGCTGTGATATTATCGATACCGCAATGTCGCCGTTCGCGCTTGGCACGAGCCAGCCAGCGACAGAAGTAATGGTTGAGGCGTTCCGCGGCACGGAATACGATACGGGCTTGGATCAGCAGAAGCTTGCGGAGATCACGGATTACTTTGCGCCGCTGCGTCAGGAGGCGCTGGATTCCGGACTGCTGGATCCGAAGGTGCTTGGCGTCAACATCAAGACACTGCTGTATCAGGTGCCTGGCGGCATGCTTTCCAATCTGCTGTCACAGCTCAAAGAGCAGGGCAAGGAGGACAAGCTGACCGAGGTGCTTGAGGAAGTACCGCGGGTACGCAAAGATCTGGGCGAGCCGCCGCTGGTGACGCCGTCTTCGCAGATCGTCGGCACGCAGGCTGTGTTCAATGTACTGATGGGTGAGCGCTACAAAGTGGCTACGCAGGAGACCAAGGATATTCTGCTCGGCAAATACGGGCAGACCGTCAAACCGTTCAATCCCGAGATCGTGGATCTGGTGCTCGGTGATGAAAAGAGCGAAGCGATCACCTGCCGTCCGGCGGATCTGCTGCAGCCGGGGCTGAAGCGTTTCGAGTCGGAGATGCGTGAGTGGAAGCAACAGGATGAGGATGTGCTTTCTTACGCATTGTTCCCGCAGGTGGCAAAGGAGTTCTTCAACTACCGCCAGACGCAGCAGACCGGCGTCGATATGAGCAAAGCGGATACGGCCAATGTGGCGTATCCGGTGTAGTGAAGGAAGGCGGATGGCTGGCAGCAGACCAGCATAGTATTTGTATTTGCTGGCTGACTTCATCCCATATTATAAGCGTTAAGTACCCTGGCTGACTTTCAAAAGCAGGGTACTTTTTTTGCGAAATTTTCAAATTGTTCTATTATAAATACAAAATTCATCCGATATATAAGTTGAAAATAAACAGACAACTGCAAGGACACAATAATGAATCGCAAAAAAATGATGGTACAGCATCTCATATTGAGGAGGAAAACAGATGAAAGATTATACAGATGCCACCATTATGATGGCGAAAGAACTTGGAGTAAATGTGGATGAGATCACTTTGGTACTGTTGAATCTTCACCACGAGAAATAGATAATCAGCAAACAATCGGAATGAAAGGCATACCGCAGCAGGGCAGGTATGCTTTTTTGGTGTTAAAATGGTTTCTTTTGTGGTAAAATAGAGCTCAGTGAAATTTGAAAGGAATATGGCAAATATGAAAAGACGAACAAAGCTGCAAAAAACATTTATAGGCATGGCATCCATCTGTATTCCATTAGCCGTAGGCGGCGTGTCAGCCGCATTGACTGCGGATGCGATGGCACAGTTCGGTGAGATGAACCAGCCGCCGCTGTCACCTCCCGGCTGGCTGTTTCCGGTGGCATGGTCGATTCTGTATGTGCTGATGGGGATTGCCTGTTATCTGTTGTATATGGCGGAGCCGAAGGACGAACAGCAGCAGAAGAACCGCATGACAGCACTCTGTCTTTATGCGGGGCAGTTGTTCTTTAATTTCTGCTGGAGCCCGATCTTTTTCAAGCTGGGATGGTATTACATTGCGTTTATCTGGCTGCTGGCAATGTGGGCGCTGATCCTTGCGCTGATGATCTTTGCCAACAAGGTCGCAAAGCCTGCCGTATTCCTGCTGATTCCCTATCTGTGCTGGACGACCTTCGCGGGTTATCTGAATATCGGAGTGGCGTTATTGAATTGAGGAACAATATGACAGAAGAGATCAGAGAGGAATTGTTCCGGCTGCAGGACGAGAAGTACAGGGATTTCCAAAGTAAGCTTATTCCGACGGTCAGGGCAGAGACAGTGATCGGGGTAAGGACCCCGGAGCTGCGGAAGTATGCAAAAAAGCTCTTAAAGAGGGATGAGATCAAGAACTTCTTGGATGACCTTCCGCACGGATATTTTGATGAGAATCAGTTACATGCGTTCATCATTTCAGAGATTAAAGATTATGAGCTTTGTATGCAGGAAGTGATCCGTTTTCTGCCATATATAGACAATTGGGCGACTTGTGACCAGCTGTCCCCGAAGGTCTTTAAGAAGCACCGGCAGGAGCTGCTTGACATGATAACGGTCTGGCTCCAATCGGAAGAAACCTATACCATTCGGTTTGGCGTCGGGATGCTGATGCAGCACTTTTTGGATGAAGATTTTGATCCGGCATATCCTGGGATGGTTGCGCAGATCCGGTCGGAGGAATACTATGTCAACATGATGATTGCATGGTATTTCGCGACAGCATTGGCCAAGCAGTATGAGCAAATATTGCCTTACATTGAAAACCATCGCCTAGATGTGTGGACACATAACCGGGCGATCCAGAAATCTGTGGAGAGCAACCGGATCGCTCCGGAGCAGAAAGAGTATTTAAAGAGTCTGAAGATAAAGAAAGCAAAAGTATAACAGTAACAAAGAAAAACCGTTGTGGATAAAAAGGAGGAAAAGAATGTTCACAAGAAAAAGTTTCAAAATCCTTGCCGCAGTAGTGGCAATATCGGTTCTGCTGACCGGATGCATGAGGATCGGTGGCGAGATCGATACGACAAAAAGCGCGAAGAAATATACGGAGAGCGTGACCGTATGGTTCAACAAGTCAAAAGTCGATACCTATGCTGCGGGAGGGAGCACAGTCAATGCGCAAGGCAGCGGATTGGATGCATCGGAGATTTCTGCTTTTATGACGGAGATCCAGAAATATCCGGTTGTCAAGATCGGAAACAAGGAATATTACAAGAGTGAGACGCAGAAGTCCAAAGAATCGTATTACAGCGGAAAAGGAAAAGCGGATCCGATCGTGACGAGAAGCAGCATCTACTCTGCGGACGCGTCGGAAACGGTTGGAGATTCCGTATCGGAGGATCTCGATTCGGCAGAGGCATACATGTCGGAGATTTTGGAGCGCGTTGTTATCAAGGTGAAATTCAAGGACAAGATCACAAAGACAAACGGGAAGCTGTCAAAGAACAAACGCACCGCGATATTTTCCTATGATGTCAAAGCTTTGAACAAAGTAAAGGAAATCTACGCTTATACGTCCACGGCAGAGCGGACTCTGGCGCAGGACCGGAAGACGGCCAAAGGTGCAGGGAAAAAATAGGATATATCGGATATGAAAAATAAGAAGTACAGAAATCCGTTGAGAAAATCTTTATTGGCGTTCAGTATACTGTTTGTGGTGCTGATATCTTTGGCACTGGCCGCGGCGGGATTTGCGATCTACCGGTCGGATATGATCAAGAGATACCAGAATTACGCCGGAGACGCCATTGATTTTATCGCAAGATGCGTGGATGGCGACGATCTGGAAGAGTGCATCAATACCGGCAAAAAATCCAAACAGTATGAAAAACTGCAGCTTCTGGCCAATGATTTCAAAGAGACGCATGATCTGGAGTACATTTATATTATCAAGCCTTTGAAGAAAGATCCGCCTGACAATATGATGGATGTGTTTGCCGCGTGGACTTCCTGGGGGAAGGCTGACGGGACGGACGGGCTGACTGACCTGGGCAATCTGACGGGTGATTTATATCCGACGGATGTGGCAGAGCAATATATGGACCGGATGGATCACGATGAGACGGTCACCTATTTCAGAAACGACACGGATTTCGGGAAAATGTATACGGCGATCCGCCCGCTGTTCAACAGCGAGGGAGAGCCGATTGCCGTGATCTGCGGTGATATTCTGATTGATGACATCAGTGCGGCGGCTTATCGTTATATTATGATCGCAGGCGGTGCAGCGGTGCTGTTTGGTATATTTATGCTTTTGGCAATCAATTTCTGGTTTGAACGCAGGATTGTCGGACCGGTATCCAGACTGGAAGCGTCGGCGGGACAGTTTGAAGAAAAATGCCGCAACCGGGCGGATGTGTTCTCGCTGACGATGGATGATCCGGATATCCATACGGGCGATGAAATAGAGGCTCTGTCGGATTCCATCATATCCATGGTGGAGGATGTGCGGGAATATGCGGAGGATCTTTTAGAAAAAGAAAGCCAGATCAGTGACATGAAAGAGTATGTCAACAAAATGGATGTGCTGGCTTACAGAGACAGTCTGACGGGCGCAGGGAATAAAGCGGCGTACGAAAAAGCGGCAAAGCGTCTGGATTGGGATATTCTTGCGGGCAATGGAGCATTCGCGATCGTGATGGCCGACCTCAATTACCTGAAAAAGATCAATGACAACTATGGTCATGACAAAGGAAACGAATACATCAAAAAAATGTACTCCATGATCGATAATGTGTTCAAGGAGTCTCCCATATTCCGGATCGGCGGCGATGAGTTTTTGATCATTGCGCAGAATGAGGAGATGGAAAAATGTGAGGAGTATATCAAAAAAGTCAAAGAGGATATGCAAAAGCTCATGCAGAACAAATCTTTAGAACCGTGGGAGCGGATATCGACCGCATTCGGGCATGCTTACTATGAAGCGGGTAAGGACGAAAGCACTGCAGCCGTCTTTAAGCGGGCGGATGCCGCAATGTATGAGGATAAAAGAAGCATGCACGCTGAAAGAGAGTAAATCTGATGGTTATCTGATCTTTACAATTCAAGTGAATATTGGCAGATTTGCATGGCCTGATTTCCCAATGAATGGGAGATTGGGTCATTTTTTGAGATTGATAACAGATTTATTACATTCTAAGGTATTTTATATAAAGCAGTATGCCATATAAATGGTATGATGGGTTTCGTAGAAGATAGGTGTATTATTTATATTCGTAAATTGACGAATATGCGGTAAAACGCAAAAATGAAATTGACGAATTTGCGGTATCTATGTATAATAAAATCAACGAATATGCGAAAAGGTGAGTTTGATATGTTTAAAAGAAAAATATATGATCAATTACTTCAATGGAAAGAGAAATCTCAAGGAAAAACGGCTTTATTGATTTTCCAAGCGTAAGGTTTCAAACCACCGCCTTTCAGGCGGTAGAACTTTAGTGGCACTTTCTTTGTATAGACTGTGATATACTATAGCCGAGGAGGAAACAGAAATGGCTAAGTATAGGAGCGGGAGTCACACGG
>JAFUYB010000001.1 GCA_017470735.1 Lachnospiraceae bacterium | reverse complement strand
CACGCTAAGTCGGGTGCAGAGGGTTCTAAAGGACCCGGTGTATCGAAATTGATTTCCATACACCCGCCATTTTAAGCAGGAAGTTATCAACAAAAGCAAAATAATAAGGGATACGGGCAACGAGTACTTGACACAAACTTATTTTACTGTATGCTTGCTTTTCGCAGTATGATTGTTTATCATTTGTGGGAAGAAAGGCGGGAAGCGATCGAATATGCGAAGGCGAACCGTGCCGCCCTAGAAAAAGAATGCGGCTTCATAAGGCTGCGATTTTTGATACAATATACTGATATACATATCAGCTCATTTTCCTATCCCCAAAATACAATCAGGCAGCCCGACCGATAGCCGGACTGCCCATATCCCCAAGTTCTTTCAATTCACTTTTCTTTAATTCTTCTCGCGCGCGGCGACGATATCCAAAAGATAGCCGGGTGTAAAGAACTTGTCCATGAACTGGTAGTAGCCGACCAGAGGCAGCACAGCCTTGTACTGGTCTGTAAGCAGATCATGTTTGATTCGTATGTCACCAGGACCTGCGATGTCCAAGACGTTCTGGTCATCCACCGAGTATGGCTTCCATTCGATCTCATCCGTCGACGGGTTGCCGCACCGTGCGAAATTGGTCCACATCTGCTGAACTGCCTCGAAGATATCATCAGAGATGTTCGTGCCGTTGAAGACGCTGTTTGTTCCGACACCGCGAACATCGAAAATGAACATGAGCTCCACGGAATGTGCTGCTCCCATTTCCCCATTGCTGCTCGGGTATGACCAATAGAAGCAGTATGTCTTGCCCCACGCGCTCTGCACATCGAGCTGCTGGAGCATGGGGATTCGGAACATAATCTCATTGATGAACTCCGTCTCAATAAGTCCCGGCTCTTTAAACCTGCAGACCCGTCCAAATTCCTCGTAATACTTCTTGTCCTCTTCCTTCAGGCAGAGAGCTCCGTCGCCCACGGCGCGCTGGGCGAAAATCTTTTGCTCTTCAAAGGTCAGACCCGGGAACTCGCCCATGAACAGTCTTGCCTCGTCTGCCGTGCTGCCTGCCATGATGGTTATGTGCTTTGCCAAGCCTTTCTTGTAGAGCTCAATGGGCGCCTCGGGAAGCACCTCCGTTCCGTAGTAGGGACAGGATGTGAAATTGCCGACTGCTTCGGCATACGCCTCCTGAAGCTTTTCTTCGCTCAGCGCCATGATGTCGTCCATGGTCTTGCAGCCAGTGTACGCAAGCAGTGCTTTCGTCTTGCCCTGCGCGGCTTCGCAGTCCACCGGAAATGCCAGACCGGTCGAGCCACTCTGTGCGATGACCTTCTGGAAATACTGGTTTGCCTCCTTCAGGACCGGCAGAATGGATACCGAGCCGCCGCCTGCGCTTTGCCCGAAGATGGTCACGTTGCCGGGGTCGCCGCCAAATGCAGCGATGTTCTCGTGCACCCACCGAAGCGCCATCGCCTGATCAAGCAGACCGTTGCAGGACGCCGTCCCAAAGTTTTCGCCGCCGGGCACCGATGAGAAGTCCATGAAGCCATACATATTCAGGCGGTAGTTGATGGTCACTAAGATGATGTCACTTTGCTTCTGGACGAGGTTGGCTCCGCAGTAGGAGGCCTGCGAGCCCGAGCCTGCGACATACGCCCCGCCGTGGATCCAGACCATCACCGGCTTCTTTGCGGTCTCATCGTCCTCCTTGACCCAGATGTTTAAATAGAGGCAGTCCTCGGATTCCAGCTTCTGTATGCAATCCCCCTGACCGTGTGCGCCGAAAGCACACTTTCCGTAGTACTTTGCCTCGAAGACCCGGTCATCCGCGTCCACATACTCCGTCGGCTTGAAGCGGCGCCCGCCCACGGGCGGCTTCGCGTAGGGGATGCCTAGCCACGACGCGACCCCGTTCTCCTCGGTTCCGACGAAGGTGCCGTTTACGCATTTTACGGCATGTGCCTCGTCGTAGTCACCCGTGATCTCGCTGTTTAAGTACTCATATGGCTCGAACCTGATCAGATCCTTGAATTCTCTTTTCATATATTTAAACTCCTTTCGTTCCCCTCATGCCTGCTTTAGCAGACCCTCTTGGATGACCCGTTCCCAAGACGCTTTGCCCAGGACATCATCAGGTCCTCCCGTCTTCCGAAAATATCCTTCTGCATGCCAATGGTATCGTCGAAGACCATCGTCTGGCGGTCATCCCCCGAGAACTTCTTCCACTCGTATTTGTCTGTGGAGGGGTTGCCTGTCCGGGCAAAGTTGGTCCACATCTCCTTTACGACGTGGCGGAACTCACAATCTTCGGTACTGACAATCTCTCCGCTCCCCATCGGATCCGGTATGCAGGTGTCGAACAGGTACGGAATCTCGCATGCGTGTATCGCGCCCAGGTAGGGGGTCGTCACCGGCTTATTGACGAAGTACATATAGGTGTTGCCGCCGGCGGCAGAATGCCGGATCGCCATATCGGTGTTACCTGCGCGGAAGTTAATGTCGTTGCAGTATTGCTCAAGCCTCTTCCCCTCGCTTATCTGTGCCATCGTTCCCATGAACTTGTCGTACATATCCTTTTCCTCGTCATTTAAGAGCGCGCGATCCCTCTTCGCGATCCATCTAATCGTATCCAGAAAGCCTTCTTCGCCGCCCTCGGTCGGAACAAAGTATCGGATCTCGTCATGATTAGAGCCTATTATTAAATCGAACCTGGCTCTCTTCTCATCTCCCCACATCTCGTACAAGACCGCCCGGTCCTCGGGGAGTGTGACACCGTCCAGGAGTGGGAAGTTGGCGGTTCCGAGAAGGCAGTTCTTGTCGATGATGGCTCCTTTTACATAGGCGTCCACGAGCTGCTCGGTGGTGAGTGCCATCAGCTCATCCATGGTCTGGCAGCCCGTTGCGGTCAGGAAGTTCTGCGTGACGTGGATGCCGTGCTCCATCGTGTCTGTGTAGGCGATGTTGGCACTCTGTGCGATGATTTTCTTAAAGAGTCCCTCGCTCCCGTCGATGATCGGGAGGAACGAGACGCTTGCCGAGCCTGCCGACTCGCCGAAAATCGTCACGTTATCTGGATCGCCGCCGAATGCGGCGATGTTTTTCTGTATCCACCTTAACGCCTCAAGCTGGTCAAGCAGACCCAAGTTGCCTGCCTCCTTGAAGTTCTCTCCGCCCGGAACCCGTTCGAAGTTCATAAATCCCATGAAGCCGAGCCGGTAGTCGATGGACACGAACAGGATATCGGGGTACTGTTTAGAGATGTTTGTAAGGTCGTAGAGGGGCGACGCCTGGGATTCAGCGCAGAACCCGCCGCCGTGAATCCACACCATGACCGGCTTTTTGCTGTCGGTGCAGGCAGTATTGCAATATATGTTCAGCACAAGGCAGTCCTCGCCGAACTCCGCTGTTCCATCCGAGTCGTTCACCGGTCCGATGGGAACATGACCTGGCTTTGTCGCGTCGTAGGTGCCGTCATCGTCCGCGGCAGGAAGCGCCTTCTGCCAGCGAAGCTTCCCCACCGGCTGCGTTGCGTAGGGGATGCCCTTCCAGATGATCAGTCCGTCGGTCTCCTTGCCGACGAAGGTACCGTTGTTGCACTTGATCTCATTTGGTTTACCCATTGTTTTTCTCCTTTACATTTTTTTGTTTTCCACGGACTCAGAATATAAAGTACTTTGTCAGCGGATAGGTTTTCTCCCAGTCAACGATTCCGTAATCCGCTTCTGTACTCTGGTGGACATTGAATTCATCAAATATCATGACAGGCTTCGCTTCGGAGTTGTACGGCTCCCATTGTATCGCCTGTCCGGTCGGGGAATCCTCCTCTGTCAGTGACGGATCGCCGTTCTTGGCAAAGTTCACCCACATGCGCTGTATCGTATGGTTGAAGGTATCATCATACGGCCTCCCGGAGAAGAAGATGTCCTGCGGATTATTGAATACAGCCGGAAGCTCGGCGGCATGCCCGGAAAGGAAATGGGGCTTGGAGGTCTCGACCCTGAAAAAATAATGATAGGTCTTACCGCCTACGGCTGTACGGTTTTCGGATATGCGGAATGCGGGGCAGATGAAATAGAGCTGATCCCCGAGCTTGAAGGTCTTATGGTACTGATTCCCCGGCGTATTGTCCAGGAAAGCCTTTAGCTTCTCCACGTCTTCCGGAGACATCTGGGCAAATTTCCTTTCCCTGCGCATGATGAAGTAGTCGGTGAAGCCTTCCGGCGTCATAAAGCAGGCAAACTGCCCCATTTCGTCCTTGTTGCAGCCCTCAATGAAATCGATATCTCTGGCTTCTCCTTTCAGATACGCATCATAGGGATCTAAGGGAATGAGCTCACCGTCCCGCTCGGGCCAATCCTCAAGCGCAAGGATCGTACCGGCAACGTCGGCGATTTTCTCCGGCGGACAAGCAAGCAGGTCGGCGACCGTTTTGCAGCCAAGCTCTTTCATCAGCAGATCGGTGGCGGCGATTGCCTGTTCCGTAGAGCTTGTATAGTTAGGCGTTCCGCTCTGGGCGATGACGCGGTGGAAGTAACCCCTTGCCTCAGGTATGAGCGGAAGCAGCGTGACACTGCAGCCGCCTGCGGATTCACCGAAGATCGTCACATTGTCCGGGTCTCCTCCGAAAGCAGCGATGTTCTCATGCACCCACTTTAATGCCATCATCTGATCGAGAATTCCAAGGTTCTGGGCATCCGGGTAATCCGCACCGTCCGGCAGATGCTTAAGGTGGATAAAGCCCAATCCTCCCACGCGGTAAGCAATCGTCACCAGGATGACTTCTCCGTTATCTCTCACGAAATTATATCCGTCATATAAGGGATTAACCGTACTTCCCTGCGTAAATCCGCCGCCATGGATCCAGACCATTACCGGCTTTTTGGCAGAAAGATCCGCCGTATTCTTCCAAATATTCAGATATAGGCAGTCCTCTCCGGTCACGGCAAGAGCGCCCGCGTCATCGGGCGATTCCGGCTGAAGGCTGCCCTTGGCAAAATGGTACGCCTCATATACGCCCTCGTCCTTCCCGAAGGGAACGGGCTTTTTGAATCTGTTCTTTCCGGCGGGCTGTTCTCCGACGAAGGGTATGCCCTTGTATGCAATAATGTCATCCGTCTTTACGCCGACAAAGGTGCCGTTTATGCACTTTACCGCCAGTTCCTTGTCATAATCGCCGCTGATCGGATGATTCTCCCCATAGCGGGCACGCACAATAGCTTTCAAGTCTTCCATTAGCAGTTCCTCCTATCTCATTGATTGCTGCTCCATAAACTAACAACCATATTATTCCGTTCTTACCCATCCCTTTCAAGGGGGTTTTCCAGAATGGAAAACTTTTCTTTCCCGATCGGATTGATTTTGTTAATGCGTCTGGTTATCATTGAGGAAAGAAAGGCGGAATAAACGATTATGAACAAACTGTTTGGGGAAACATTGAAAAAATTGAGGAAAGAAAAGGGCCTCTCGCAGATTCAGCTGGCGGGCCGGATGTTTGTCAACAATTCCACGATCGCCCGCTGGGAAAGCGGGGTTCGTCTGCCGGATGCCGCCATGATCACCCGCCTCTCCAGAATCCTTGGAGTGGATGTCGGTACCCTGCTTATCTCTGCGGCTGAAAGCGATGAATCGCCCGGCATTATCATGGTGGATGACAACAAGGTCCTCCTCTCCGACAGCCTGTCTGTTCTGGAGGAGGTCATTCCAAACGCCACGATCACCGGCTTCAACCGGCCGCAGGAGGCGATCGAATATGCGAAGGTGAACCGGATCGACCTTGCGATTCTGGATATCGAGCTGGGAACGGCAAGCGGCCTTGATCTCTGCCATGCGCTGTTAGCAGTCAATCCCTGCACCAACGTGGTCTATCTGACCGCGTATCCTGACTATTCTCTTGATGCATGGGATACCGAAGCCTGCGGATTCATGGTCAAACCGCTGACAGCGGAGGGCATCCGTAAACAACTGAAAAAGCTGCGCTATCCGTTTCTAACAGGAGGTGCAGAGAAATGAGCGGCTGGATCGAACCTTTTAGCTTCTTCATAGCCGGTGCGTCAATGCTGTTAAGCATGATGGGACTGTGGTTCACCGCTGTCATTCCCGGGATCGACCGCTGGAGCAAGCGCTTTTTCGGGAGCTACTTTCTCATTTTTACGCTTTGCTGTCTGTCCGGCATCATCGAGGTGTTATTTCAGGAGAATCCCGTTCCGGTCGCAATTTATCATTTTCTGCTTCTTATGGAGGATCTGCTGCTCGCACTTCCGCTGCCTATGATGACAGTCTTTCTTCTGCACTGCTGCGGTGAAAGCATTCATGGAAGCAAGCTTCTTTGCGCCGTGATCGGTCTGTTTGCTGTCATGGTTATGCTGTTTGCAATCTCTGCATTCGCAGGCGGTTTCTATTATCTCACACCGGAAAACCGGTACTACCGCGGACCTTTGTACCCGCTCCTTCTGCTGCCGGCTATTATGATCCAGCTGCTGAATATCGCAGGGACGATACGCGCCGGAAAGCTCCTTACCCGCAAAGCATTTATCGCCTTTCTTATCGCCATGCTGCCGATTACATCTGCGCTGATAATACTGCTGTTCGTCGATATTATTCCTTTCGTTGAAATCAGCTACATCCTCTCGGCACTCGCCATGTACAGCTTCATCCTGTCCGACCAGCTTGAACAGGATCGCCGCCAACAACAGGAACTCCTGCTGCAGCAGCAGGAAATTGTCAGACAGCAGAGCGAAATCGCCAACCAGCGCAACAGCGTCATGGTACTTAGGATGCGCCCGCATTTCATCTATAATACCCTGATGACGATCTACGGTCTTTGCAAGATCGACCCCGGAAAGGCGCGGCAGGTCACCATGGATTTTACAAACTACCTGCGCAGGAATTTCCATGCCGTTGCCAGCGACAGTGCCATTCCCTTTTCCACAGAACTGGAGCATACACGCGCTTATCTTGCCGTGGAACAGGCGCAGTATGATGATATGTTGGTCGTGAACCTAGATACACCGTTTACAAATTTTCGGCTGCCGCCGTTGACTCTGCAGCCCCTCGTAGAGAACGCAGTAAAGCACGGCATGGATCCTGATTCTGAACCCTTGCTTATCTCCATCCGAACACAGCACTCAGATTCAGCCACAGATCTCATCGTGGAAGACAACGGTCGGGGTTTTGATCCCGATGAAACAACGATCCCGGGTATTGCGCTTGGTAACATCCGGCAGAGGCTTGAATTGATGTGCGGCGGGAGTCTGACCATCCAGTCTCGTGAGGGTGGGGGAACCGTGGTGACGGTTACGATCCCGGGCAGTGCTGAACGGAAGAAAGAGGCGGAAGAACTATAGGAGAGCCTTCTTTTCATCGTGTCTGCTGACTAAACCATCATGCATCATGCCTAATGCACGTTTTTCCTTTACATGCACGCTGCATGGATGTTATAATTCGCCTATGGGTGTCGCCTATAGAAGTTTCGGCTTCCGAAAGATGGTTGACGGTTAGCCCTCTTACCGGAGGGACTGCGACCCTCCGTTTACATAATCTGTCTTTGAGCAGAAATACTGGAAGGGAGGGCTGAACCTATGGACATAATCCTTGGTGTCATAGCAATAATCAGCTTATGCTGTTCATGCTTTGCCGTTGGATATGCCCTCGGCAAAGATATTAATAAGACGCAGAAATAGCCGCCCGATCCCTGACAGGATCTTACGCAAAGTAAGTGAAAATATAGGGGCGGTTATAGAAAGGAACACCTTTGTCGAGCGTGTTCTTTTTCTATTTCAGGTCTTCGTTTCCATCCAATCGGCTATTAATTCTCTTGCACTTTTTCCTGTTCGCATT
>JAFUYB010000040.1 GCA_017470735.1 Lachnospiraceae bacterium | reverse complement strand
CATATCGGAACAATTTCACAAGGATTTTTCGGCATACAAGGACTGCCGCATGGCGGTGTACGGCATGGGAAACAATGCGAGGGCGGTGCTGGAAGACGCGGCGGATTTTCGCATCATCGGTGTCGTGGTCAAGGATCCGGCAGACGGCACATTCTGCGGGTATCCGGTCATGGGGCTGGAAGAATGCATCGCGCAGGGCTGCGATATGGTCGTGGTCGCGGCGGAGCTTTATGCGGAAAAAATAATCCATGACCGCATTGCGGAGCAGTGCCGCCTGCATGGGATGAAACTGTACGGTCTGCACGCGGGCGATCTGGATGCGGCATTCGGACACGGTGGGCTGTACGGTTACAATGATGACGAGACGCTGACACGGGAAGAACTGCGCCGTCTGATTGACGAGCACGATGCCATCAGCTTTGACATATTCGATACGCTGCTGGTTCGCAAAACGCTGCTTCCGCAGGATGTCTTTTTCATTGCTGAGGAGACGGCGAAACGGCAGGGGATTCCGGCAGACAATTTCGGCATGTTGCGCATCCGGGCAGAGCAGAATGTCAGGGAGGCTCATCCGACGCTGGATGAAATATATGACGAACTGCGCGAGATAGCGGGCCTGGAGCCGCAGACGGCGGAGCGGCTGAAGCAGATCGAGCTGGACACGGAAAGGAAGGTGATCCGTGCCAATCCGCATATGCTTGAAATGTACCGTTATGCCATCGGACAGAAAAAGGATGTCTGCCTGGTGTCGGATATGTACTTAAGCAGCGACCAGATCGGCGAGTTTTTGACCCAAAACGGCATCAGCGGATACCAGAAGCTGTTTGTCAGCAATGAATACCGGACGACAAAGCACGCCAGGCTGTTTGAGGTGTATAAGGACAGCGTGAAGGGCGGGAAGTACCTGCACATAGGGGATAATAAGACCGTTGACGGACTGGATGCCAGAATACGCGGGATGGACGCCGCTGTCGTCAGAAAGGCGTTTTTCCGGTTGGAACATTCGGCGTACCGGAGCATCATCCGACAGGTTGACCGGATTGACGAGAGAGGCATGGTGGGGCTGTTTGCAGCGAAATGCCTTTGCAACCCCTTCAAGACTGATGTGACCGTGGACAGCGCATATGACTATGCATACCTGTTTGTCGCGCCAATTTTGACGGTGTATGCGCTTTGGCTGATGGACAAGGTCAAAGGCACGGACTACGATGCCGTCCTTTTCCCGTCAAGGGACGGCTATCTGCTGAAAAAGATGTATGAGGACGGCTGCCGGACGCTGGGACTGGCGGAGCAGTGCCCCAAGGGGATTTATTTTTATACATCCAGAAAAGCCTGCATCAGCGCATTTTGCTGCGATGAAGCGGCTTTCCGGGAAATCTGCGGGGCATATGCGATGACCGAGCGGGATGTCTACCGCAATGTCTTTGATGATGCTGTTCCCATGACCGATGATCGTGGAGAACTGTTTGCCTGCGCCAGAGAGCAGAAGAAACGGTACATTAGGCACATTGAAAAAATGGGGCTGCCACCAGATGGCAGCTATGCATTTGTGGATCTGGTTTCAGGCGGAAGCTGCCAGTATTTTTTGGAAAAGCTGTATTTCCGGGCAATGCATGGGCTTTATTTCTGCCAAACGACGGGATGTGTATCCCGTCCGCCGCGGATTGACGCATTGCTGAAGGAGCATGTCCTTGACGAAGCCAGATATGTGTTCCGGACGAATCAGGTGGTGCTGTTTGAAGCCATTGTGACCAGCTTTGAGCCTATGGCTGTCGGATTTGACAAGGACGGTGGCTGCCAGTTTGCCAAAACGACTATGACGGACGGTGAAAAGGAGTTCCTGACACAGGCACATAAGGGAATTTTGGACTATTTCCACGATTATATTTCCAGTTTGTACTGTGAAGGTATTGCCCCCCGCCCGGCCGTGGCGAGGGAATTACTGTCGTTCCGTTCGCTTGATGATACGGGAGTCAGCGACAGCATTCTGAGAAACATCCGGTTGGAAGATGAACTGCGGGGGAGAAGCTTTCGTGGGAAAAAATGACAGGCCAATCAAAGTGTCCATTATCATGCCGTCGCTGAATGTCGGCGCATATATCGAGGAAGCGCTGCAGAGCGTGCGCGGACAGACGATTTGCGAGATAGAGATACTCTGCATAGATGCAGGCTCGGTTGACGGTACATGGGAAATTATACAGGCGCACGCAAAGGAGGACAACCGCATAACCGCTGTGCAAAGTGCCGTAAAGAGCTACGGTGCGCAGGTGAATATGGGAATCGCGCAGGCGCATGGTGAATATGTCGCCATACTGGAGACGGATGATTTTGTCTCATCTACAATGTACGGCGCACTTTACGACTTGGCGAAAAAGACAGATGCGGATATCGTCAAGGCAGATTACAAGGCGTTTTTTTCGCAGGACAACGGCGAACATTTTTATTTTGACAGGCATAGCTTTTCGGAAAAGAAATATTATGACAGAGCATTAGAGCCGAGAATAGCCGCGGCTGCTTTCGCAGACGGAGATTGGTACCTGTGGCAGGGAATTTATAAAAGAGACTTTCTTATCAGGCACCGGATTGTATGCTCGGAAACGGCGGGAGCCGCTTTTCAGGACATCGGCTTCCTGTTTTGGACGGAGACATATGCAAAGCGGGCGTATTTCTGTCGGGACAGCAGCTACCGCTATCGGATTGACCGGCAGGAGGCATCGTCCAATACGGGCAATGGGCTTCTGTTTGCGGCAGATGAGTACCGCAGGATCATCGGAGAGCTTCAGGCATTGGGGACGGATGACGCGAAAGTATGGAGCCTGCTTTACCATCGCATGGCGAAATCCTTTGTCACGGGATACGGTGCGGTCACAGAGTGGACGGCAGATGAGCGACGGGAAAAGGTGTATGAATGGTTCTGCGGCACATTGCGGGACGCAGTCAGGCAGGGATATATCTCCGAACGGTCTGTCACAGAGGGCAGGTGGAAACGGCTGACGGCACTGCTGGAGTCGGAAGATATTTTTTTCTCGCGTTACGGCCGGTGCCGCGATGCCGCATTATTCGAAAAAGGGGAGCGGTTCGTCATCTTCGGTTGTGGAGATTACGGATACCGCATATACAGGGCGCTCTGCCAGGCAAAAAAAGAGATTGTGATGTTCCTGGACAATAATCCGGTGCTGCAGGGAAAGCGGCTCAACGGCATACCCATAGCTGCTCCCGACGATGTTCTCCATCTGCCGGAGGACGCGACCGTCATCATTGCTAACGAGGCACATTATGGCAGCATGAAAGAGCAGCTAATCCGATGCGGCGTGCCTGAAGAGAGGATACGCATCGTGATGTAAGGTCAAAAACATGGGGGGAGGCAGATATGGCGAAAAAGAGCCCAATCGTTATTTTCGGTGCGGGTTTTCTCGGAAATGATGCATTCCGGTTTGTCAGACGATATGGTTTTTCGTTATATGGTTTTATGGACAACAACCCGAAGCTGTGGCACACGGAGCATCTGCGGCACACGGTGTACGCGCCGCAGGACATCACAGACATTCCTGTAGAAGCCACATTTTTAATTGCCATCGAGCGGGATGCCGGTGAGGTGCGGCAGCAGCTTCTGCGCAGCGGCATTTCCGATGAGCGCATTCAAGTATACTCTCACCGCATGGAAGCGAAGTTCTATCAAAATAATCATTCTGGAAGGTGGGACATTAACAAGTTGCCATACCCGAAGGGCGAACAGGATGATTGCATGGGATGCGGTGCCTGCGTTGCTGTGTGCGATAGGCAGGCAGTTAGCTTGCAGACAGATGAATGGGATACTACCGGGGAGCTATTGACTGGCAAAGGTGCAGGAAATGCGGGAAATGCCAGGCGGTCTGCCCTGCGAAGCACAGATGCCATTCGCCGAATGAGGAAAAGCCGCGGCTGTATGCCTTTTATGCGCGGTACGGAGCTGTCCTTGCCAAAAGTTCAAGCGGTGCCATTTTTCCCCTGTTGGCAGAAACCATGTTGGAAAATGGCGGGGCAGTTGTTGGGGCAGCATGGCGAAAAGATGTTGAAGAGGATATGCATGGACGGATCTGGGACAACGGTTTTTATGCCGTGCATACGGTTATAACCGAGAAAGAGGATATTGCGAAGCTGAAAAAATCCAAGTACATGCAAAGCTACATGGGAGATACGATTGCACGTATCGGTCAGATGCTGGAGCATGGGCGGAAGATACTTTTTTCAGGGTGCCCGTGCCAGGTGGCAGGTCTGAAGGCGGCAATCGGAGATGAAGACAACCTTTTCACAGTGGATTTATTGTGCGGGAATGCGCCATCGGCAGGTTTTTTTCAAAAGTATCTGGAAGATAGCTTTTGCGGAGGTATTGATGGTTATGAATTCCGCTATAAGGAAACAGTATGGAACGGTACAACGGTCAGAGTGGAGATGTCTAAGAAGCAGTCACTCGTACTACATGGCGGAGCGGAGGACGATTACCAGCGGGCGTACCACAACCATACTATGTGTCCAAGGCACTGTGAGCACTGTCGTTACCAAACACTGCCCCGCTGGGGGGACATTACGGTGGGAGATTTCTGGGGGCTGGCGAAACACGACAAAAGTCTAGTGAATGACCGGGGAACATCGGCGGTTTTGGTCAACAATGAGAAGGGAGCATGGCTGATGGATCAGATTCCCTACAGTCAGATCGGGCAGAAGAAGGAAGTTCCCCTGTCATGGCTGGGCGGAAACGGTTTTGCGCTTTCTGGCAGACATAATTTTGCATCGCCTTATCGTGACCGGTTTTACGGGGCGGTGCGCAAGATGCCATTTTCGGAAGCGGTTGACGAGGCATTTTTTGGTGGATTCGAATATGTATGATGTAGGGATTTACGGTCTGTGGTACGGCAGAAATTATGGAAGCATCATGACCTATTTTGCGCTGTCTGCAGTTGTAAGGGATATGGGGTATTCCGTTGTGATGGTTGAAAATCCCTTGGCAGGAGGGAACAAACGAGAAGCAGATTTTCCACCAGCACATCCGTACCATTTTTCCAGGGAGCAGTATGACATCACGGAGCATTACCCATTGCATGAAATGGAAAAGCTGAACGACTGGTGCGACACCTTCCTGATTGGGTCGGACCAGATGTGGAATTATACATTAAGCAAGGCTTACGGGCAATCATATTTCCTGGATTTCGTCAATGATGTTCATGCCAGGGTCGCTTATGCGGCGTCTTTTGGCAGGATGCGGTATGCGGCACCTTCAGAATATAAGAGAAATGTCGGGGAGAACCTGAAACGCTTCCGCGAAATTTCCGTTCGGGATGATTTCTCAAAAAGGATTTTAGAGGATGAATTTGGCATTGAGGCAAAAAAAGGTTCTTGATCCCGTACTGATATGTGAAAAAGAATGCTACGAAACACTTTGCGGCAGGGCAGAGCCGAAGATTCAGGAACCATATGTTCTCGCGTATATACTGGATCCGTCGCCATGCATTGGCGGACAGATCGTTCGGATAGCGGATGCGATGGACGAAGATGTGGTCGTTATTTTTAATGAAGGTGGCGACAAGGAGAAGCAGATGCAAAGACTTGGCGGATGCGGGCATCCCCGCATTCTGCCACTAAGAAGCGTATCTGCCTATGATTGGCTTTGGTATTTTCAGAATGCGACATATGTACTGACGGATTCATACCACGGAACCTGTTTCGCATCAATCTTTAACAAGTCGTTTATTGCGTTGAGAAACCAGAAACGCGGGGCCGAGCGTTTCGATGAGCTGGTAAAGATGCTGAACGCAGAGAGCTTTCTCGTTGAGGAAGAAGAGGATTTGGCTGAGTCCTTTGCAGGAATGGTGTATCAAGAAGATGCCGGAAATGAAGACCGCAGCAGGTTGGAGCAGGAAAAAAAGGAGAGTTTGGGTTGGTTGAAACGGGCATTGATGCAGTAAAAAGAATATACATCTTTGGAGCGCACTCCCGCTCACAGACATTGGGAGTATATCTGGCGACGCTTTATCCGGGTATCGCTGTGGAGGCGTATCTCGTGGACAACGACGAGCCGAATCCGAAAGAGGTGGGCGGCGTGCCGGTACTTCGGCTAACGGAAGAAGGATGCTTACACGGCGGAGACAGCAGGGCAGAGAGAAACGGCGTATCCGTGGATGTATCACTGCCAGTATATTTGGGGACGCGAGGCGTATACCATGAGGCGATTACGGAATATCTGCGCGAGGCAGGCTTTTGTGAGATCATACCCGTGACGGTGGAGATGGATATTGATCTGCGGAATCGCTATGTCGCTAAAACTTTCGCTGATATGGGGAGAGATTTTCGGAAGATTTCGGCATATGATGCGGTAGTCCCAACAGCGTGCCTGTATGTGGCAAAGTCAGTTCACGACAAGGCTCTGTCATCGCTTGTTGCGTTAAAGCCGTATGAGCAGTATATCCAAGTCGGATGCGGGCTGACTGATGAAAGACTGGCAGACTGCTGTTTATTTGACGACGATGGTGCGAATATTTCGCGTCGCAACCGGCAGTTCTGCGAGCTGACTGCGCTGTATTGGATATGGAAGAACGCAAAAGAGGATATCGTCGGGCTGGAGCATTACCGCAGGCATTTCACATTGGAAGATGATTGGGTGGAACGGATGACGACAGAACAGATTGATGTCATCCTTCCGGTGCCGCTGTATGTCCATCCGTCGCTGGCGGAGAATTACCGGCAACGGCATACTGATTTCACATGGAACGCAATGGTGGGCGTGTTACGGCGGAATGCGGAGGAATACTTGCAGGCATGGGATTTCTTTGAACACACGGGCTGCTACTCACCCTGCAACATGTTGATTGCACGGAAAGAAGTGCTGGATGCTATGTGCACATGGATGTTTCCAATCGTGTTTGAAGTGGCAGGGCAGATCGGGGAGTTAGAGGATGCATACCAGAATCGCTATCCGGGGTTTCTAACGGAACGGCTGATGACATTCTTCTTTTACGAATACCGGAACAGATATAAAGTCGTGTATGCGGATAAAGATTTTCTGCAGTAGCATTGGCGAAATGGAAGAAATCAGGGGGGATGATGAAAAAAAGGATTGCAGTCTGGGGAACGGACAGAAGATGCGCTATGTGGTATTGGTGGCTGAAGGAGCATTATGAGATCGTTTGTTTTGTGGACGGAGAAAGCAACGGTGCCAGCCGAATTGATGGGATTGATCTGATTTCAAAGCATGAATTGGGACGGTATCCATACGAAGCGGTCATTGTTGTCACGGATGGGCAGGAGAGTGAAATCGTGAATGGGGCATTAGAGATGGGAATTGCCCATGGCGTTTATACATTGGATGATTTTGTCGCAAGGGAGGGGCTTGTCGGGGATTATGAAAAGAAAGAGGCAGAACGCCAAAGTAAAATCATAAAGGAGATACTGGAAGCGGCGGACGGACAGGTTCGGGATTATGAGTGGATGTACCATAAGATCATCGAATACGGCGTATTTTGTTTTCACAGGAAATGGTACAAGGTCGGCAGCGGCATCCATTGGTCTTTTGAAGGGGTGCAGCAGGTTCCGGAAGAGTTTGCGGAATACTGTGTGTGGCTCAGCGGATTGTCAGTAAAGACTGCTCTTGAACTCGGAGTATATAGGGGCAGGAGTGCATACTTTATGTGCGCGGTATTGGCAAGGAGAAATCCTAAGTTGCGTTATTTGATGGCAGATATGCGGGATAGATTGGATTATTTTGAACAGTTCCGTAAGGTTCTGCCGATGCTGGAAAAGCGCATACCTTCCACATCTGCCGATTTTCGCGGTCAGAGGTTTGATTATGTGTTTATCGACGCAGACCATTCTTATGACGCATCGATTGCGGATTATGAAAATGTAGGTGCATATTCGGAGGTCATTACGACTTTTCACGACATCTATGGACACGAATACGACCATGAAAATGGGGGTACGGTGCGGACATGGAAAGAAGTCTTGGAACGGACGAGGGACAGAGAACATAAGGTGTTCTCACGCCATTCGGAGCGATGGATGGGGATAGGATGTGTACTGAAAAACGAACGACAAAGGAGATAATGGTTATGCAGTTTGAATTGATGGCATCAATGATGTGTGCCAACTATGGACATTTGGAGAAAGAAGTAAAGGAGCTGGAAGAGGGAGGTATCGATTCTTTCCATATCGACATCATGGACGGGCGGTATGTGCCGAACTACGCAATGTCATTGAACGATCTGCGATATATCCGTTCTGCGACGGACAAGCCGCTTGATGTGCACCTGATGGTGGAGCATCCGAGCAGCAATATTGAGCTGTTTATCAGAAGTTTACATAAAGGAGATACTATTTATATCCATCCCGAAGCAGAATACCATCCGTCAACGACATTGCAGAAAGTCATCAATGCGGGGATGATTCCCGGCATCGCCATCAATCCGGGGACGAGCGTGGGGAATGTCTTTGAAATGCTCCGTATCGTGGATAAGGTGCTGGTGATGTCGGTCAATCCAGGCAATGCGGGACAGATGTACCTGCCTTATGTCGGAGAGAAGTATGACCGGCTGCTGGCAATCAAAAATGATATGCACTTTGAAGTCTATTGGGACGGGGCGTGCTCGGCAGACAAGATCAGGGAGTTTGCACCCAGAGGGGTGAAAGGGTTCGTGCTTGGGACGACTCTGCTGTTCGGGCGGGGGAAGCCGTATGGCGAAACATTGAAGAAGATTCGGAAGATGGGCATCTGATTCGTGCGGTTGTTGTGAGAAATATAAAAAGATTAGTTGGAGCAGAAGGCCGATGAACATAGCACTTGTATTATCAGGCGGGATCGGAACGAGGCTGTTGTCCGAAGTGCCGAAGCAGTATGTGACGGTGCGGGGGAAGATGGTCGTGATTTACTGCCTGCAGGTTTTGTGTGCGCATTCAATGGTGGATGCAGTCCATGTCGTGGCGGAAAGGGCATGGTGGGAGCCGGTGCTGACGGAGCTTCCGGATGTGTCGAAGTTAAAGGGATTTTCCGTGCCGGGGAAGAACAGGCAGCTTTCCATTATGAACGGGCTTATAGATATGGAAAGATATGCGGATGACGAAGATGTGATTTTAATTCATGACGCGGTGCGCCCGCTCGTATCAAACAAATTGATTTCGGCTACCTTGTCTGGCATTGCAGGACATGACGGCTGCGTGCCTGTGCTTCCGATGAAGGATACCGTTTATCTGAGTGGGGACGGGGTACATCTGACGGATCGGCTGGAACGGTCGAAAATACTGGCGGGGCAGGCACCGGAGGCGTTTGTCTATGGGAAGTACCGCAGAGCAAATGAACAGCTGACGGATGATGAGATGATGGGGATATACGGATCGGCGGAACCGGCGTTGATGGGAGGACTGGATATCGCGACCGTACATGGAGATGAGGAGAACTTCAAAATTACGACAAATGCGGATTTAGAGAGGTACAGGGGAATTATGGGATAGTCTATTGGCAGGTGGATATCAATCAAAGGCAAAGGAGTGACATATGAATTATATTGATCATACTGATGGAATAAAAAGGCTTTCACAATTATTCGCAGAAAAACAATTAATTCCTGTATTCGGTGCGGGTTTTACAAAAGGATCTAAAGCAAAAATGGGAAATGTTCCGGATGGTTCAGCGGCAGCCAGACGGATGTATGACATTGTGCGTAGGTATATGGATGTTGCAGAGATGCAGGAGCCAGATTTTAGGAAAATGTCAAAATTGTTTCGGAAGGGTATGAATAATAATGCAATACCCGAAAGGGAATATAAGAATTTTTTTGAAAATAATTTCACAGAGGTTTATATATCATCATCCAAAGTTGATTTTTTGAAGTTGGATTGGCCGTTCGCATTTACAATTAATGTTGATGACGGGATAGAAAGAAACAGTGACTTTTCTGCCGTTATGCCGTTTCATGTTTTTAGGGGGAATGAAAGAAACAAAAAGTATCTGTATAAGCTGCATGGAGATGCGGGCAGAGAGTCAACCTACCAAGAAACAAACATAGTATTTGATGAAGACCAGTATTTGCAGGCGATAACAGACGAAGATAATAAGGCAATGCGGGAGAGCCTCAGTTCTGCTTATAAGGAATTTGACCTATTATATATTGGCTGCAGTTTGAAGGAAGAAACCGATTTAAAGTATATATACAATTCTGTTAAATTCGACAGGTTCAATGTCAGCGATTATATTTTAAAGACGGAGAAACTGACAGATGAAGAAGAAGAACATCTTTCTGACAGTTATGGCATAACGGATATTATACTAGTGAAGGATTATGAACGGTTTTATCTGGACTTTATAGAGTCCGTATATGATTTGCCGGAAGAGGAGTACAAATTTACCAATCCAAGCATTGAAAGTGTAAGTGACAAGGATATGGTTTATTTCTCTGGATACAAATCATTTGATGAGAAACATAATAAGTTTATGAAATCATCGTTGCTGATAAAACGGGAACAGTTTCGTGATATCCAGCAATCCATAGAGGAAACAACAATTACTATAATCTCGGGAAGAAGGTTTAGTGGGAGAACATCTCTGTTGCTGCAGTTGTGTGAACATGAAAAAAACAGAAAAGTTTTATTCTTTCCATCAACTACCCAGGAAGATATTGAATCCATAAGCAACATTATAAGAAATAATCAGAATACGTTAATGCTTTTCGATTCTAACTCATTGGGACAAGATGGGAAATCCATGATTCGGGATTTGGGGAGCATTCTGGTAGAGAACGGAAACCGCATTGTTATTGCTACAGGAATTGGAGCAGATGGAAGATATTTTGATTCAGGGATTCAGGAATTTGAGTTGAGCAATAAGTTTACAAAACGGGAAATAAACGAATTAAATATAAAGATTCAAAAATATGGGTACATAAAGCGTGCATTTAATGAGACGAATTTGGATTATCTTTTTTCGGTCGAAAAGGAACAGAAAAGAAAAATCTCGTTACCGGTTAACCTGCCTAAGAGTTACACAAAGTCAGAACAGATTTTAATTCTTTTGCTGTACGTAGGGGATAAAATTTACAGCAAGGACATATATTCACTAAAAATAAAGGACAGGGAGGTCATGTCTTTTATAGAAAGAGTGGGTAAAGTGATTGTAGAATGGCTTCCGAACAATAGCGGCAGACGAAAAACATATTCCACAAGACGACTGGTGCATAACAGCCGAAAAATATTGCTTTCACAACTTTCGGCGATAGATTTTGACGATGTTGTTGACGACATAAAAAAGATCGTGGAAGCATTCAAGGGAAGCCATTACGAACAGCGTGTAATCTATCGGGAAGTAATGAAGTTTGATTCACTGAACGAGATGTTTGGTCGAAAGAAGGGTGCTGGCAATCTCATCGATAAAGTATACGCAGAATTGGAAGAATTGCTATCGGATGATCTGCATTTTTGGCTTCAGCGGTCGAAAAGTTTATACCGAAGATTCCCAAATGATTACGAAAAGCTAAAGGATGCTTACAGATATGTAAAAAAAGCATATATCGATGCAGCAGAAGATTCTACGGTAAAAATGCAATCGGCAGTTTCGGCATCTTTGGTTTGTGGATTGCTGTATTCTATTGAACATGATAGAGAAGAGAAAAAAGAATACTTAGTGGAAGCCATCAATTTGGGTTTTGAGGCTAGAATGTCACGCTATTTTAATACAGAAAGTTATGGCAGAAGAAAAAGATATATTGAACTTATATGGAGATGCTGCAGTCTGTATATAACCGAATATGAGAATGAAGGAAAGACTGCAAGTAACGCATTCGATATTATGCGAGGAATTGAGGAGGAGAAGCGGATCGAGCAAGAAAGAGGTGGGATGAGAAAAACTTCAAATGAGGCTTCTGCAAACGGGAGAAAGATATAGTATTCAAATATCAAAGGAGTATTTATGAAAGCATGGAAGCTTCATGGGATAAATGATATACGGTTTGGAGAAGCGGAGTATCCGGTTCCCAAGGACGACGAAGTGCTGGTGAAGGTGAAAGCTGCCGGAATCTGCGGTTCGGACATCCCGAGGATATATGAGACCGGTGCACATCAAATGCCGCTGATACCGGGACATGAGTTTTCCGGAGAGGTCAGGGATATCGGAAAGGATGTATCAGAGAAGTGGATCGGAAAACGTGTAGGAGTATTTCCTTTGATTCCCTGTGGAAAATGCCCGATGTGCCGTCAAAAGAAATATGAGATGTGCCGGGATTACGATTATCTTGGATCCAGGCGGGACGGTGCTTTTGCGGAGTATGTTGCCGTGCCGGAGTGGAACCTGCTGGAGCTGCCGGAGAATGTGTCTTTTGAGCAGGCGGCCATGCTGGAGCCGATGGCGGTGGCGGTCCATGCGGCAAGGAGAGGCACGGACGGTTTTAGCATCCCAAAGGATGCCGCCATCGCCGTGTGCGGGCTGGGGACGATCGGGAGTTTTGTCATTATGTTTCTGCGGGAAGCGGGATATAAGAACATCTTCGCAATAGGAAACCATGGTCACCAGAGGGACAGAATAAAAGTCTTCGGAGTGGAAGAGGACAACTTCTGCAATGCCGAAACAACCGATGCGGAGGAATGGCTGGCTGAAAAGACGGATGACTTGAAAGTGTATTTTGAGTGCGTGGGAAAGAACGAGACAGCTGCCTTGGGAATAAAGTCTGCCGGGGCATCGGGCAGGGTCGTGATGGTCGGAAATCCGTATTCCGGCATGTCGTTTGACAGGGACACATACTGGAGAATCCTGCGGAATGAGCTGACGGTGCTGGGATCGTGGAATTCGTCGTTCCAGCATGAGGAGGATGACGACTGGCATTATGCATTAAATCGGATTGCAGATGGAAGGATCACACCAGTTGCAATGATCTCCCACAGACTGCGATTAGAAAATCTAAAAGAAGGGACGAGGATGATGAGGGACAAAAGCGGAGGATACGGAAAAATGGTGGTTGTGGAGAATGGAAAATTCTGAAGTTGAACATACGGAATTTAGATAAGATACTGATATGACATAATAAACATAGACGAATAAGCGGAGGAGCGTATGTCAGCAATAAAGCACAATGCATCGCGCATCAACAGCACGAATGTATTGTCCGGCATCGACGCGGATGGTCGCTACACCGTCCACGGCGGGAAAAAGGGGCAGGTATACCGCGTGCTTCCTGCAGATCCGCCCGATCCGGAAGAGATAAAGGAGATGCGCAAGAAAGCAAACCTATCCCAAAGGGAGTTCGCGGATGCCATAGGGGTATCGGTGTCTGCGGTATCTTCGTGGGAAAAAGGGAGCAAGACGCCGGAGGGTCTCGCGTGCCGTTACCTCGACATGCTGGGAAGGGACGGCGGGCTGCTGGGGCGGTACATAGAGACAGAGGCGTGACGGCGGCGGGTGAAGCGGAAAGGGACTGAGGGAATGATTCCAAGCAACGGACCATACATCCAGATATTGAATAAAAAGACGGTTTACTATTTTCTTCCAATGAGCCGCTACGGCGCCGGGGAAGTAAAGGCGGTCCGTCAGAACTGCCGCATGACGCAAAGGGAGTTCGCCGGCTTGTTCGGCATTTCTTCGAAAACCCTCGAAGCATGGGAGCAGGGACTCAATACGCCGGGGAGCGCAGCAGCGAGGCTTTTAGATATTCTGGGATATGATTACGGGTTTGCTAGAGAGATAGCAAAACAGCCGCTGAAGGAATATGACGGGGAAGCGGTCAAGACCGTCCGAAAGAAGCTGGGGCTGCCGAGGAAGCTGTTCGCTCTGGCAATAGGGGTATCGGAAAGAGCCTGCGAGAGCTGGGAGCAGAACCGGAGCGTGCCGAACGGGCCCGCGTCAAGGCTGCTGTGCCTGCTGGAGCAGGAACCGGACATGCCGGGACTGCTTATGGAAGAAGGAAATGAAGCCATTTGAATCCGCAGGATGCCGTATCAGGGAATCGCCGGAGAACTTGACGGACAATCCGCCATGGAAGGAACCAACAGGATGGAAATCATACACCTGCGGGAGCAAAAGAGCATGGATGTCTCCGCAATGGAAATCAGGGCCGTCCCGGACGGACATTATGACATGGAATATGTCTACAACGGATCGGACAGCGACCTCGTCATTTCCGGACCGACGGAAGGAATGTATGTCAACGGCATAAGCATGGGAGACAGCATACTGAATTTTTTCTATGAGAACATAGCGGTCTTTTTCTGTACGGTCTATGCAGCGGTCATGGCAGAAACGGTCTTGAAAGAACCGAGAGAAAGAGGGAAACCCTCATAGCGTGAAACAGGGCCGGGATGACGGGGGGCAGATCCGCATATGTCCCCGGCATACGGATTTTAAGGAGGCAATTCTATCGGATCACGATATTTGGACAACAGAATGAAGCAATGAACGCGAGAAAGGGACATGCCGTTTTCGGTGTGTCCTTTTCTCATTTTTAAGAGCTCTATAAAAATATGGCTACCGACGGCAGTCATACGATCCTGAGTTTTAAAGAACCCTTTTCCAACACAGCACGGAGGGATTCGCCTTAAAGAGAATATGGCTGCCGTATGCAGCGGAATATCCGTGACATCCAATCCGAGACAGCTTACCGGCACAGGATTGGAGGAACGGAAAATGCGGAATATAGATTTCAGACTGATCGGGAAACGGCTGAGACGCATACGGGAAGAAAAAGGGCTTACCCAGCAACAGCTCAGCGAGATTTCCGGCGTGCACAGACAGCAGATATCCACCATTGAGAATGCAAGGGCTTCCATCAGCCTTGATAATTTCATCTGGCTGGTTGACGCTCTCGAATCGTCATTCGATTATGTGGTTTTCGGGAAAAGGGATGCAAGGAGCGCCGAAATCGCCGCTGAAGAAATCGACATAGACGGGATGATCAAAGCACTTGCGGACTTCAGGAAGATCATCGACCGGATCCGGAAGTAGCGGTCCTGGACGTTAGACGCATGGCGGATGTCCCAATATCACGACAAGTGCAACATTTCTGTTAACGACAACGGAACGGGGCAATGCTAAAATGGGGTGCGTGGCGACGAAGGCCGCGCGCCCCATGATATTATCTCCTTCTTTGGCACGGGACATGGCCCGCAGGACGGAGGGCGCATCCGACAGAAAGGGACCCGGCCGGAAGCCGCCGCCCGTACTTTGGCAAACAACGGCGGCAGATGCCGTTCATAATTTTCTGCAGCACGTTCGGAGAGGAGCGTTAGCTGTCCGGCAGCGCGCGAAGACACGCCTGTCCGCCGGCCACGAAAGGGTGCCGGGGGATGAACGCGACGGGGCATTCCGTATGCCGAAGCAAAGGCGCGAGCGGCAGACGCTGAACCGGAACTGCGCGGCGGGGGCCGCGCACGCGATGAAGCTTCCCTCTTAATAATGATACTTCCCCAAGCGGGGTCTTTAAGGACTGGCGGACGCGCGGAGGTCCCATGCCCGGTCCATGCACGGAACACAGGCGGCATGGACGGGGATTTCCGGCATCCATAGTGAAAATCCAATGCGCGGCATCCACCCAATGCCGGGCTGCAGAAAATCAGCACGGGCAACAGCTACGACGAAACGGCATATCAGTAATGTTTTCAAAAGACCTGTTGTGTGGAGCTTTTTTGAAAGCATTATGGGCAGGAGGTAAGAAAGTGGACGGAGAGAGACTGAAGGAAATGTCGGAGACCGGCATCATGGACATAGGCACAGGCGAGGTAGCGACTTTTGACGAGGCGGCGAAACTGGCAGGGGGCAGTCCTGCAGGGACGGCGAAACGGTTCATGGAGAAAGGGTACAATCCTTATTTCCGCAGAGAGGGCGGGAACGGGGGCTGCATCGTGAAGATCAGCTTCGCCAACAACGGCATCCGGCTGGCGGACGCGGTGGCTTCCATGCTGTCCGCTATCTGACGGCGGGAGGGGACGCCCTTCCCGTCCGGAAAAATTTTCCGGAAAACACTTGGAATCCGGCGAAAACCGTGGTAAAATGGTCCCGTCCAAAGGACATTCCAAGAAGCCCTTCCGGGCGGCCATACGGGACTGTCATTCCCTTGGTTTTCGGATTCCTGCGAAGAATGAGAAAATCAGGAAACACTTTCGGCAGAAGAAAGGAGGAGTGGCAGCCATGGCCAAAAAGACTTACAGAGCCGCCGTCTATGTCCGGCTATCAAAAGAGGACGGCGATGTTGCCGATGCAAGAAAAGCGGAAAGCAACAGCATTTCCAACCAAAAATCACTGATAATGAATTTCCTGAAAGGCAGAGAGGACATCGTGCCAGTTTCCGTTTTCGAAGACGACGGGTACACGGGCAGCAGCTTCGACAGGCCGGGCTTCCGCGCCATGATGGCGGAGATCGAGTCCGGCAGGATCAACTGCTGCGTGGTGAAGGACTTAAGCCGGTTCGGGCGGGAGTACATCACTGCGGGCAATTACATCCAGCGGGTGTTCCCGGCTCTCGGCGTGCGGTTCATCGCCGTCACTGACAACGTGGACACGGCGGATCCCCAAAGCTCCGTGAACGAGGTCGTGATTCCGGTCAAGAACCTCGTCAATGACGCGTTCTGCGCGGACACGAGCGTGAAGATACGCAGCCAGCTAGACGCGAAACGGCAACAGGGGGAGTTCGTCGGGAATTTCTGCCCTTACGGCTATGAAAAGTCGCCCGAAAACCACAACCTGCTTGTCCCGGACAGCTTCGCCGCGGACGTGGTGAAGGACATCTTCCGGTGGATCAAGGAAGGCATGAGCTGCGGCGGCATAAGCGAAAGGCTGAACGGGACGGGCGTGAAATCCCCGATGGAGTACAAGCGGGACAGAGGGATGAAGTACACATGCAACTTCAAAAAGAACGGCAGGGCGAAATGGTCGGCGGTGGCGGTACGGAGGATCGCGACGAACCCGGTCTACACGGGGATGCTCGTGCAGGGCAGGGTGTCCACACCCAGCCACAAGGTAAAGAAGCGGATTGCCCGCGAGGCTGCCGGACTGATTGCCGTGCGGGGAACGCATGAGGCAATTATCACCGAGAAAGACTTCGAGACGGTGCAGCGGCTTCTTGCCACGGACATGAGGAGGGCACCGGGCAGGAAAGGAGTGTATCTGCTGTCCGGGCTGTGCCGCTGTGCGGACTGCGGCGCGCCGATGACGAGGAAGGCATCATCCAAAAACGGACGCCAGTATGTTTATTACATGTGCTCCGACAACAAACGATTCCATACCTGCACGCCCCACCGCATCCGCGAGGACCGGCTGGAGAAGACAGTGACGGGAACGCTCCGCAGCATCGTGCAGGGCGCGGTCACGCGGGAAGACATCGCGAAAAGACTTGCAGACGGCGGCACGGCAGAGGCAGACCGGAGGAAAGCCGCGGAACGGATGCGGGCGAATGACGAAGAACTTGCCGCCTGCGGGAAGATGCTCGCCGCCTTATACGAGGATTACCGGGAAGGAACCGTTGACGCGAGGGACTTCGCCGTGATCAAGAAGAGCCTCGCCCAAAGGATCGCGGCGGCAGAACAGGCGGCAGCCCGCCTCGCGGAAAGCGGGCGGGATGAGGAGGAAGCGCGGAGCAGGAGGGAAAAGGCGGCGGAGGAGCTGCTGAAATACGGGGAAACCGAAACCTTCGACCGGGCGGCGCTCGTCACCCTTGTGCGAGTGGCAAAGGTGCACGAGGACGGCAAGGTAGAACTCGTCCTTGACTGCGATGACGGGTTCGCCGGCCTGTTTTCAGGACTGGCCGGCCATGCGGACGGCACAGAGGAAAGGCAGGTGGGATGACATGGCACGGAAGTCAAGGAGGATTCCTGCGGGAGCGGCAGAAGCCGCCAGCGTCCGGACCAAAATGAAGGCGGCTGCCTATATCCGGCTGTCACGGGAGACGGAGGGCTCGCTGGAACGCGACACGATAGGAAACCAGACGGCATTGGTGCAGGAATTCATCAAGCGGCAGGACGACCTTGAACTGTATGACACATATATAGATGACTCGGTATCGGGCACGACATTCGTCCGTCCGGCATTCGACCGGATGCTCGCCGACATGCGCGCGGGCAGGATACAGGCAGTCGTGGTGAAGGACATGTCGCGCATCGGAAGGGACTACATCGAGGCGGGCAGCCTCGTGGAGCATGTGTTCCCGCTTTACGGAATGCGGCTGATATCAATCACTGACGGGTTCGACACGGACAAGGACGCGAACGGGCTGATGATGGCGGTGGCGAATCTGACCAACGCCATGTACGCGCAGGACATATCAAGGAAAATCAATGCCGCGAAAGCGGACATGGCAGAACGGGGGATACCCATCGGCAAACTGCCTTACGGATACAGGATGAACCGGGACGACCCGAAGAACCCGCGCATGGAAATCGACGAAGAGCCTGCCGCCGTCGTGCGGAGGATTTTCGCGGAGTTCCTTTCCGGGAAGGGAACCACCCTGATTGCAAGGGAACTGAACGAGGAGGGCGTGCTGACGGACAGGGAATACCGGTTCAGAAAGAACGGGCAGCATGAAAAGATGGGACGCTACAAGTGGTCCGCCTGCACCGTGCAGCAGGTCCTGAACAACGAGACCTACACGGGAAGATATTCCATGAACAAGGTAAGAATGAAGATGAACCAGAAAGAGAAAAGGATATTCATCCCGAAAGAGGAATGGCGCACATTCGAAAACCACCATCCGGCAATCATCCCGAAAGATGATTTCGCAAAGGTGAGGGCGATGAAGCAGAAAAAGTCCAGGGGCGGGAAAAACCCGCCGAATTACCTGAAGCGCAAAGTGTTCTGCGGGTGCTGCGGCGGACATATGGGAATCCTGAACCCAGCGGCGAAAAACCCGAAGTACGAGTGCCGGAGGAAAGCCTTTTACGAGCAGGGCTGTTCCACGGGGCAGATTCTGAAATCCGCCGTGTACGGGGCGGTATTCAAGGCGGTGAAAGACCAGATGCGCCTGTTCATGGACGAGGACTCGGCCATAGGCAGGTACATGGAGTGGGCGGGGAAGCGTCCGCGGACGGACCAATACCGCGGGGAAATACTGAGGCGGCAGGAAAAGCTGCGCATCCTCGAGGAGAAGAAGGTAGCGCTTTACGAGGATTTCCGAAGCGGGCTTCTCGATGAAAAGGAGTACCTGCTGCTGAACGGAAGGTACACGGCAGACATGCAGGTCCTTTCTGACGGCATAACCGAGATGCGGAGCACCGCGGACGGAATCAAGAAGGCGGAGGAGACGGTTGAATCCGTCAGGAAAAGGCTCGCCGGATACCGGGGAAAGCGCAAGCTGTCGCAGGAGATGGCGGATTCCCTTATCGAGAAGGTGGTCATTCACAGTGCAGAACGGATTGAGGTCGTGTTCTCATTCAATGACGAGCTGAAATTTCTGGCGGGGGAACACGGACGGAAGGAGGCTGACGGAAATGCTGCATGACATAAGCAGAGCGGAAGAAAACTCCCGGCAGGGCGCAGCTTATGCACACGCGGGGCAGGACCGGGTGGCGTTCTACATCCGGCTCTCCCAGTCGGACGCGGAAGTGCGGAGCGGCGAGAGGGACGAAAGCAACAGCATCACGGGACAGCGCTCCCTGCTCGCAGCTTATATCAGGGAACACGAGGAGTTCGCCGGATGGGAAACGATTGAGTATTTCGACGACGGCGTTTCGGGCAGCCTGTTCGCCGGAAGGGACTCCTTCCAGACAATGCTCGCTGATGCGCGGGACGGACGTTTCAGATGCCTGATCGTGAAAGATTTTTCGCGGCTCGGGCGGGATTACATCGAGGTCGGGAATTTCATGGAGTATGTGTTTCCTGCCATGGGGCTGCGGTTCATATCCGTCAATGACCGGTACGACAGCTTCGCTCCGGGCGGAACGGCGGGCCGGGTGGACGCGGCTTTCAAGAACCTGATCCACCAGATGTACGCAATGGACGGCTCAAGGAAGGTCAAGGCGGCCAAGCGGGCACGGAATGAACGGGGGGAATATACCTCTGGGCTCGTGCCTTACGGATACCGGAAAGACCCGGAGGACATGCACAGGTTCGTGATCGACGGATATGAGGCAGGGATCGTGAGGGAGATATTCGCGCTTGCGGCGGACGGATGCAGCTATAATAAGATTGCAAGGCTCCTGAACGACCGGAACGAGCCGACGCCGTATGACAGGAAGCTTGCTTCGGGCGGGAACCGGAAAACGGGTCACAAGGGGTATTCGGACTACCGTGTCTGGGGAACGGCTGCGGTCAGAAACATCATCCGCAACCCGGCATACAAGGGACAGATGGTGCAGAACCGCTATGAGACGGTGGGCTACGGCGACAGCAAGAAATGCGTGCGGACGGACGAGGAGGACTGGACCGTGGCGGAAGACGCCGTTCCAGCCATCGTCGAAGCGGACCTGTTCGACAGTGTGAACAGGATGAAGCGGCACCCCGGCCGCAGGCAGCCAGAAAAGACGGAGAAGAACCTGTTCGTCTGCCCGCACTGCGGGCGCAAGCTGACGAAGACTTCCCCGAACGGCAGGTACATATGCACGGTCAGGAAGGTGAAAAGCCGCACGGACTGCGGGCAGGTCTACATGAGAGTGGAACAGGCGAAATCAATGGTGCTCGAGACCGTGAAGGGGATCGCGCTTGTGGCCGTCAGCAACAGGGATTATTACGACAGGCGGGAGAAGGACAGGATCCGGAAAATCGATGCGCTGATGAAGCGGCTGGAGAAAGAAAAAGACAGGCTGGAGAAATGCGTGCTGTCGTCCTACGAGGAATACAGTGCCGGGCATCTCACGAAAGAGGAATACATCGTTTCCCGGAAAGCCTGCCGTGCTTCCATCGATGGCGTGGAGGAAAAGATGGACGCGTTATGGCGGGAGCTGCACAGGACGGTCAAAGTGGACGACGGGGCACTCGTGGAGTGCCGTTCCCTGCGGGAATACGACCCGGACCTGCTGGCAAGGGTCGTGGAAAAGGTTCTGGTTTACGACGACAAGCGGCTCGAAGTCGTGTTCGACGCGGACGACATGTTCACGAGGGAACTGCCGGAAGACGCAATATAAAAAACATACAGCCAAAGAAGGAGGATGCAACATGAAAGCAATTATTTATTGCAGGACGAACAGGGAAAGCGGGAGCAGGGACAGGTTCCTGGCGCAGATGGAAGAAACCGCCGGATTTTGCGGAAGCAGGGGATACGGGATCGTGGAAACGGTGCGGGAGATCTGCGCGGGAAGCATGACCGGTCCTCTGCTGAAGAAGGCCGTCGCGGACTGCAGGGAAGGCAGGGCTGACGCAATCGTCGTGCGGGACATTTCGAGGATCGGACGGAACTATTCAGAAGCGGCCGCGGTAATGAAAGAGATGGAGTCCTTCGGCGGGATGTTTCTGGAGACGCGCGGAGTGGAAAAGTCCATGGAAAGAGTTGAAATCCCCTTGGAATTAGTCTAATATTGGAGAGGAAAGGAAGATGGCGATGATGGATACTGAAAACAGCGGCGGGAATGGCGTGAGTGAGGAAACGCGCCAGAAGATCCGCGAGTTCCGCCTGATGGACGACGAGTTCATGACCACCTGCTTTGAGGGGCAGCCGGATTGCATGGAGCTGATACTGAGGATTATTCTCAGGCGATCCGACCTGGCCGTGGACGGGGTATGGACGCAGCATTTCATCAAGAACATACAGGGGCGGTCGTTGCGGCTGGATCTCCATTCGAGGATGGACGGCAGGGAGTTCAACGTGGAAGTGCAGCGGGATTCGGATGGGGCGGCTCCGGAACGGGCGAGGTACCATGCGAGCGTGCTGGACTCCAACGCGCTGAAGCCGGGCGATCCGTTTGACAGGCTGCCCGAGGCATACGTGATATTCATTACCGAGAAGGATTATTACGGCATGGGCGAGCCGGTTTATTACGTGGACAGGACCGTGTCGAGTGTCAACGGAGGGCAGCCGTTCAATGACCGGCAGCACATCCTGTACGTGAACGGCGAATACGACGGCGACGACGACATCGGGAAACTGATGCACGATTTCCGGTGCAAGGATCCGGACGAGATGAATTTCAAGGAGCTCGGCGACAGGGCGAGGTATTTCAAGGAGACGGAAAAGGGGGTGCAGAAGATGAGCGAAGTGATGAAGAGTTATGTTCATGATGAAAAAGAGAGATTGGCCGTAAAGCTGATTGAAAATGGAAAGCTGACATATGAGGAGATTGCCCAAATCACGGAACTGCCATTGGCAGAGATTGAAGAATTGGCGGGAAACAAGTCAGCATAGCCTGCGGCGCAGGCCTGAATAAAACTGAATATTGACTGAGCAGAAATGCCCTTGATGAAATAGCAATGACTTACCGCACATCAGGGGTTTTTCTTTTGCCAAAATTGAAAAAAGTTGGAAAAATTTTTGTCCCTTACTTGACGGAAGCAGGTAGT
>JAFUYB010000098.1 GCA_017470735.1 Lachnospiraceae bacterium | reverse complement strand
TTGCAAAAATGCTGCAAAGGAAAGGAATAATAGGAGCTCCATTTAACTCTTTTTCGTTCGGATTTGTTGCGGCATAGTTCAAAATAAAAAAATCGGTTGCGAAAACTAAGTTTCGCAACCAGCTTTGTCTACAGTCTGACAGCCCGGCATTTGCCGGGCTGTGTCTTATTCCTCTTTATTTATTTGACTTCCGCCAAATCTTCATCTTTTCCGCTTCTTTGATCAGATCATCACGGAAATCAGGATGGGCAAGGGAGATGATCGCTTCGGCGCGCTCCCATGCGGACATACCTTTGAGGCAGACCATGCCGTATTCGGTCACGAGATACATCGTCTGAGGGCGTGTGTCGGTGACTGCGGAGCCTTCCGCGAGCGTCGGGCGGATGCGGCTGTGTACCGTGCCGTCTTTGCTCGTAAAGGTCGAGGACAGGCAGATGAAGCTCTTGCCGCCGTTGGAAAGGAAAGCACCGATCACGAAGTCCATCTGTCCGCCCGCGCCGGAAATCTGCCGGATGCCCGAAGACTCTGCGCTGATCTGTCCGAACAGATCGACATCAACGGCGTTGTTGATGGAAATAAAGTTGTCAATCTGGGCGATGACCCGGGCGTCGTTGGTGTAATCAACAGGCGCGCTCATCACAGCCGGGTTGTTGTCCACATAGTCGTAAAGCTTTTTGGTGCCCGCGCCGAACGCGAATGCCTGACGGAAACGGTCAATGCTCTTTTTCGCGCCGGTGATCTTGCCGGCATTGGCAATATCCACGAATGCGTCGACATACATTTCGGTGTGGACGCCGAGATCCTTGAGGTCGGATTCCGCGATCATCTGTCCGATCGTATTGGGCATGCTGCCGATGCCAAGCTGCAGGCATGCGCCATCCGGGATTTCGGAAACGACCAGTTCCGCGACCTTCTTGTCAACTTCAGTAGGCTCACCGCCGGCGGGCAGCTCGCCGATCGCGGGATTGTCACCTTCCACGATCATATCCACCTTGGAAATATGAATGTCCGCTTCAAAACCGCCGAGACAGCGGGGCATGTTTTTATTGACCTCAACAATGACTTTGTCCGCGGTCTCGCAGGCCGCCATCAGATGCGACGCGCTCGGTCCGAAATTGAAGAAGCCATGGTTGTCCATCGGCGCTACCTGGAACATCGCTACATTCGGGTGCTCGATGTGGTTGCGGTAGTATTTCGGCAGCTCAGAGTATTTCAACGGCGCGTAGTAAGCGACGCCTGCATTGATCATCCTGCGCTCAACGCCGCTCATATGCCAGGAATTCCAGCAGAAGTGCTCCCCGGCATCCTCCCGCTCAAAAATCGCCGGCGTATGAAACAGGATGCCGCCCCGCACCTTGACATCCTTTAATTCGTCGGTGCGTCTCGCAAGTGCCTGATCAAGTGCCTCCGGTGTGTTCGCGCACCAGCCGTAATCGACCCAGTCGCCGGAATTGACGACCTTGACGGCTTCGTCAGCGGTGGTCAGTTTTTGTTTGTACTCAGCTTCGTAGCTCATTAGTGATTTCCCCTTTCATTAGTATATTTTAGTACAAATTTCTCTGATGATTAGCATACCATAATCCGATAGCCGCTACAAGACAGGATTTTGTCCCATCCCGTAATTCAAGCGGACAATGCGGGATTGCGTTTTTTCATGGATATCGTTGCGAATATGACATCAGCGAAATGTTCAATCTCCGGCAGGCAGCTCCCATTCTTTCGCGAGCTGACGGTATTCTTCCCGTCTTTCGGATTTAGCACTATAATTCTTTAGGGATTCAGAATAATCCTAGTTGCGTCAAGTCAGCATAATTGCTGGCTTTTTTCGATCTCAAAAAAACTTGACAAAACTTTTTATTCCACATTTACTATATAGTG
>JAFUYB010000097.1 GCA_017470735.1 Lachnospiraceae bacterium | reverse complement strand
ACAGAAACTGAAATCCTTGGAGGAACAGGCAAAGCAGTCCGGAACGGCTCTTCAGGAAATTGCCGCTAAGGGTGAGAAGCTGAAGACAGTCGGAGACAATGTAACGAATGTCGGAAAGAAGTTCATGCCTGTAACTCTGGGCGTTGTGGGATTAGGTACGGCGGCGGTGAAAACTGCCGCTGATTTTGACTCTGCCATGAGCAAGGTTGCTGCGGTATCCGGTGCAACAGGAAAAGATCTGGACGCACTGAGGGATAAAGCCAGTGAGATGGGAAGTAAGACAAAGTTCTCCGCTTCTGAGGCGGCTGAAGCCATGAATTACATGGCGATGGCTGGTTGGAAGACCGAGGACATGCTTTCCGGTATCGAAGGCGTTATGAATCTTGCGGCTGCCTCCGGTGAGGATCTGGCAACCACTTCCGATATCGTAACGGATGCATTGACTGCATTCGGATTATCGGCGAAGGACTCCGGGCATTTCGCGGATATCCTTGCGGCGGCGAGCAGTAATGCTAATACCAACGTCAGCATGATGGGCGAGACCTTTAAGTATTGTGCTCCTATTGCAGGTGCTTTGGGATTCTCTGCGGAGGATACAGCGGAAGCAATCGGATTGATGGCAAATGCCGGTATCAAGGGTTCACAGGCAGGTACTGCGCTCCGAACGATCATGAACAACCTGTCCGGGGATGTGAAGATCTGTGGTTCTTCCATCGGAGAGGTTACGGTTGCGACCACGAATGCTGACGGTTCCATGAGGGATCTGTCGGATATCCTGGCTGACTGCAGAACAGCGTTTTCTGGGTTATCGGAATCTGAGAAGGCAGCTGCAGCGGAAAGCCTTGTAGGAAAGAATGCGATGTCCGGCTTTCTGGCTCTGATGAACGCCGGAGAAACTGATATCAATAAGCTTTCATCCGCAATCGACAACTGTGATGGTTGTGCTGCAGGTATGGCTGAGACCATGAATGATAACCTTGCCGGTCAGCTGACGATTCTGAAATCACAGCTTCAGGAACTGGCTATCTCTTTTGGAGAACTGTTGATGCCTGCGATCAGAACCATTGTTGGATGGATCCAGAAGTTTGTGGACTGGCTCAATTCGATGGATGAAGGCACAAGGAAGGTCATTGTCACGATTGCGCTGGTGGCTGCGGCTATTGGTCCGGTACTGATCATCGTTGGGAAAGTCATATCCGCTATCGGTACGATCATGACGATCATTCCGAAGCTGGCAGGCGTGATTAATGCGGCGAAGGGCGTGATTGCAGCCTTTAATGCTGTATGCGCGGCGAATCCGTATGTGCTGATCATAGCGGCGATCGTTGCCCTGGTGGCAGCGTTCATTTATCTCTGGAACAACTGCGAAGAGTTCCGGCAGTTTTGGATCGACTTATGGGAGAGCATCAAAGAGATTGCCATTGCCGTATGGGAGGCATTGAAGGCATTCTTCCAGGCAGCATGGGAAGCAATAAAGACCACGGCTGTTACGGTCTGGAATGCGATCAAGGATTTCTTCTCCGGATTGTGGGAAGGTATCAAGAATATCTTCACGACTGTGGTGAATGCGATCAGCACGTTCCTGACCAATGCCTGGAATGCGATCAAGAATACCGTGACTACGGTGTTCAATGCGATAAAGACATTTTTCACGACAGTGTGGAATGGAATCAAGTCTGTTATCACGACAGTGGTGAACGCGATTTCCACCTTCCTGACTACAGCTTGGAATGGGATCAAAACCGCGATCACAACGGTGCTGAATGCCATTAAGACAGCGGTTACTACGGTCTGGAACGGTATTAAGAATACAATCACGACTATTGTGAACGCAATCAAAAATGCGATCACGACAGCCTGGAATAATATCAAGTCTGCGGTATCGAATGCAGCCAATGCTATTAAGAATGCTGTTTCCAATGCGTTCAATGCGATGCTGAACGGCATCAAGAATGTCTGCGGAAATATCTATGGCGCTGTGAAAAGCGGATTTGATAAGGCAATTAATTTCGTGAAGAACCTGGCATCGGAAGCCTTCAAGTGGGGCGCTGATTTTATCGGCGGCATCGTGAACGGTATCAAGTCCATGATCGGTAAGGTCGGAGATGCTGTTTCTTCAGTTGCGGATAAGATCCGGAGCTTCCTGCATTTCTCTGTGCCGGATGAAGGTCCGCTGACGGATTATGAAAGCTGGATGCCGGACTTTATCGGCGGACTGGCGAAGGGCATTGAGAAGAGCCGGGGCATGATTGAGAACGCCATGAACGGGGTGACTTCTGATCTGACCATTACTCCGAGAGTGATGGCGGCTCAGGGCGGTTATTCCGGATCATCTGCATCAAACGGTGATCTGATCTCAGGTATCAATACAGCGCTGAATACGGCTCTGGCCGGCGGCGGTGCTGCAGGGGATATCGTGATCCCGGTTTATATTGGCGGTGACATGATCGATGAGATCGTGGTTACGGCTCAGCAGAGAATGAATCTAAGAAGTGGAGGCAGGTAAAATGGCTCATTTGCAGTATCTTGTTTTTAATAATGAGAATATCCCTATGCCTGCCTCTTATTCTGTGAGTTTATCGGATGTAGAGGCAGACAGCGGCGGTGTGACGGAGGCTGGAACCACACAGAGGGATGTTGTCCGGGAAGGTGTGGTTCAGATCGGAGTGACCTTCCGGGTATCGAAGAAGTGGCTGAATAAGTTTTCAGCGTATAAGAAGCTGGCAAGTATCACGGTGGGATATCTGGATATGGAGACCATGAACATCGTGAACACGCAGATGTACATTGACGGATATCAGGTGAAGCTGGTCAGTGATACAAGCTATGGGAGCTTGTGGGAGGTGAGCTTTACGCTGAAGGAGTTCTGAAAAATCGTGACAGTTACGTGCTTTTGTGGTATAAATAAAGAGCCGTGCTATGACGATATAGTTCGTAGCACGGCATTTTGATATATGCAATTATAGTGGATATTTGCTAAATAAAATCGTTAAGGAAAGAATCGAAGATGATGCAAACGAAAAAGCAGCTCTGAACTTTCCGATAACTGCCCTTTCGTTTGCATCAATTTCGATTTTTCCTGGTTGAACAAAGCGCGTCCGGGTTGCAAATATATATGGGATTT
>JAFUYB010000096.1 GCA_017470735.1 Lachnospiraceae bacterium | reverse complement strand
CATCAGCGGACCGGACAAGATGGCCCTCGTCGCAAGCGACAATTTTGTCTTTGACGGAAACACGAATCTTCCGGTGGCAACAGGAACGCAAGGGACAATTTCGGTTTCGACAGATTCAAAAATCCTGCAAAACGGTGTTGACGTAACCGATAAATTTGCTACCACACGCCCCGCACCGTCGCCTTCGGCAGACCCGGCCATTCCCATAGGCGCGGACGACCGGGAAAACATCGCGAACGGCCGGGCGGTGATGAACGAAGTGCTTGCAAGCGCGACGAGCCGGGAAGCGCTTACCGACGCCACGAGGGAATTGGTCAAGAGCATCAATAACGGATCCGGGGACAACCGCGCAAAGGCGGCGCAAGTTTCTGGCGTTTTGCTGGCAATCCAGGAAAATAAAAACTTGTCCGATTCGGAGAAGGTTTCCCTCCAACGCGAGGTATCCAATACCTTCGCCCCGACGCTGAACGCGAACACGACAGGAAACAACACCACCGGAAGCACAACGGATCTCGGCACCGCCGCCGCAACAGGCAACACGCCGAACAACTTGCCGCCGGACAGCGCCCCCCAGAACGGAAACACAAACGCAGACACCGGGACGGCAGCCAACGGCGGATTCACCGTCGGCTGATACCATAAAAAGCAGAAAAAGCACGCTTCATCGAATTTTTTCCGATGGAGCGTGCTTTTTTCATGAAAAACTGAAAAATCAAAAGCGTTACAAAGAAATATTGAACGTATTCTCGATATAATCCCGGATGGAAGTGCCGTCGCTGCTGGATTCGTCGTGAATCTCGCTCTTGTGCCTCATGATCGCGTGATAGATTGAGTCCTCGATACTGCCGGGAACGAGGCTCTCCCAACGGCGCCCGTCATATTCTATGTTTTGAATGTCGTTGCTCGGGCGTCTCGTGACTTCCAGCTCGGCAAGGAACTGTATCTTCTGCCGCTTGGGACGGAGCAGGTAATGCTCCAAATAATATTTCGCCGGATAGGTGTAATCGCCTTCCGCGTACTCCAGCGGTTCCAGCTTGATCCAGACATCAATCATCCTCTCTTTGGCCACATGCGGGATATTCAGATACCGCGCGGTCTTCCTGTCCATATAGTAAACGAAGGAATCGTCACGCAGGATTTCGATGAAACGGGCATTCTCGTCCTGCTCTTCCTTCGCCGCCTCGCTTTCCTCATCCGAGGAATCGCCGTAGGCGCCGCTCTTTTCCGAACGGCTCTTATCCGTGCGGTCGTAATCCAAATCCGTAGGAACCGTGCATCGGCAACGGTTTTCCCATTTCTCGAGAATTTGCTCCGCCGTCCTGCCGCATTGGCAAGTTCCGCCGTTCTCCTCGCAAATGCAACGGTTCTCCGCCGCCATGATTTTGGACGGCTGAAAAAACGCCGCCGCAACCAACGCCGCCGCCAGCCATTTTTTGTAACGCATCGCTATCCCCCCAAACAAAGCTCTTTCGCCTATTTTAGCACATGAAACATGAATCTGTCATTGGCCCAGCGGCTTTTTTTCCGGCGTACCGGACTTTCTCGGATAGTTTTCCGGCGTCGGCTTTATCTTGTCTACGCGGACGATGGCGCGTCCGTCGTCCAAGCCCGGCAATTTGACCGGCTTCGCCGTCGGCGCGCCGCCGCCCAAAATCTTCGCCGCCGTTTCAGCCTCCGCCATTTCCTCGGCGTACTTCGCTCCCTTCAGAGCGAGCAGACTGCCGCCGACGCGCACGAAAGGGAGCGTGTACTCGGACAAAACAGAGAGCCGCGCCACGGCCCGGGAAAGCGCGAGATCAAACCGCTCCCGATATTCTTTTTGCCGCGCCGTTTCCTCCGCGCGTCCGTGAACGCAGACGACGCCGGAAAGTCCCAAAACGGAAACGACGGTTTCAAGGAATTTCACCCGCTTTTGCAGGGAATCCAGCAGAACCATCTTCATCGAAGGAAAATAAATTTTCAGTGCCAAGCCCGGAAAGCCCGCGCCGCTGCCGACGTCGATCACCCGCATCCCGTCCCGGAACAAAGAAGCGTCGAAAGCCGAAAGGGAATCGACCATGTGCTTGACCGCGACTTCCTTCGGATCGGTAATCGCGGTTAAATTCATTTTTTGATTCCATTCCAATAACAAAGAATTATATAACACGAGTTGATCGAGCTGTACATCCTCCAGCGGCGTCCCAAAATCCGACGCCGCTTTTTTCATTTCGTCACGAAATTCCATGACGCGCTCCTTCCCCAGCCTTGCTTCTGCGCTCCTTTTCCAGCCAAACGAGCAGCACGGAAACGTCCGCGGGGGAAACGCCGGAAATCCGGCCCGCCTGACCGACGGAGCGCGGACGGAGGGCCGCCAGTTTTTCCCTGGCTTCTTCCCGCAGGCTCGGCACTGCCGCGTAGTCCATATCCGACGGCAAAAGCTTCGATTCCAACTTTTCCATTCTCGCGATCTGATCCTGCTGGCGGCGGATATAGCCTTCATAGGTGACTGTGATATCGACCTGTTTCGCCGCCGCCCCGGAAATCTCCGGCAGATCGAAAATCGTTTGCAGCTTTTGATAGTCGACCTCCGGGCGGCGCAAAAAATCGAAAAGCGACGTCGCCGTCTTGATTTCGCTCAATCCATGGGATGACAATTTTTCATTTGTTTCATTGCTTGGCGTCAATATTATCTTTTTTAATATATTGACAGCCGTTTCAATTTCATTCTTTTTCTTTTGGTAACGATTGTAGCGCTCATCCGTGACAAGACCGATTCGGCGGCCGTATTCCGTGAGCCGGAGGTCGGCGTTGTCCTGTCGGAGAATTAGGCGGTACTCGGCCCGCGACGTCATCATCCGGTACGGCTCCTGCGTGCCTTTTGTGACGAGATCGTCGATCAGGACACCGATATACGCTTCCGAGCGTTTCAGCACCAAAGGTTCGCCGCCCTTGATCTGCATCGCCGCGTTGACGCCCGCGACGAGTCCCTGTGCCGCCGCTTCCTCATAGCCGGAGGTTCCGTTGGATTGGCCCGCCGAGAAAAACCCGTGGATTGTTTTCAGCTCCAACGTCGGGGAAAGCTGCGTCGGGTCGAGACAGTCGTACTCGATGGCGTAGCCCGCGCGCATGACCCGGCAATGGCGAAGCCCCGGGATAGTGTGCAAAAAAGCAATCTGCACATCGACGGGAAGGCTGGTGGACATTCCCTGCACATACATTTCCTGCGTATGGATTCCCTCCGGCTCGATGAAAAGCTGGTGCCGCTCCTTGTCGGGGAAGCGCACGATTTTCGTTTCGATGGAAGGGCAATAACGCGGCCCGACCCCTTTGATGACGCCGTTGGCCATCGGCGCGCGGTGGATATTTTCGCGAATGACCTTATGGGTTTCCTCGTTCGTATAGGAAAGCCAGCAAGGCACTACGCTCCGCGTCGGTTCGTCGGTCATGAAGGAAAATGCCGCCGCTTCCTCGTCTCCCGGCTGCATCTCCATTTCGTCGTAATCGAGGGAACGGGAGTCCACGCGCGCCGGGGTTCCCGTCTTGAAACGCATCAACCGGATACCGAGGCGCTTCAAAGAATCGGTCAGCTTCATGGCCGCTCGTTGGCCGTTCGGCCCGGCGTCGTAGGTCGTTTCGCCGATGATGATGCACCCGCGAAGATACGTCCCGCTCGCCAAGATCACCGCCTTGCAGCGGTAAATTTCCCCGGTCTCCACGACGACGCCGCAGACTTTTCCGTCCTCGACCTGCACATCTTCGATAAGAATTTGTTTTACGTCGAGATTTTCCTGTTTCTCGCAGGTTTCCTTCATGGTAAACTGGTACAGCTTTTTGTCCGCTTGCGCGCGGAGTGCGTGAACCGCCGGCCCTTTTCCCGTATTCAAAAGTCTTGACTGGATCGCGGTCTTGTCGATGTTCAGACCCATTTCGCCGCCAAGGGCATCAACCTCGCGGACGAGATGGCCTTTCGCCGGGCCGCCGATCGACGGGTTGCAGGGCATCAACGCGATATTATCCATAGAAAGCGTCGCCAGAAGCGTTCGACACCCAATCCGCGCCGACGCCAATCCCGCTTCAACGCCGGCATGCCCCGCGCCTATTACGACAACATCATATTCACCGGCAATAAACACATTCATTCTCCTTTATTATTCTTTTAATCTTATTTATTTTTGTATTTATAATAATATTATATATGAAACATAAATATTTTAATATAATTCTTCTTAAAATATGTATATAAATTATTATTTAGCATGATTTTACATAAAAATCATTAAAAGAAAATAATGTAATTGTAATATATATTAACAATTATATTATTTTCCAAGGCAGAACTTGCTGAAAATCTCGTCGATGATATCTTCTCCAACCGTTTCGCCGGTAATTTCCCCCAAGGTTTCCCATGCCGACCGGAGATCGATGGAAACAAAATCGACGCTCATGCCGTTTTCAATCGTCTGCAAGGCATTTGCCATATACGCGGAAACCCGGCGCAAAATATTGGCTTCCCGCACGTCATTGACAAAGGAAGCCTCGTCGCCTTTCAATTCTCCGCCGTATGCTTTTTTCCCGATCAGGCGCGACAACGCTTCAATGCCTTCCCCTGTCTTTGCGGATATTTGCAATACGACGGCCTCCGGAAAACTGGAGCGGATGGCCGATTCATAGCTTCCCTCATATCTCTGCGGCTGGTCGGATTTATTGATCAGGAACACGGCATCCGTTTCCGCCGCGATACGAAGAATTTCTCTGTCCTCTGAAGTCATCGGCGCCGATCCGTCAAAGACGATCAATACCAATGCCGCTTCCTTGGCGCAGGCCCTCGCCCTTTCAATGCCTATTTTTTCGACTTCGTCCTTCGCGTCGCGGATGCCCGCCGTATCGGTCAGCACCAATGGAATCCCCCCGACGTTTGCAAAGGCCTCGACGCTGTCCCGCGTAGTTCCCGGAATATCGGTCACAATGGCGCGATCTTCCAAAAGCAGGGCGTTCAAAAGGCTCGATTTTCCGACGTTCGGTTTTCCTATGATCGCAGTCCGCAAACCATCCTTCAAAATTCGTCCCGCATGAGCCGTTTTCAACAATGTATCTATATTTTCTTTTACAATAACAACATGAAGGTGTATGTCATCAAGTACGACTTCATCAATTTCATCCTCGGGAAAATCGATTGTCGCTTCCAAATGGGCAATCATATCGAGAATCTTATGACGGAGCTCCACGATCTTTCCCGAGAATTTTCCGGATAGACGCCCGGAAGCCATACGGAGAGACGCCTTCGTTTTTGCTTCGACGATTTCCATCACGGCCTGCGCCTCGGAGAGGTCGATCCTTCCGTTCAGAAAAGCGCGCTTTGTAAATTCTCCGCGCTCTGCCGGACGGGCCCCGAGGGAAAACGTCCTCTCCAGCACGGAACGGAGCACCACCATCCCGCCATGACATTGCAGTTCTACGACGTCTTCCTTCGTATAGGAATTGGGCGTCCGCATGACGATCATCAGAGCTTCGTCGATGATTTTCCCTTTTTCATCCAATATATGGCCATAGGAAACGGACGAGGAACGGATATCCTCAATCTTTTTCCCGCTTTTCGCGCGGAACATCACGTCCGCGATTGCAAAAGCTTCTTCCCCGCTCAAGCGGACAATCCCGACGCCTCCTTCCCCTGGCGGCGTTACGATAGCGCTGATTGTATCTCCCTGCTGCAAAAAAAACAGCTCCCTTATAGTATTGGAAAAAGCCGCCGCAATTTTCATGCGACGGCTTCATTTCAGCCCTTGTCCGGTCATTCCTCCGCCGATTGGCGGTCGCCCAAACCGTCGCCCTCAACGTATTGGGCATAATTAGGCCTACGGTCTGTCCCTGCCGATCGACGGTCGCGATAGCCGCCGCGCCCCCGGACCGGCTCGATGACGACTTTGCGGTAAGGTTCGTCGCCGGCGCTGTAAGTGGAAACCCGACGGTTTTCCTGAAGCGCCATGTGAATGATTTTCCTCTCGTGGCGGTTCATGGGCTCCAACATAATCCGCTGGCGCGTGCGCAGCGCTTTGTCCGCAAGCCGGGACGCCAAACGGCGAAGCGTTTCCTCACGGCGATTCCTGTAATGCTCAACGTCCAGCACAATGCGGACTCGTTTCTCGGCCATTTCGTGATTGGCAGCCAAATTTGTCAAATATTGCAAGGAATCCAAAGTCTGCCCATGTTTCCCGATCAGGATGCCGAGATCGTCCCCGGACATATTCAGAACAAAAGCTTCGTCGCTTTTCTCCCGTTCAATATTGACCGTGAGATGCATCGATGCGAAAATTTGCTGCAAAAACGCTTCCGCTTTTTCCAGCGGAACGGACGCTTCTTCCTCGGATATCATCTCACGGAAACGAGGACGCTCCGAGCGTTCCTCCTGCGCTTTCTTTTTAGCCAGATCGCCAACCTGCCGGGAAGTCTCTATCACTTCAGGCATAGGCATTTCGTCATTTTCCGCTTTTTTTTGTTCGGCAGGGCTTTCCTTTGCCGTTACGCGTACCTTTGCGTCATGACCTCCAATCAATCCAAAAAATCCTTTGGACGCTTCCACCAGAACCTCAATTTCAGCTTCTTCCTCGCGAATGCCAAGTTCCGCCAAAGCAGCCTGCTTTGCCTCTTCGACAGTTTTTGCCGATTTTTCAACACTTTTCGCCATATTATTTTCCTTTCTTCTTGCTCTTCTTGGCTTCTTTTTGTTCCGCCTTCGTCGTTTTTTCCGTCTTTTTTTCATCGCGGAACATCCACCACTGCTGCAACCCCTGCACAAAATTCATCGTGATCCAATACAAAACAAGTCCAGCCGCGAAATTCCAACTGATCCATCCGATAAACAGCGGCATCATGTACGCCATCATCTTCGCTTGTCCGCCGCCCTCCGCCGGCGTCGTCTGTATGGAAACGACATAGGTGGTGAGCGCCGAGACAATGGGAAGAATGTGGAGAGGATCCGCTTCCGAAAGGGAAGGAATCCAAAAGAACGACGGATCGCCCGCATAGGTCATATCACGAAGGGCATAATAAATCGCCATCAAAATAGGCATCTGCACAAGGAGCGGCAAACACCCGGCCAAAGGATTGACGCCGGCGCTTTCATAAAGCTTTGCCATCTCCTGCTGCAAAAGCTGAGGATTTTTCTTGTATTCGTCCTGGAGCTTCTTCATTTTTGGTTGAAGCTCCTGAAGCCCTTTCATTGACTTGATCTGTTTTACGGTCAAAGGATAAAGCGCCATCTTTATAATGATTGTAAGCAAAATGATGGCGGCTCCATAGTTTGGAAACCCCGCATTGGAAAGAAACTGATAGATAACGTTGATTCCCGTTTGGAACAAATGAACGATTGGGTCAAGCAGAGAACCAAAAAAATCCAATGTATCACATCCTACAATTCTGAAAAAAATCCTCTTCCTTTGAAAAAAGCCCGGCTGCTCCGGGCATTTTCTCATCGGCTTCTCTACGGCACGGGGTCATATCCGCTGCTTCCGAAGGGATGACAGCGCAGAATCCGCTTCGCGGCCAACCATCCGCCTTTCGCGGCCCCGTATTTTTCGATTGCCATCGCTGCGTATTCCGAACAAGTCGGGATATAACGGCAACAGGGAAGTTTCATAGGAGAAATGAAATTACGGTAAAACCGAATCAAAAAAAGAAAAAAATCTTTTGCCATCTCAAACTTTCCCCTGCCGCAGAACTGACGCCCGCCCGGCCAATTCCAGGAAGGCCCGTTCCATTTTCGGTTCCTTGACGCCGACCGCGGGTTTTCTCGCGACGAGAAGGTAACAAAATCCTTCCGAAAGACAATCCTGATTCTTCCGATAGCTTTCACGCATCAACCTTTTGAGCCGATTGCGCGTCACGGCGTTTCCCAGTCTTTTTCCGGCGGCAAAGCCCGCTTTCCTTTCCGGTCCGATTACCGGAAAGACATAGAGCACCAAATAACGGTTCGCCCACGAACGCCCATGAAGGTAAACCTCCTGAAACATTCGTTGATTGCGCAGGATACTGCGCTTCGGCAGTTTCAGCATAAATCACAGAGCCTCGATATAAAGGAAATCATCCGTTATGCGGAAAGCTTCTTTCTGCCTTTCTGACGACGCTTCTTCAAAACGAGACGACCGCCCTTCGTCTTCATGCGAGCACGAAAACCGTGCGTCACCTTGCGATAGTGCTTGTTCGGCTGATATGTGCGCTTCAAATCTTCTCCTCCTCTCTCTTTTTTCAGTCTTCCGATTTCCCGCCGTTATCAAGCGGGGAGCTGAAAAATTGCTTTATTGATTATAGACTACAGGCCGTGCGGTGTCAACACGTCGATCATTTAATTTTCCTCCGAAAATTATTGATTCCTTCTTTTCCGTCTGATAAAATATCGTCAGTAAATCTTTTGGTTCCCTTAAAAGTTATCCACATTTGTTGATAACGATGTGGATAACGGATTTTTTTGACCTATTTTTTGGCAGGTGTAAAGCTTCATGGAACAACAAAAACTGCAAGCCATCTGGGAAAAGGTACTGGAAAACTTAAGGAACACGGACAAGATTACAGAAAGCGAATGCCAAAGATGGCTGGTTCCCATCATTCCGCTTTTTATGGGCGAGACTTCTTTTTCCCTTGGCGTTCCCAACGATTTTTCCTTGCATTATATAAGAGACCATTATATTCCCTTTATCAAGGACGCCCTGCTCTCAATTACCGGAAAGGACGTTGAAATCAATATCGTGACGACGCCGAAAGAAGAGACGTCGCAAAAAGAGAATAACGATATATCCTATGAAATCAAGACTCCCCAGACTTCCCTTTTTGTCGCCGATAAACCTCTTTCCGGCGAATCCGCTCCTTTTTCGGATTCCCATTTTGCTCCCGTGATGCCCGGCGATCACTCCTCTCTTAAGGAGAAATACACCTTCGAGAATTTCGTCCGGGGAAATTCAAACCAAATGGCGCACGCTTCCGCGCTCGCCATAGCGGAACTGACCGTGTCAAGATCTCCGCAGCTGGAACGTTACAACCCCCTTTTCCTGTACAGCGGCGTTGGACTCGGAAAAACGCACCTGATACACGCCATCGGGAACTATATATTGGAAAAGAATCCAAATATGCGCGTCCTCTATATTTCCAGCGAAAAGTTCCTGAACGACTTCATCGCTTCCATCCGGGAAGGCAAGCCGGAAGAATTTCAGCGGAAATACCGCAGCATCGACGTGCTCTTGGTGGACGACGTCCAATTCCTTTATACAAAGGAACGTACGCAGGAAGAATTTTTCCACACCTTCAACGCTCTCTATGACGCGGACAAGACCATCATCCTGTCCGCCGACCGTCACCCGAGGGAAATCAAGATCATCGAGGACAGGCTCCGTTCCCGTTTTGAATGGGGCATGACCACGGATATCAAGCCTCCTGACCTGGAAACGCGCATGGCTATTTTGCAGCAAAAGGCCATGATGGAAAACCTGGATATCCCGAACGACGTCTTCTATTTCATCGCGAACCGTGTCAACAGCAATATCCGGGAGCTGGAAGGCGCACTGACCCGCGTCATCGCGCAGGCTTCCTTCAACCATCAGAATGTGACTGTGGAACTCGCCAGCAAAGCGATGGAAGACGTCTATCCCACAGACCAGAAGAAGATGATTACGCCGGAACTGATACAGGATATCACAGCTTCCTATTTCAAGATCACGACCAGCGACCTTCTTTCCAAGAAACGCACGCAGTCTTTGGCACAGGCACGTCAAGTGGCCATGTATCTCTGCCGCGAGCTGACAAACGCTTCGCTGCCGCAAATAGGGGAGTGCTTCGGAGGCCGGGATCATACGACGGTCCTGCACGCGCACAACAAAATCAATAAACAGCGCCACGAAAGCCCTAATTTTGACAACACGATCAATGAATTGATCGAACGAATCCAAAAGATGTAGTTTTTCTTCTTGTGGAAAAGCAGTTGAAATATTTGTATGCAGGATGTGCGTAATTCTGCTTTTTCCTGCGTCCTGTGATTATGTGGATATCATGACCTCTTTTTCAACAATTTTATGAACACGAAAAAAGACAGGCAACACCAACGTTTGCCGAACGTATCCACATTTCCACATTGCCTATTACTATTACTGCTACATATTTATATATCATTATCACAATAAACAAGGGGTGGATAATCTTGAAATTTTCCTGCCTGAAATCGGAACTTGTACAAGTCTTGCAGATTGCGGGGCGTTCCATTGCCAGCAAGCCGCAAACCCCGATATTGTCGGGAATATACCTTCACGCGGATCAGGATATCTTGGAAGTCCAGGCCACAGATTACGAGATTGGCGTCATTCTTCACTTGAAGGCGGAAGTAGAACATCCCGGGGAAATCGTGGTATCCGGCAAATATTTCTATGATGTTGTCAGAACGCTTCCCGACGAGGAAGTCGTAATCGAATACGACCGTTCTACGGAAATCGTCAAGATTTGCTCAGGAAAATCCACATTCACGCTTTTGAGCATGAAAGCTGTTGATTTCCCAAAAATCCACCAGATGAAAGAAGGAAAGAGTTTCACGGTCAGCAGCGTCGTATTGAAGGAATTGATCCGCCGAACGATTTTTTCCTGCGCCACGGAGGAGTCGAAACCTCTGTTCATGGGAGCGCTGCTGGAAGTAGAAGGCCAAAAAGTTCGCATGGTGGCGACGAACTCCCATCGCCTGTCTTTCGACGAGGGAAAGATAGAAAATGAGCTCGAAGGGATTTGCCAGTATGTGATTCCAAAACGAATACTGGAGGAAATACAGCATATCCTTTCCAGCGAGATTCCGGAGAATGTGGAAATCACATGCACCCACAGTGAAATGAGCTTCAATATGGAGCGCATCTATATGACGACGAGGCTGATTGAGGGCAACTATCCGGAATACCGTCGCGCTGTCCCTCCGGAATTTTCGAAACGCATCACGCTTTCGACCTCCGCTTTTCTTTCGGCGGTTTCCCGCGTGGGCTTGATCGCCCGTTCTTCGGCATACAATACCATCAAGCTGATGTTCAATATGGGAGAGGTTCATATCTATTCCGACAATCCGGTGGTCGGCAAAGCGGAGGAAACGATGCGGGCCGAAATTGAGGGGGACGACATCGGCATTGCGTTCAATGCTTCATACCTGATCGACGTCCTGAAAATTCTCAACAGCGAATCCTTTATACTGGAGTTGAACGATTCCCTGAAACCGGCCCTTATCCGGGAGCCGGACAACGAAGATTTCCTGTATGTCATTACGCCTGTCCGGACGAAGAACTGAGCGCTGGCCGGAGAAAATTGCATGGAAAAGGTTTCAATTCATACGGAGCAAATACAGCTGGACCAGTTTTTGAAGCTGGCGGGCGCGGTGGAGACAGGCGGCGCCGTGAAGCCGCTGCTTTTGGAAGGGTGCATTATCGTAAATGGAGTCAAGGAAACAGCACGGAGAAAAAAACTTTTTTCCGGCGATATTGTGAAACTCAAAACGGATGACGGAGATTTTGAATATCAGGTTACGCGATGAAAATCAAGCGTCTGGAACTGAAGAATTTCAGGAATTACAGGGAAGAAAAGATTGAGCTGCCTTCCGGCGCCAGTGTTTTTCTTGGGCAAAACGCGCAGGGGAAGACGAATATTCTGGAAGCGGTCTATTACGCGGCTCTTGGGCGTTCCCACCGTACGTCGGCGGACGTTGAGCTCGTCCGATGGGAGGAAAGGGAAGCCCTTCTTTCTTTGGATTTTTTTAGGATGGATGCGGAAAATCAGCTGGAGTTCCGTTTCTTTCGGGAGAGCCGACGAAAGATTTTCAGGAACGGCGCTCCCATTCTCATGAAGGATTTGGTGGGGACTGTCAATGTCGTGCTGTTTTCCCCAGAGGATCTTCTTTTGGTCAAAGGGGCTCCGGCAGGGCGGCGGCGTTTTCTCGATATGGAAATTTCCCAGATAGACCCTTCGTATTTTTATGACCTTGCCGTTTATACGCGTTTATTGTCGCAGCGGAATACGCTTCTTAAGCGCGTCAGGGACGGCGAGGCCGACGAGAGCGAGATTCCGCTTTGGGACGTCCAGATGATCCCAAGGGCGGTGAATTTGATCCGGAAACGAATCGAAGCCGTAAAGAAGATGGACGGATTTGCTTCCAGGACGCATAGGGAAATTTCCGGCGGCAAAGAAAATCTTTCTCTCCGTTACGAATTGCATGGGGCGGATGGGGAAGAAAGCGGCAGCATGACAAAAGACCTTTTTTCGTGGTATAATGAGAAGCTGGCGGAGTCCATACGGCTGGATATTATGCGTGGCGTGACGCGCTTTGGGCCGCATCGGGACGATCTGGCGCTTCTGGTCAACGGCGCCGATCTTCGATCCTATGGCTCCCAAGGGCAACAGCGCACCGGCGTTCTTTCCCTGAAATTGGCGGAGCTGGCTTTTTTCCGGGAAGAGACGGGGGAATATCCAATCCTGCTTTTGGACGACGTGATGAGCGAGCTGGACCGGGACCGGAGGGAAAAACTTCTTTCCTTCATTCGCGGGGAAAAATTGCAGGCTTTGATTACGGCGACGGACGAGGCGTATTTTCCGTCCGGCTCCTTTGGGAATTTTTTTGATGTCTCGCATGGGACGGTGACAGCGAGATGAAATGGGGAAAGGCGGCGGACAGCTCCGCGCGCGCAAAGCATACGGAAAGAATAGCGGAAGTCTTGCCCCGCTTTGTGAATTCCATTGGACAAGGGAAAGCTTATCAGACGCAGCTCTTGGTTTATCATTGGGAAGAAATTGTGGGCGCCTCGATTGCGGGCCACGTCCGTCCCGTCCGGATGGATTTTCGGACGCTATTCCTTTCGGCGGACGCGCCCGTATGGGCGAACGAACTCCGGTACATGGAACGGGAGCTGATCGATAAAATCAACGCTTTCGTATGCGAAGAGCTTGTCAGGGAAATCAGGTTTTGCTCGCCAAGGGAAAAGGAAAATGTGCGGCGGCGCGAAAAAGAAGATTTGACGCCGGAAAAAATAGTGCCGGAAAAAGAGGAATACGAACAATCTTCTTCTTTTGTTTCGGAAATCGAAAGCGATCCGCTTCGTCTGGCGGCGTCCCGCGCTCTTGCCCAGGATTTGGCGCGGCGGCGTTCCTTGAAGGGGCAGGGATGGCACAGCTGCGTTTCCTGCGATCGTCTTGTTCCCGCCGAAGAAAAATATTGTACGTTTTGCGGACAACGAAAAAGGGAAGAAAAAGAAAACGACGTCAAGCGGCTTTTGCTTCGTCAGCCTTGGCTGCACGGATATGAGGTCAGCCGGATTCTGGGCTGTCCGTCCTCGCTCGTGCTCCGCGAGAGAACCGCTCTTTTGCGGATGCTGCTTTCCCGTGTCCGCCTCGGGGACGAGACGAGCGAAGACGCGAGACTGCTGGTGATGATGTTCACTTCCGCAAAACCGGAGGACCTGACAGAATCGTTCATAAAAAAAAGCCTGCAACGTCTTCGGTTCGATCTGTTGTCCTTTTATGAGAAAAAAGACGGCAAAAGAAAGACAGGCCGCAGATTGGGAGGATAATCATGTTTCTGCATCTTGGAGGCGATTTTTCCGTCCGGGCCGGCGACGTCATTTCTGTCCATGAATATGAATTTCTGATGGGCTCACAAGTTGGGCAGGAATTTTTGAAAGGTGCAAAGAATCGGATGGAGGACGTTTCGGATGGAAAGCCGAAATCCGTCGTTGTGACTGATCATAAAATATATTTTTCCAAGCTTTCTCCCGGAACGCTGAAAAAACGCGTCGAGGATTTTTGGTACGACATAGCTCTTTGAGCGGAGGTTTTTCAATATGGCTGACGAGAAAAAGAACATCGTGATTGAGGAAACGGAAGAAAAAAAGGACGAGAAAGAAGAAGCGGAAAATCTGGAAGACGCGGAGCTTGACACTTCAGGAATCACCATAAATTCGGAGGAGGTCAGTCCCGAGGTTTCGCAGGTGGCCGGCCCTTACGACGCGAACCAGATCCAAGTGCTGGAAGGTCTGGAGGCCGTCCGTATGCGGCCCGGCATGTATATCGGCAGCACTTCCGAACGCGGCCTTCACCATCTCGTTTATGAAGTCGTGGACAATTCCATCGACGAGGCGCTGGCCGGATATTGCGACCATGTGGACGTGACGATTCACCGGGACAACAGCATCACCGTCGTGGACAACGGGCGCGGCATCCCGGTGGATATGCATGAAAGCGGAAAACCGGCGGTGGAGGTCGTCCTGACGGTGCTGCACGCGGGCGGAAAATTCGGCGACGGCGGCTACAAGGTTTCCGGCGGTCTGCATGGCGTCGGCGTTTCCGTCGTCAACGCGCTTTCGACCTCTATGGAGGTCGAGGTCATGCGTGACGGCCACCGTTATGAAATCGCGTTTTCCCGCGGCGAGGTCACGAAGCCTTTGACAAAAATAGGGGAAACCGACGTCACGGGAACGAAGGTCCATTTTCTCCCGGACGACACGATTTTCACCGACACGATCTACAAGTACGACATCCTGCGCCACCGTCTGCGGGAGCTGGCGTTTCTGAACCACAGCATCACCATCACGCTGACCGACGAGCGCGAGGAGGAGCGGAAAAGCGAGACGTTCCATTACGACGGCGGCATCAAGTCCTTCGTTGAGCACCTCGGCAACAAGAAGGAAAAAATCAATCCCGACGTGATTTATTTCAACGGCACGAAGGACGACATCATCGTCGAGATCGCGCTGCAATATAACGAAAGCTATCAAGAAACGATTTACAGCTTCGTCAACAACATCAACACCGAGGAGGGCGGCACGCACCTCGCGGGGCTGAAACTGGCGCTGACCCGCGCGGCGAACGACTACGCGCGCAAGCTGAACGTGCTGAAGGAAAAGGACGAGAACCTGACCGGCGAAGATATACGCGAAGGTCTTGTTTGCGTTATCAGCCTGAAAGTGCCGAACCCGCAGTTCGAGGGACAGACGAAAACGAAGCTTGGAAATTCCGAGGCGCGGGGCATTGTGGATTCCATCGTGACGGAAGGGCTCAGCGAATATTTCGAGGAAAATCCGGCAGTCACGAAAAAGATTCTCGAAAAATCCATGCTGGCGGCCCGTGCCCGCGTGGCGGCGCGGAAGGCGCGGGAGCTGACGCGCCGCAAGAACGCGCTGGAGCTGAATCTCGGACTTCCCGGAAAACTCGCCGATTGCTCGGTGAAAGACCCGGAGCAGGCGGAAATCTACCTCGTCGAGGGCGACAGTGCCGGCGGCTCGGCGAAACAGGGACGCGACCGCCGCTTCCAGGCCATCCTGCCCCTTCGCGGAAAAATCTTGAACGTGGAAAAAGCGCGCCTTGACAAGATTTTCGCCAACGCCGAGATTCGCACGATGATTACGGCCTTCGGCAACGGAATTTCCGAGGATTTCGACCTCGCGAAAAGCCGCTACGGAAAAATCATCATCATGACCGATGCCGACGTGGACGGCGCCCATATCCGCACGCTGCTTTTGACTTTCTTCTACCGCTATATGCGCCCGCTGATCGAGCATGGCCGCGTCTATATCGCCCAGCCGCCTCTTTATCAGATAAGAAAAGGGCAGAAGCATTGGTACACCTTCAGCGACGAGGAACTGGCCGCGAAGCTGAACGAGATCGGTCGCGACAATATCAACGTCCAGCGTTACAAAGGCCTCGGCGAAATGAACCCGGAGCAGCTCTGGGAAACGACGATGGACCCGGAAACGCGCACCATGCTCCGCGTGGATTTGCAGGACGCGGAGGAAGCCGACGAGCTCTTCACCATCCTGATGGGAGAAAAAGTAGAGCCGCGCAGGCAATTCATCGAGGAGAACGCGAAAAAGGTCAAGAATTTGGATATATAAAAAGGAAAAAAGATGCCGCGGGAGAAAAAGCTTCCTGCGGCATTTTTTTTTGTCTTGGCATGAGACATTCACGCTGATACGAATATGTACATATTTTGATTTTGCGGGATTGTCCTTGCGATTATGACCTCAAGCGAATATAATGGAAAGCAAAGAGAAGGAAAAAGGATGATAGAAAAATGTGGGAGAGTACGAGGGGGAGACGGATATGAATTCAAATTTGGCGGTTGATATGGGCCTTTTGAATCAAGCTGTACAAATTGGCGGTTTGGACAATGAAAATGATACCGTGACATTGGCTTTGAGGGAATTCATCCATCACCGCAAGGCCGAGAATCTGATTGACGCTTTTGGTACGGTAGATTTTGATGAAACTTACGATTACAAAACAGGAAGGGATCGTAATGTCTAAGGTTTTAAGGATTTCGAATATTACAAGACAGTTCTTCCTATCGTTCTTTTTGCATAAATTTGTCATCCTAATTTATTCCAAGAAAACGAATCGGCGTACCGATAATTGGTGCGCCGATTTTTTATGGCTTGGATTTTTTCGACGAAATGGCTGATACATCTCTGTCTGCCGCGTCGTGCACTCCATAGCGCTGATTTTCGTGTCGAAGTTTTACGTTTCTATGACGGTGCGATGGTTTAGATGAAATATGAAAAAATGTTTCACGTGAAAAATTTGGAAGTCATTTCTGTTTTCCGTGATGAAAAGGCCGGATATGCATCATCACGGCGATGCCAGATTTTTTGCAAGTATCAATGAATAAATATAATTTATGTCTTCCGGGGGGGAACGTTTGTGGTATAATACAAATATATTTGGATATTGTAGGTATCTATTCCATGATAATGAGGGGAAAAAAGTGAAAATTTTTGGATGTCTCAAAAGAATCCTGCTCCTATATACGGTCATCTGCGGCGTGGTTTGCGGCGTCGCTTCCGCCGCGCCGCAGGATGAAATCGGCGACCATGCGCGCGCGCAGGAGGAATTGTCCCGCGAGGCGAGGGAAATCAGTGAGCAGGCCATGCGGAAAAACGACAGTACCATCCGGGCGGATCGGCTTTTCGTTGCCGTCACCGGGGTAGAGGTTAGCGGCAACAAGGCCATGACCGAGGAAGAAGTGCTGGCGCTTGTGCCGGAACTGAAGCGCACGATTGTCCGTGTCCATCGCCTTTCCCAGCAGATCCAGCTTGTGAACGACGCCGGGGGGTTGAAACTCGGCGCGCGCTTCGCGCCTGACGGCGAATGTTACCGAGTAACTGTTACCGTTGAGGAAAAGAAAAGCGACCATGTTATTGTCAGTGTTGGCAATACGGGCAATGCCTATACCGGAGACTGGCGGCTCTCGACCAGCTATATCAATACAAACGCTTCCCATCACGCCGACACCGTCGGCGCGGCGGTCGTGACCTCTCCCGGCCATTGGGACGACGTCAAGCAAGCCGCGCTTTCTTATAAGATGCTTTTCCCGAAAGAAATGGGGAGCCTTGTTTTTACCGCGAGCTGGTCGGATGTCGATCTCGACAGCGTTTATTCCCTTCCCGGCTTTGATTATACGGCGGCGGGGCGTGGAATCTCCGTCGGCCTTCATGGGCAGAAATATATCTCCTACACTTCGCGTAACAAGGATTTTTGGGATTTCGGCATCGACCATAAGCATTACGATAACGAGAACCGCATGAATTTCGTGGGTGTGCCGCTGGCGTTTGACTACAATTATGACGTGACGATGCTTTCGGCAAGCTACATTCACAACGATCGCAGCGAACATCATTCCTTTACCTACGAGCTGGGCGCGGCAACCAACATTGCGGGCGACAAGGAAAAACTCGACCAGGCGACCTACGGGAGCGACAAAAATTTCCTGTTATGGAAGGGCGGCGCGTCCTACCAATATCGGACGAAAAACGACTGGATCTTCGGGCTTCGCCTGCGCGGGCAATATACGAACCATAATGTAGTTTCCTGCGAGCAGTTGGGCGCGGGCGGTCTTTACACCGTGCGCGGCTTCAATGAACGTACCATCAGCGCGGACACGGGGCTCATCGGCAGCTTCGAGATTTTCACACCGGAGTGGCTAAAAAATTCGCGTTTCTGTATTTTTATGGATTATGGAACATTACATAATAATAATAACAATTCGGTGTTCCGAAGCGAAACGCTTGGCTCGGCAGGCATCGGCTATCGTTACACCGACGAAAAGAACGGCATTTCTCTTCGCGTGGACTACGCGAAAATCATTGACGATATCCGGCAGGATTTGCTGGGACGGCAGGGTCATAAGCAATGGAACGTACTGCTGACGGTAAGTTTCTGAAAATAAAATTATATTTATAAGTAATAATAATAACAAAGAAAGAAGGGATTCTGGATGAGAAAATGGAACAAGCGACTTAAAAAGGCGGCGTTGACGGCGGCCATCTGCCTTGCGCTGTCCCGAAGTGTGATGGCGATGCCGACGGGCGGCGAAATGGCGGCAGGCGGCAATGTGTCGGGTTTTAGCGCGAATCCTGCCAGCGGCGCGACGATTACGGCGAACGCGAACTCGATTATCAACTGGCAAAATTTTGGGCTTCTGAACGGAGAAGTCTTGAATTTTGATACAGTAAATGGAGCGTTATTGAATCGTGTTATTGGTGAAAATGTTTCTGGAATTTACGGGACATTGAATCACACGGGAAGCAATCCGATGTTCCTCGTGAATCCCAATGGTATTCTTGTCGGGAATGGGGCGACAATCAACGCGAGCAATCTCGTGCTTTCAACATTGGAGATTTCGGATGAAGACTTTTTGAACGGCGCGACGGGACGTTCCTATAACTTCACGAAACCAAGCGGGAAAACGATTGCCGCGCCTTTGAAATTTTCTGGTGAGAGTACCACTGTAAATGTTGGTGAAACTCTCAAGGCTATTGGGGGCACGGTGGAGGTTGCGGACGGGGTGACCTTTGTAGCGGACAGCGTCGCGGATATCAACTTAGTTGCAGCCGAGACTGTCAGCGGAAAATTGGCAAGCACTTCCGCGCTCTCCATGACCGGGACAAAAGACAACATTGTTTCCGTTGCGGACAGTTCTTTGGCGACCCAAGGTCGGGTTTATCTGCAAGGCGGCGGTCTGGATGTCACGGGCAGCACTGTCACCGGCAAGGAAGTGTATTTGCGCGCGGCGGAGAATTTTGCGCCGCGCAAAAGACAGGAAAGCGAAAACACGAATGTCATTGTCAAGGACAGCGAAATCAAGGCGACGAAAGACGACAACGGCATCAATAATGAGATTGGCCGTTCGTTTATCGTGGGCGGCAACGTAACCATTGAGAACAGCAAAATTCACGGCATCGAAAATTTCCGCGCATTTGAAGGATGGGACTACGGAGAAAACGGCTATCCGACTTATACGACGGGCGCGGGGCATGAGGTTGCCGTCAAGGGGAGTACGCTTGATTCCGCGCGGCGTGTCCGGTTGCAGGGCGGCACGGTGTCGGTATCCGAAAACAGCGAAATCGAAGCACCTTTGGTACAGCTTTGGGCGGAAAATAAGTACGTCAATGCGGAGGATATTGGTTTTTACGAAGACGATGTCGCCGCACAAAATCGGGCTCCTATTACGGCAGACAATACAATAATAGTCACGGATAGCACATTGGATTCTAAAGGAGATATTGATTTATTGGGGGGAATATTAATATTAAGGATTCTAATCTAAAAAGTAAATCTGTTCTTGACATCTATGCCATGTCTGAATATTCACGAGGGAAGGGCTACTATGTCTTTGGGGCAAGCAAGGAAAATGTTATTTCCATTGACAATAGTCAACTTATCGGGGACATGGTTAGTGTTTATGGAGGTTCTGTAGCGGTATCAAATCATTCCCTGATTCAGTCGGACAATTCGATGGGTACGTCGAGTAGTATTCAGGCATCTGCGGGAGAGCTTACGTTCCGTGACAGCAAGATTCGTACCCCAGGTTTTTCTTTTTGGTCTCCCCGTGTCACTATAGACAACTCGGACATTCAGCTTGAAGATCATCTTTTCATTTCAGATTCTATCAAAGTAGATGAAATTGCTACGCCAAAAACGAGCCACATTTCACTAAATCGTACAAATCTGCAAGTGGTTGGTCGTCAGACTGGCAGTGGCAATATATATATGTATGGCGACACAATTACGGCAAAGGATTCTGAGATTTCGGCTTCGGGAACCAGTTATATGGATGCAAACGACACTATAACGCTGGACAATACAAAACTCAGTGCCGATTATGGGGTTTATATCGCAGGCGGCAAGGTCGATATGATAAATTCGAGCGTGAATAGCTCCCGTTCAGATGCCAGTCCTTTAGTAATTATGGCGGCTGAATTGAAAGCAGACGATGATCCGTTTTCCGGCACTCATCAAATGGGTGGGGTGGAACACAACGTGACGCTGACGAATACGACTGTGGAAAGTGGCAATGATATTTGGATTGGCGGGGGCAAGGTGACGCTGGACGACACGATTGTGACAAGCGGTGACAGTGCTGTAATAACGGCGGTGGAAAGTACATCCTACGCTGTAGAAGATACGTCCTATGATGATAACGTAGGAAACCGTCGATGGGACAGTGAGTGGACAGGTACGACGGGTACAGGGAGCAAGGTAGGGATCAAGGGCGGTTCTTCCGTCAGCGCGGTGAACAAGCTTGCCATCGGCGGGCGTGAGATTGAGATTTCGGACGCGAGCACTGTCAGCGTGGGCGCGGCCAATGGACTTTCCGTCAAGACGGGCGAGCGCGGGACGATGAAAGATTATGTCATCACTGCGGAAGGCGCGCCCGGTGAGATTGCCGTTTCGACGGATTCCAAACTTCTGCAAAACGGCGCGGACGTCACGGACGCGATTGCGACACGTCGCTTTGTTCCGATGTCGGGGCCTACGCCAATCCCCGGCCCAACGCCTACGCCAACGCCAATGGCCGGGGAAACCATGGCGGAAAATGTGGCGATTGGCAAAGCCGCCATGAAGAAAATTTTTGAGAACAACACCACATTGGAAACTCTGCGGAACGCAACGCGGGACTGGGTGGGAAATATCAATCGTGCTTCTATTCCTGACACGGCAAAAAGCGGGCAGATCACGGGCGCAATTCTCTCGATTTTGAACGACAGCGCCCTTGCCGACGCGGAAAAGGTATCGCTCCAGCGAATGATTGTGGACGAGTTCAGGCAGACAGCCAACGCAAAGACGGAAACCAACAATACAGTTGTCAGCGCAACAGGGGCGGCGCGTCCCGCGCCGGAGCTTCGCCCCGGCGGACGGAGTGAAAACGAAGATGATTCGCCGGTGACGTTTGGGTAAAAAGAGATAGGTTATTTACCAATCAAAAAAGACTGCCATCGCAGGCAGTCTTTTTTGATTGGTCGAAATAAGAAAAAATGTTTCACGTGAAACATTCAAATAAACGTTCTTTTGTTTCACGTGAAACATTTTGAAATCATTTTTTATGATGGTATCAGTGATGGAACAGCCGAATATGCGTCATGGCCATCGCTATCCCGTATTTGTCGCAAGTCTCGATTACATTGTCGTCGCGAATGGAGCCGCCGGACTGGGCAATGTAGGAGACACCGCTGCGGGCGGCGCGCTCGATGTTGTCGCCGAAGGGGAAGAAAGCGTCGGAGGCCAAAGCGACGCCTTTCATCTTATGCAGCCATGCTGTCTTTTGCTCGGAGCCGAGGAGCGGCGGAAGGGAGGTAAAAAGGCGGGGCCATTCTTTTGCAAGTTCTTCCACTCCCTCGCCGGTCACATAAACGTCGATGGCGTTGTCCCGGTCGGGGCGTTTCACATCGTCCCGGAACGGAAGGTTCAGCACGGAGGGGCATTGGCGCAGGAACCAGTTGTCTGCCTTGTTGCCCGCGAGGCGCGTGCAGTGGACGCGGGATTGCTGGCCCGCGCCGATGCCGATGGCTTGCCCGTCTTTCGCGTAGCAGACGGAGTTCGATTGCGTGTATTTCAAGGTAATCAACGCGAGCAGCAAATCACGCTTCGCGTCCTCGGAAATTTCCTTCGCCTTTGTCGGAATATCGGTCAGGCAGTCGGCGGTGATTTTTACGTCATTCCGCTGCTGCTCGAACCATACGCCGAAGACTTGCTTTTTTTCGATGGGCGCGGGGCGGTAGGCAGGGTTCATTTGCAGGACGAGGTACGTCCCTTTGCGTTTTTCCTTCAAAATGGCAAGGGCCTCGTCGGTGTACGACGGCGCGATGATGCCGTCGGAAACTTCGCGTTTCAAAAAGGAAGCTGTCTGCGCGTCGCATTCGTCGGACAGCGCGACAAAGTCACCGTAGGAAGACATACGGTCGGCGCCCCGCGCGCGGATATAGGCGGCGGCAATCGGCGAAAGCTCGACGCCCTCGACGAAATAGACCTTTTCGAGAACCGGGGAAAGCGGAACGGCGACGGCGGCCCCGGCGGGACTGACGTGCTTGAAGGAAGCGGCGGCGGGCAGCCCGGTGGCCTCCTTCAGTTCGGTGACAAGCTGCCAACTGTTCAGCGCGTCGAGAAGATTGATATATCCGGGCTTCCCGTTCAGCACCGTGAAGGGCAAGTCCCCGCTTTCCGCATAGACGCGCGCGGGCTTCTGGTTCGGATTGCAGCCGTATTTGAGGGCAAGTTCGTTCATGTTGATTCTCCTTTTTGTGGATTGGATATTTTCCACATTATATAACGGTCGGTTTGCCTTCGTCAATTTGCGGCAAAAATTTTTGGAGGGCAGGATTTTTCGGAGATTTATCGAAATAAAACAACAGATATTTTGCGAAGGGGGAAGACTTATGAGAAAGACGATTGCGGTGATGACGTCCGGCGGCGACAGCCCCGGCATGAACGCGGCGACGCGGGCGGTGGTGCGGACGGCACTTTCCGAGGGCGTGAAGGTGTTCGGCATTTACAACGGCTACCGGGGACTTTTGGAAGACGATATGTTCGAGATGAACACCCGGAGCGTCAGCGACATCATCCAGCGCGGCGGCACGATCCTCGGCACGGCACGGTCGAAGGAGTTCGAGACGGCGGAAGGGCGCGAGAACGCGGCGGAAAATCTTTTCGCGCGCGGCATCGAGGGGCTTGTGGTCATCGGCGGTGACGGGAGCCTCCGGGGCGCGCAGCAGCTCACGGAGGAGCACAATATCGCCGTCGTCGGCCTGCCCGGCACCATCGACAACGATATTTGGGGCATGGATTACACCATCGGCTCGGATACGGCGGCGAACACCATCATCGACGCCATCAACAAGCTGCGCGACACCGCGTCGGCGCATCGGCGCATCGCCATCCTGGAGGTCATGGGGCGCCATTCCGGCTGGCTCGCGCTGATTACGGGGATGTCCGGCGGCGCGGAGTACATTCTCGTGCCGGAGGAGCAGTTCGACCTTGACAAGATAGGCACGGAGATCCGCGAGATGTACGAGGAGAACCAAAAGCGGTATGTCTTGATTATCGTCGCGGAAGGCGCGGGCAGCGCTATTGACATTGGAAAAAAGCTGGAGGAAAAGACGGGCATCGACACCCGCGCCTCGGTGCTGGGCCATATCCAGCGCGGCGGTTCCCCGACGGTCATGGATCGCGTCTATGCGAGCACGCTGGGCGAGCAGGCGACGCGCGCGCTGATTTCCGGCGTGTCGAACGTGGTCTACGGCATCCGCCACGGCCGCGTGGTCAATGTGAACCTGTATGACGCGGTGCACAAGAAAAAGTCCCTCGATCCGGAGTATCTGCGCATGGCGAAGGTGCTGGCGTGAGCATCGGGGGAACTGAAGGAGTGGGAGCAATGAATGCTGCTTTATCGTACCGGGAAGAGCTTGTCTCGGAAACGATTCATGGGCAGACGGTGATGATGTCCCCGCGCCCGTCGGTCAGCCATAATCGCGTGGCCGGAAATATTTTTCGTATTTTCAGCATTTTTTTGAGAGGAAAACGGTGCAGTGCTTTCACGGATGGCGTGGATGTGCATCTTGATGAAGACAATGTCTTTGTCCCCGATGTGATGATTGTCTGCGACAAGGATAAAATCCGTTACGACGGGATATACGGCGCGCCCGATCTCGTCGTGGAGGTGCTTTCTCCTTCTTCCGTCACACGGGACAGGGGCGTCAAGAAAAATGTCTATGAAAAAGCCGGCGTCCGGGAATACTGGATTGCCGATCCCATATCCAAAACCATTGAGGTCTATTCCTTGCAGAACGGGCGGCTGGAATTGGATCACGCCTATATCGTTTTCCCGGAGCAGGAGTGGGCGCGCATGACGGATGAGGAAAAAGCCGCGGCGCGGCTGTCCGTGAAGGTTTCGCTCTATGACGACCTTATTGTGGACGTAAGGGAAGTATTTGAGGACGTATGACAAACAAAGGCATCTCCTGTTATCCGCATGGCGGAATGTGCTGGCGTAATTTTCCTTGAAAAAATTTTCCAAACGTGTAACATTTTGCGAGGCTGTCTTGTATATATAATGAAACTAATTTTTTTATCAAAGAAATGAGGGTGAATGAAATGAATGGGAACATCAAGAAGAAACTGGTTGCGGCTGTGCTTGCCGGTGTGGTAGCGACGGGCGCGGGCGTCGGGGCGTCCCGTGCGTTTGCCGCCGAAGCCGACCGGGAGAGCATCGCCCAGATCGCGCTTTTGCAATCCTTGGCGCAGGGGTATTTCGGCGGCACGATTACCGCCGGGGAGCTTCGCGCCCTTGGCGATACGGGCATCGGCACCTTCGAGGGGCTGAACGGCGAGATGATCGTGCTGGACGGCAAGGTCTATCAGGCGTTGGGCGACGGGAGCGTCGTCGTCTGCCCCGACGAGACTGTCATCCCCTACGCGACCGTGACATTCTTTGACAAGGACATCGCCGTCAAGCTGGAAAAAATCAAGGACAAGGCGGCCTTGGAAAAAGCCCTGAATGAGGCGGTCAGGAAGCACGGCGCGAACAGCTTCTACATGGTGAAAATGCCCGCGGAATTTTCCTCTATCCTGTTCCGCAGCGAATACGGCAGCCAGAAGCCTTATCCCACTTTGGTCGAGGCATTGAAGGACAAGCAGACGGAATTTACCGAGAAAAACATCAAGGGCACCTTGGTGGGGCTGTACTGCCCCAGCTATATGGGAGAGCTCAATTCCGTCGGCTGGCACTTCCATTTCCTTTCCGAGGACAAAAAGAAGGGCGGGCACATTCTGGAGCTTTCCCTGAAAAACGCCACGGCGCATCTGGACCAGACGGACAAGTTCACCATGATTCTGCACAAGGACAAACAGTTCCATGAGCTCAATCTCGCCAAGGACATGAAGGAAGATATCCGCAGCGCGGAACAGGACACCAAGGGCAAGCTCACGGAAGAAAAATAAGCAAGGCTTTGGCGTCAAAAACGCACAAAAAAGTAAACGCAGGTTTTTGAAATAAGGATCGCTTTTAAGGAAACGCCGATTAAGTCAATTTGAGACTATGTCGAAGGCGTAGCATTGCTACGTCGCGAGGGGCTTGACTAAGCAGAGAGCCGCGAGCTTGCTCGCGTGCGAATCGCTTAGGAACAGCTAAAAGACTCGGCATGGGCCCAAGGGACTTATTCGGCGTTTCCTTAATTCTTGAATCCTGTGTGCGGAGTGCATTCTCCTATGCAATTTCACAGGATTCTTACAGACTCAAGCAGTTGGACAGATACTCGGCGTCATCCATTCTGGACGAAATCATCGCATTCTCTATGGCCTTGGCCATGACTTCAGCCGCCAACGTCCCTGCCATATTGATATCTGCATCCACCTGTTCTCCGCAAGAAGATGCGTAGATGGTGTCGCCATCGGCAAGTGTCCCCACGGGATTTATGGAGCGGGCAAAAGCGTTTCTGGCCTGTGCCGCTATACGGGTGAGTTCTGCCTTGTCAAACTTGCCGTTTGTGACAATGGCTCCAATGGTTGTATTCGTGCGAGAGAACAAATCTTTTGGACTCGCTATACGGTACAGCTCTTGTGCGCTGTCGATGAAGCCGGTACGCTCTTTGTTCATCAGCCCGGCTATCTTTTGCCCATTCGCATACACATCCCCAAGAGCATTGACCACGACAACGGCTCCCAGCTTCAGTTTGCCGATTCGCACCGCATGATAGCCTATGCCGCTTTTCTGTGACTGCTTCATGCCGCATAGCTTTCCTACCGTTGCTCCCGTGCCAGCTCCGACAGAGCCGCTTATGGGCTGACTCTTGGACAGAGCATTTCGGCAAGCCTCGTAGCCCATCTTGCTATCAGGGCGGATATTTGCGCGCCCATAGGAAAGGTCATAAAGGTTCGACTGCACCACCAATGGCACAAGGGCAAATCCTGTATCGTAGCCGATACCGTTCTCCTCCAGGCACTTCATTACGCCATCCGATGCGGCAAGCCCGTAAGCGCTCCCTCCCGCCAAAACAATAGCGTGAATGCCGATATTCTCCTTGGTAGGGTCAAGCACGGGCGTTTCCCTTGAGGCGGGGCCGCCGCCGCTGATGTCCACGCCCGTCTTTGCACCCTTCGGAAAGCAAAGAACCGTCACTCCCGTCTTTCCTTGGATATCTTGGGCATTGCCGACTTGGACACCATCGATTGCCGTAAACGGGATATCCTTCACGGCAACACTTTTGGCCTGTGCTGTCGTTCCAATGGAAGAAACAGCCAGCAAGCCAAGCAGTTTCATGGCTGACTGTAGCATGATCTTGATTTTCATATGTAAATGCACCTCGCAGAACAAAATATCAGATCGTATAGCTATTCGCTGCACGCCGCTTAAGGAAACGACGAATAAGTCAAGCCGTGACCCTGCCGAGGGATTTTTCGTCAAGCAAGGAAAAGGGCTCGAAGGCGTAGCATCTCTACGTCCAGAGCCCTTTGACGCGGCATGACGGAAAAAGACCGGCGGGGAGACTTGTTCGGCGTTTCTTTCCATCTATGCAGAGAGTTATGCGGCATATTTTCATTTCGATATGTGTCACATCCGCAGAAACGCTGCTTCTCCCATGATTTCCAGCGGGACTTCTTCCTCCGGTTTCATTTTTTTCACCTTTTTCACGAAAAGGTCGATGCCGTGGGCTTTGGCGCCCTGCGTTACGCTCCAGCGCTCCAAGAGCGGCTGGAACTGCGGGTTCGCGGACAGGGACTTGCGGAATTTTTTCGACAGGGTGCAATAGCGGAACAGGATTTCCCGCGTGATCTTGTTCAGGCGCGGCAGGCCGAAAGCTTCGTTCAGGATATACATCTCGTAGTCTGCGATAAAGACGTTCTTGTAATCGTTGCGCGCCTTCTGCAACATGATCTTGATTCGGTCCTTCATGTCGCTGGAGAGGTTGCCGTTCTTTTTGTAGAACTGGAGATAGTTGGTGTATTCCGCGGTCAGCGAGGGCTCCGTGATGTCCGTGTAGCGCACGCCTTGGATGCGGCGGCACATTTCCCAGCGGAACTGCGCGCACATCCGCACGATGGTGGATTCCAGATCCTCGGAGTGGAAGATCGAGAGGACCATGTGCGCGGGCGTCGTCTTTTTCACGCCTTCGATTTCCTGCCACATCAGGCCGCGGCTGCCGAAGTTCGGCATCAGGATCAGATAGGGTTTGACTTCTGTGTTGTAAACGAAATGCTGGATGCCGAATTCGGGGAAGGAGACGAGGGCGGGGCGATAGAAGCAGCTGAAGTCGATGTCCAGGATCTTGTCGAAGATTGCGCGTATCCGCGCCGGATTTGCGAGGCATTTGTCCAGCGGACGGGTCACGTCCGTCGCGCAGAAAACGGGGACGAACGAAGCAAACTGGCCGTTTGTGACCTTGTTGGCGCTGGTGAACATGTTGTGGATTTCGAAACTGATCATCGCGTGCGCGTCGTGGGAGAGCTCGTTCATCTTCTGCTGGCTGATGGCGCCGGTGCGCATTTCTTCGCGCAGGTATTCGGTCCAGTCGTTGTCGAACTCGTTTTTCGACGGCATTGCCTCCCCGCGGTAAATCTTGGCCAGCCAGTCGTACATGGGAAGGATATGCCCGTCCGGATCGTTTTCCCATGCCACGGCGGTATGGTAAAGCGCGGCGGTGTTCGCGATGCCCGCGAGGGTCTCGTCTACGAAGCCGAACAGGAAGAACATTCGCACTTCGGCGGGAATGTGGCTGGTTTCCATGCTCCGGAAGAACGCCGCCTCGTAAATCTCGTAAAAGCCTTCGGCGATGCTCGAACGAAGCTGGCGCATTTCGGCGGATTTCGCGCGGCGATCCGTCGTGTCGGTGTATTTTTTGATATCCTTGCGGAAGGTTTCCTCGATTTCCGGTTTGACGTCGGCAAAGGCCAGGATGATGTCGAGAGCGTCCGTGATGGCCGGCGTGTCGTCCGACGCGCCCCGTTCCCCCGTATCCACGCGGGACTTCGCGTCGTAGAACGCCTTGACGAAGTCCGCCGTCCGCGCTTTCGTGTCGCGAATGAACGCCGCGAGCGTCTCCACTTCCTTGCGGACGCGCCGCCCTGTTTCCGCCGCGCGCATTACCGCTTCGACGCAAAAACCCGGCTCCAACGGGTAGAACATTTTCTTCAGTGCCGGCGCTTGCCCGCAGAACGCCCGGACGATGTCGGCCTCCCAGCCCGAGGCCAGCCCGGAGCTTTCCGGCGCGGCCAGCGCCTCCACGAACACGAATTGCGCGGGAGGCATTTGGATCTTTGCGCAGAGGAATTTATAATCGTTGTAATTGTATTTTAGATCCTTGCAGAGCGTTGTCGCCCCTTCCTCGATGGCGGCCAGCGCGTCGAGCAGGCTCTTCGTGTGCTCCATGCATGCCGCCGCAATCGCCGGAGCGATGGCGACCATGCCGTTCACCGCTTCGGCCAGATCCGCTTCCGACGTGTAATCTACTACCGCCAGGGTGGAGTCTTCGCTGGCCACATAATCGAAAGCGTATGTGTCGCCGGGGAGGTAAATCGCGCCCGCCACCGAGCCGCTGCCGAGACGTACGTCCACATCGCCCCCGTCGGTCATCCGGAGCGCGCCCAAAAGCACGATTTCTAGTTTGCGGACTTCTTCTCCCTTTTTATGAAGGATCTGTCCCTTCCGGGCCTTTGTTTTTTCCATCCCCGCAACCCTCCAAATAATAAAACTGCATTTATTTCAAGAATCCGTTGATGATCTGTTCTTCCGCTTCCTGTTCCGTCAGGCCCAGGGTCATCAGCTTGATAAGCTGGTCGCCGGCGATCTTGCCGATGGCCGCCTCATGGATCAGTTCGGCGTCCACATGGTTCGCCTCCAGCGATGGGACGGCCAGGATCTTGCCTTTGTCCATGATGATGGAATCGCACTCCGTATGGCCGTGGCCGGGGGCGTTGCCGACGATGCAGGCGTCGAATTTCTGGAACGACGTGTCTCTGGCCACCGAGCGCGAGACTACGTCGGCGTTGGCTCCCTCGCCGTCCAGCGTGACCTTGTAGCCGGAAAAGGCTTTTTGCGCGCCGTGGGTCATCAGCCGTTCGCGGACCACGAGCCGCGCCCCCGCCGCGAGGTTTGCCCGCGTCATGCGCTCGGTGGAGTCCACGCCCTTGATCTGCACCATTTCCATTTCCATCGAGCTGTTTTCCGCCAAGGTGCATTCGGTGACGGGATTCAGGATGCGCTTGCCGTCGCCCGTGCCGGAGCCGTAATGCTTTTCTACGTATTTGACCTTCGCGCCCTTTTCGAGGAAAAAACGGTGCACGCCGTCGTGCTGGGAGTCCTGCGTGCCGCAGTTGTCGATGCCGCAGCCGGCGACGATGACCACGTCCGCCCCCTCGCCGACGTAAAAGTCGTTGTAGACCGTTTCCTTGATGCCGCTGGCGCTCAGCACCACCGGAATATGCACGCTCTCGTTTTTCGTGTTCGGTTTGATAAAGATGTCGATGCCGGAGCCGTCCTTTTTCGACTGGATGTCGATATTGGCGGTAGTGTGCCGCCCGACGGCCTTGCTGTTTGCGCGGAAATTATACGCGCCCATCGGCACATCGTGGAGATCGGCGACCTCCGCGAGGAGCCGCTTTTGCACCGCGTCCATTGGAAGCATATTTGTCCCCCCAAAATCCTTCTGGTTATTCCATTTGTTCCATTTTCCCGCAGGGCGCCACCGCGTACTGCGTACCGGTGATCTCCTTCAGGACGGCCTTTGCCGGGCCTTGCTTCTCGATGCGCCCGTTCACCAGCACCACGATTTCGTCCGCTATGGACAGGATGCGCTCCTGATGGGAAATGATCAGGATGGAACTGTCCTCGATGTTGTCCCGAAGCTGCTGGAAGATGCGCGTCAAGTTTTGGAAACTCCAAAGGTCGATGCCCGCTTCCGGTTCGTCAAAGAGAGTGAGCCTCGCCTTTCGCGCCATGACCGTGGCAATCTCGATGCGCTTCAGCTCGCCGCCGGACAGCGACGAATTGATCTCGCGATGGATATAGTCGCGGGCGCAAAGCCCGACCTCGGAAAGATAGTCGCAGGCCGCGTCCACGGAAATGGTCTTGCCCGTGGCGAGGCGCAAGAGATCGATGACCTCCAGCCCCTTGAAACGCACCGGCTGCTGGAAGGCGAAAGCGACGCCCATCCTCGCCCGGTCGGTGATGGATTTTTCGGTAATGTCTTCGCCGTCGAACATGATTTGTCCCGCCGTCGGCTTCTCGATGCCGGCCACGATCCGCGCCAGCGTCGACTTCCCGCTGCCGTTCGGCCCGGTAATCACGATGAATTTCCTGTCCCCGACGGTCAGGCTGACATCCTTCAATATGTCGATTTGTTTTCCGTCCTCTTCGACGGAGAACGAGATGTTTTTCAGTTCCAGCATGGGGATGGCTCCTTTTCCATCAATATCGTTCGCCGAGGGCTTCCACCGCTTCGCCAAGGACACGGCTCATGGGAAGCCCCATGCGAGCGGAAAGTGCTTGCAGCATTGTGTGTTGCTTCAACGTGAGGCTTGCCGTGACGCGAAAGCGAGTCTCTTTCGTGTCAATCACCGCCTGCGCGTGGTGCGCTTCCGGGGCGACCGGGGGATCGAAATCCGTGGCGTTTCTTCGGAGTTCTGCTTCGGAGAGTTTTTCGGCCATTTTTTCTTGCCTCCTTCCACAATGGCAAAGAGTTCCTTCGTGAATGCCGCATAATCTTCCGATGCGTGACAGGTCGGGCTGTATGTGAAAATATCAGTCTGGCGCATCTGGGCTTCTTTGATGGCTACATTTTCACGAATGACCGTGGAAAAGACATTCGTCCCGAATTCTTTCGCCTTGTCTTGGAAAAGCGCGGTCGCCTGCTCGCTGATTTTCGTCTGGGCATTGTATCGGGTTTGCAAAATGCCAGCGACCAAAAGCTTGGGATTGTAATATTCCTGCACGAGGTCAATGTTGTGCATCATATCATCCAACCCCAAAAGGCTGAAACTGTCCGCTTGGCAACAGATCACCACGGCATCGGCTGCACACAGAGCGTTCTGCGTCAGGACGAGAACAGACGGTGCCGTGTCAAGAATCACATAATCGTAGTCTTTCACCCGGGCGAGAGCACTTTTCAGGAGACGTTCCCGTCCAATCTGATCAAATTCTTTTTCTGCACGAGTCATGCGAGGCCCGGATGCCAGCATTGTATATTTCGGGAGTTTTTGCAGGCACTTCTCAATCGGCGTACCGTTTAGGAAATCGAAGGTTCCGGCTACGTTCATGTCCGCGCCGGAGGCTTGGGTGAAATTGGCTTGCGGATCCATGTCGATGGCGAGCACGGAAAAGCCGCTTTGCCCGAGATATGCCGCTGTGGCAAGTGCCGTCGTTGTCTTGCCGACGCCTCCTTTTTTATTCGTCATCGCGATAATTTTCATTCCCACTTACCTCCACTCTAAATATCTTCAAATATCTCGCGAATGTCGATTATCAAATCGTCGTAAAGCGAAACTTTCACCGAAAGCCGGGTTGCCGCCCGTTCTTCATCGTTCATGCGCGCCCATTCCCATTCGGGGAACACGACGTAAACGTGATCCAAGGCAAATCGCCCGTTCCGCAAACAGTAAACCTCGATGGACTCCGAAACGGGATCGGCAATCCAATATTCCCGGACGCCCGCCCGCTCGTAGGCGTCTTTTTTTATGCCTCTGTCCCGCGCCATCGTCGAAAGCGAGAGCACTTCCACGACAAGATCGGGCGCGCCGTGGATGCCGTCGCCCTTGATTTTTCCGCGGTCGCAGACAATGGCGAGGTCGGGGACAAAGGTATTCTCGTCGTCCAGATGCACGTCGATGCCGTCCACGAACAAGCGGCACCGTTTGCCGCGCAGAAAGGTGGAAAAAATGCGTGTCAAATTGCGAACGGTCCCGTTGTGTTTCGCGTTCGGGCTGGGACTCATCAGCACGGTTTTTCCGTGGATGGTTTCCGAGAACGGCTCGTCCCTGTACGCTAATTCGTTCATGGCGCAATGTCCTTTCCGATTTTTTCTAATCATCTAATTATATGCCAAAATTTCTTCTTCGGCAATGCAGGGAAAAGAGGAAAAAGCGATTTTGCGTCGAAGTATCGAAAACAGATGTATGAATCAACAACAATTCGCTGGGAGGGATTCAATCCATGAACATGCCGAAAAAAATCGCCGCCGCTCTCTGCGCCACGTTGGCACTTTCCGCTGCCGTATCCGCCGCGCCGATGGAAGCGGAAGCCCAAGTCGACATCCTGACGAAGACCGCCATGGTCCATGACGGCTGGTTCGTTCTGCCGGAACGTGAAAAGAACGCGGACGAATGGCGGTACGCGATCACCGATCTCGACCGCAACGGCAGGTTGGAAGTCTTGAAGGTCCGGCGCGGCTGGGCGGAAGGCGGCCCCAAGCTGCTCTGCGAGGAGCTGTCCGAGGACGGGAGCCGCCCACACGGGGAAATCGCCCTGAGCAGCGCACGGGTGCCCGACATCCTGTCGACCGACGACGCCACCGGCCAACCGATTGCGACGCTTTACGACGCGAAAAACAATCTCTTCCATTATATTTTCCGGGAAATCGAATACCATGGCGAATACGAGTCGGTTACGACAAAATACGCGCTGACGTTTTCCAACGGTGTATTGCGCGTATCGCCGCTGGCGCATTTCCACTGGACCTTGAGCGGGTACGACGGCAGCGTGAACAAGAAATATTATCTGCCGGCGCAAGGCGGCGGCCTCGGCGCGGAAATCGACGCCGCCCACTATGAAAATATCGAGCGGACGGCGTTCCCCGGCTGCGAAGCCAGAAACGTCGCCTTTTCGTGGAAAAGCGCGGAAGACCTGAAAAATGCCGCTTCGGGGGGACGCCTGAAAGAGGCGTTGGCCGCGTCCTTCGCGCAATTCGCGTCATAACCCGTATCCATGCAAATCGGGCTTCCGCAGGAAGATTTTTCCTGAGGAAGCCCGGATTTTTGCAAAAAATTTGCGGTAAGAATTTCTTACCGCAAATTTTTTACGACCGATTTTTCTGTTTCCGTTACTCCATAAATTCCACTTTGCCGCTGTCGATGTGGTAGACCGCCCCGATCACCGTGATTGGGAGCGTTTTTCCGAGAGCCGATTCCACGGCGGCTTTGCTGTGCTCCACGTTCAGCGCCACCGCTTTGTCCGGGTCTTTTTCCTTGCCGATGGCCTTCTGGATTTCGCCGATGATGGAAGCGACGTAGCCTTCCGCGTGTCCGTCCGAGGCGAGCGCCGCGCCCACCGCGCCGCAGTTCGTGTGGCCCAGAACCAGAACCAGCGGCGTGCCGAGATGATCCGCCGCGTACTCGATGCTGCCAAGCTGGTGCTTGTCGATGACGAAGCCCGCCACGCGGATGACGAAAAGCTCGCCGATGCCCGCAGAGAAGATGCCTTCGGGCACTACGCGGGAGTCGGAGCAGGTGACGACAATCGCGTAGGGGAACTGCCCCTCCTTCGCGGTCTTTTCCCTGATTTCCGGGGAGATGTCGCCGGGATTCGTTTTCGCCGAAAGGTAGGTTTTGTTTCCTTCCTTCAGTTTTGCCAATGCTTCCTTCGCCGTAATCTTCGCTTTTGCCGTCATGCCGATTCCTCCTTAATAATTGCACTTTCTTGTGGTTATCCCTGTGAAAAGTGTACTGTCCGCCGCGGAAGTTGTCAATCGAATTTTGATTGACAGAATGGGATGCCGGAACCTATAATGAAAGAAAAAATGATATTTTCATAGTTATATTCATGGAAAACCGGGAGGAACACGGTATGGAGAAAAAGAATCCTAGGCTTGCGCGGATGCACCACGGCGCAGGGTATACATTGCACGAAGACGTCAGGCACCCGACGCCCTCGCTTTTGCGTGCGTCGCAGATCGGGGTGTTGACGCACGACGAGTCGTCGATGGCGGATCGCGGGAACAAGGACGCGCTGCTGGTGGTTTCCTATGGCGCGGCGCGGCAGGAATCCCGGCACGCTGCCATCGAGCCGATCCTGGACGCCATCGCCGAAGAAAATCCCGAGGCCGACCTTTACGAAGCGTACACTTCCCGCGTCATGCGACAAAAAATCCAGGCGGCGGGGCTGGAAATGCCGTCGGTGGAGGAAGCGCTGGAAACCTTGCTCGCCAATGGCTACACCCGGGCGGCGGTTGCCTCGCTGCACCTTTTCCCCGGTACGGAATACATGGCCATGATCGAAACCTTCAACGCCTACCGTTTCCGCTTCAAGCGTCTGGTCCTGGGAACGCCGCTCCTCTATTGGATGGGGCAGGAAGAGCAGCGGGACGACGCCGCCGATTTCGTGAGGGTGCTCCGGCAGGAATTTTCCGATCCCGAAAAGGGCGAGGCGCTCCTCTTTATGGCGCACGGCACCCTGCACCCGTCCAATTGCTTCTACACGCTTCTGCAAACGCGCATGGATATGGCGCGTTGGGACAATGCCTTCGTCTATACGCTGGCAGGATGGCCGCGGATGGAGCAGATCATTCCGGAATTGAAAGAGCGCGGGATCCGGCGTGTGAAGCTGGCGCCGCTGATGCTTGCGATCGGCGCCCACGTCACCCGCGACATGGGCGGCGACGCTCCGGAGTCGCACCGTTCACGCCTTCTGGCGGAGGGCTTCGAGGTTGAGGTTCTTCCGAAAGGGCTGGGGGAGCTGCCTGCCATCCGGGAAATGTATATTGAGCGGGCCAATGAGGTCTGGGACAAATTGCGCGAGGAGTGACAATTTGCGGCAGGGGAATCAAATTTCCTCCGCCGCAAAAGTTTTTTTGCCTATTTTTGCATTATGCCGTATAATATAGGAGAACGAAAACGACACGCCTGCTTCGGGAAACGAACGGAAGCGGTGCGAGGGGGGATGCCGCTCGGGAGCGCAAACGAGGGCAAACGGTTTTCATTTATATTATGGAAGGATGTGTCTCTGATGGTTCCAATGAAATACAAGGGGCTTGGTTTTGAGCGTTATGATTCCGACGCGTACAACAAAGAGGCGGTCGCCACGATGAAGGCGCTGGTCGCCGAGGCGGCGAAGGGGGCGTTCGTCTACGGGCCTCCGGGCACGGGCAAGAGTATGCTGGTCGCGGTCTTCGCGAACGAGAAACAGAAGGCGGGGACGGACACGATGTTCCTGACGGCGGCGGAGCTGTTCTCCGAAACCGTCGGCGCGGCGAACGAGACGGAGCGCGCGAAATTCTGCGCGAAGGTGGAATCGGTGCCGTGCCTCGTCGTCGACGACCTCGATGCCGCGCACCTCGTCAAAGAGGCGGGGGAGGCGTTGATCGGGCTGCTCAAGACCCGCGGCGGCAAGAATTTGCAGTCCATCGTCGCCAGCAAATTCCCGCTGTCGGATGTGCCGAAAAAGACGGAAGGCGTCGGCGAGGAACTGCATGAAACGCTGAAAAGCCTTGGCGAGCACATCGTGCTGAAATGACCGAGAGGTAACGCCTGCTACTACAGATGGTTTTTTGGGAAAACTTTTTGTTGGAAAAAGCCCATCGCAAAATCCGTTACGGATTGGCGATGGGCTTTGTTTTTTTCTTCGCGTCACGTGGAACATTTTTATTTTGTGCTTTTCCTTTGTTATTAAATTGCGTATAATAAAGGCGATATCTATTTACGATTTTAGGCGGTGAAATCTTGGCTAAGGTACTGGCTATCACGAATCAGAAAGGCGGCGTCGGAAAGACTACGACAGCCGTGAATCTGGCCGCTTGTCTCGGGGCGCTGGGGCGGCGCGTGCTTTTGGTGGATTTCGATCCGCAGGGCAACGCGACCAGCGGCATCGGACTCGACAAGACGGCGCTGGAACGGACGGTTTATCAGGTCGTCATCGGCGGGGAGAATGTTCGGGAAGTCATCCGGCGCACGGAGTTTGATTTGGATGTGCTGCCTTCGAATGTGGATCTTGCAGGCGCGGAGGTGGAACTGGCGACGACCGGCGAAGGGCGTGAGACGCGGCTGAAAGCCGCGATTGGCCAAGTGCGGGACGATTACGATTTTATCCTGATCGACAGCCCTCCTTCCCTCGGCCTTTTGAGCCTGAACGTCTTGACGGCGGCGGACGGCGTATTGATTCCGATCCAATGCGAGTTTTACGCGCTGGAGGGCGTTTCGGAGCTGATGCGGACGCTGGATCTCGTGCGGGACGGATTGAACCCGTCGCTGGAGGTGTCCGGCGTGCTCCTGACGATGTTCGATGCCCGCACGAATCTCAGCGGGCAGGTGGCCGGCGAAGTGCGGGCGTTTTTCAAGGAAAAGGTCTATGAGACAGTGATTCCGCGCACGGTGCGGCTCAGCGAGGCGCCGTCCTACGGAATGCCGATCATCGCTTACGATATCCATGCGAAGGGCGCGGAAGTATACGCGGAGCTGGCGAAGGAGGTGGACGCCCGTGGCTAAGGCAAAAGGCGGGCTGGGGCGCGGCCTTGGCGCGCTGATCAAAAACAGCCCGGAGAAACAGTCGGCGGCGCCGGTTGCATCTGCCGTTCCGGTGCCAGACGGGGCGGTGATCCAGGAGATTGCCGTGGACAATATCCTGCCGAATCGTGCGCAGCCGCGCAAGACGTTTGACGAGGCGGCGTTGGAGGAGCTGGCGGAGTCCGTCCGCTATTACGGCGTTGTGCAGCCGCTTCTCGTGCGCGCGCTGCCCGACGGCAAGTACGAACTGGTCGCGGGCGAACGGCGTCTTCGGGCGGCGAAGATGGCGGGGCTTCATGTGGTGCCCGCGCTGATTCGCAAGTACACGTTGGAGGAAATGACCGAGATCGCGCTGGTCGAGAATGTCCAGCGCGAGAACTTGAACGCGGTGGAGGAAGCCCGCGCCTACCAGCTTTTGATGGAAAAATTCGGGCTGACGCAGGAGCAGCTTTCCGAGCGCATCGGCCGGAGCCGTTCCCATATCGCGAATTTCCTGCGGTTGATGCGGTTGCCGGCGCGCGTGCAGGAATGCCTCGCCGAGGAGGCCTTGACCATGGGGCAGGCGAAGCCGCTCCTTGCATTGGAAAGCGAAGAAACGATGCAACAGGCGGCGGATTTTATCATCGACCACAACCTGTCCACCCGGGAAGCCGAAAGACTCGTGGCGCGTCTGCAAAAAGATCCCGGCCTTTTTCAGTCGAAACGCCCCAAAGAACCCGTTACGCCGGCGAATGTTTTCGTCACCGAAGCGGAGGACCGGCTGAAGATGATTTTGGGCTCGCCGGTCCGGATTGCCTGGGGACAAAAGAAGAGCAAGATCGAGATTACTTTTAAGACGCAGGAAGATTTGGACCGGATTGTCGAAGCCTTGACAAAGCAGCACGAGGACGAGGTGGAGTTCAAAAAGAACCAGCTCCGCAAGATTTCAAAACAATTCAGTGTGTAATACTTACTCTCTGTTAAGATTTTTAAATCTTTACAGAGAGTGCATGAGACGTCAGCCGAGCCGTAGGCTCGGCTGTAGCCTGCGAAGCAGGCGTATCTCAGGTCAAAATTTTTATTTAAAATTTTGGTCTGAGATAAGTATAAAATGGGAGGAAACTTTATTCATGAATGCAATGACCAGATTTGTATCGGAGAATCCGGATGCGGCGCTGGGGACGCTCGTCGGCGTCATTGTGCTGCTGTTTATTCTCTCGGTTGTGATGTTTGCCCGCCTTTCGTCGTTGCGCGCGCTGTATGGGAAAATGATGCGCGGCGAGGAATCGGGCCAGTCGATGGAAAAGATGCTGCTTTCCCATATCGAGGAAACGCGCCGCGTCGCCGAGGAAAACGCGAAGCTCCGTGAAGAAAACGCGCGGATAGACGCCCTCCTGCAAACGGCCATCACGCGGGTAGGCGTTGTGCGGTTCTCCGCGTTCCAGGACATGGGCAGCGACCTCAGCTATGCGGTGGCGCTTCTTGACGCGCACAACAATGGCGTGGTGTTTTCGAGCATTTTCGCCCGGGAGGATTCCCGCAGTTATGTGAAGCCCATCGAGAACGGGAAGTCCACTTATACGATGACGAAAGAAGAAGAGCAGGCGCTGAAAGATGCCATCGAATCCGCAAACTGAAATGTTTCCTCGGGGGGGCGTCCTGCTTGCCGCGTCGGGGCGGCGCGAATTCCTGTCGGCAACGGAGACGCGGCTCAGGGGAGAGCCGTTGCTTTGGGAAAAGCGCCTTCTGGCGCGGGATTTGATCGGATCCATTGGTCCCATGCTCGAAAAGATATTGCGCGAGGCGGGGCTCCCCGCCCGTCTTCGCCGAATCGTTTCCGTCCGCATCACGCGCGGCGTCCGTGAATACGGTTCCTGCAATATCCCAAAGGCTGACGACTCGGAATGCCGGCTCGCGTTCAGCGGGCATCTTTTTTTCGAAGGCAACGCCGAAGCGCTGATCGACGTGGTCGCCCATGAGCTCCTCCATGCGTGCCTTCCGTCGCGCGAGGGACACGGAGTGGATTTCCACCGGGGCATGGCGCTTCTGAACGAAAAACTTGGACTGCATATTCAGGTCTATTCGGAGAAATCCGCCATCCGTCAATCGGAATCCCTTTATCGCTATAAGGTCGTTTGCACGGCTTGCAGGAACGAGTTTTATTACTTGCGGGCGGGCGCGGTGGTCAGGCATCCTTCCCGGTATCGTTGCGCAAAATGCGGGAAAAACGCGTTCAAAGTGTACCGGATCCTACCGTCGGAAAAAGAAAAAGGCAGTGTTTGACAAAGGAAAAAATCAACGTTTTTACGCATAAAAAATCAAGTAAAAATGTAAAATGTTCTTGTCAAAATTTTTCAATAATGTTATGATGATTTTAGTTCATATTTCAAATCATAGAAAGGGGATTTTTTTCATGCCGAGAGGAGTCAGGAAAGCTGCGCCGGTAGTCGAAGAAAAGGACAACATTCTGGAGCCGTTCAAGGAAATCGGAAAGATGGACAAGAGCCGTTTCGCGAAAGTGGCGGCGAAGATGGGCATCAGCCAGGAGGAGCTTTTGGGGCTGGCTGTGCAGGCTGTCGCAAAGGGAAAGGTCAAGTTCGAGGCAAAGAAGGTATACGAGGTTAAGTGAGAATGGGACGCTTCCGAAAGAAGTTTCGGGAGCGTTTTTCTTTCTTTTGTATAGAAAATATGATTTCCCTGCGAATCAAAAAAGGAATTTTTATCTGAAGGGCGAATATAGTCTTCGTATAAAATCATTCGGAAAACGTGGATTGTTTTCGGCAAAAGGGGTATTACGGATGAAGTTGGATATACGGCGCAGGATGCGGTTGATTGCGCTTTCGGGCGGCGTGCTGTTTTTCGTCGGATTGCTGCTGATTGTTTGCGTTGGCATTTATCTGGCGGGGGAAAAGGTGACGGAGCGGAGGCACATTTTGAGCGACTCCGTTTCCGGAATGCCGCCCGTTCGAGATAAGCGACAGAGAATCAAAGATGCATCGGAAATACAGCAAAAAAACTTTGTCCATCAAGGCTTCGCAGGGCAAGTCAGAAGACGCAGCCGTTATTTATATAAGTGATCCGAGTCACATTTATTTCCAAAACGTAAGTGACAGACTTTATAAACATCCCTATACAACCTAAACTTTAGCCGTCAGTCGGCTCTCGGCCAGCAAGTCTACCGGAGCCGCAGCGCGCTGATTTAAACACAAGAGCACGTTAATTTCTTCAAGAGCACGTTAATCACGATACACGTTAATAGTGGGGAGCTTATGAAAATTTCAAGAATCGCATTTATGGTTGCCACCGCGGCAATGGCTTCCAGCGGCGCCCAGGCGGCCTCCGGCGGCCAGAACCTTGCCGTTTCCAGAGTAATCGACCAGTACAGCGCCGGCTCGGCCACAAGCTGCGTCATCATGAACGACAAGATGGATTCCGGCAACCCCGCCGCCGACCAGGCCATGCTGAACAAATACGTCAGCGTGAAGGATCTGGCCACCGGAAAGCCGGCCCAGCCCAACTTTCTGGTAAACAACCGTTCCATCTGCATTTCCGGTCTGGAATACGGCGCCAAGTACCGCATTACGCTTAAAAAAGGCCTTGTATCCGCCTCCAACCGTATCTTCAAGCAGGACAAGGATCTTGACGTCACCACCGTGGACCGCAACGGCACGGTGAACTTCGCCAACGGCAACGTGCTCTCTCTGAGCGCCCCTGAAAAGAACGTGGCCATCCAAACCGTGAACATGGAGAAGTTCAATCTCTCCCTGTTCAGAATCTCCCAGGAGGATCGCGCCTCCAGCGATTTCGCTCCGCTCTCCGACGACAACGACCGCTGGAGCAGAACCAGTCTTGCCCGCGGTCACGGCACGCTGCTGGCTTCCAAGCAGATCACCGTCAAAAACGACAGCAACCGGAACGTGACCACTTTGGTCGACCTGAAGTCCCTTGCCGGAGGCGAACTGGGAGCCGGCACCTATCTTCTGTTCCTTACCGCCGACACCCAGCCGCTGTGCCAGGACGATTTTTCCTGTATCGACGACGTGGACTACGACAAGATCCTTCTGACCAAATCGGTGGTCATAACCGATCTGGGCGTCACCACCTACAAACGGGACGACAGGATAGACGTCGCGGTGCGTTCTCTCACCACCGCAGAGCCGGTTTCAGGCGCCAAGGTCTCCCTCTACAGCCAGTCCAACGAGCTTCTTGCCTCCGCAACCGCCGATGCCTCCGGCTTTGTCAGTTTCAAAAAATCTGACGTTTCCGGCTACGGCGCCAGAACGCCGACGCTTCTGAACATCACAAGCGGCAAGGATCGCTACGTTCAGGATCTGAGAAACTCCTCCCTTAACATCGAGGGCGCGGGGGGCGATTACGCGCTGCCACGCTCCTCCGATCTCAACGTCTACTCGTACACCAACCGCACCATGGTAAGACCGGGGGAAAAGGTGCTTTTCAACGCCATTGTCCGGGACGGCAAAATGAACGCCGCCGACATCAAGGCCCTGAAGCTTATGGTGTACCGTCCAGACGGCAACCTGTACCGGGAGTTCGCGCTGAACGATCCGAAGTCCGGCGCCTTCAGCCAGGAATTCGAATTCGCGCCGAACGCCGCCTTCGGCTACTGGCGCTTCGAGGTGGGCTTCGACCGCAAGCATGTGCTTTCCACCGCCAATGTCACCGTGGACAACTTCATTCCGTCCTCAATCAAGGCCAAGATCAGCGCCGGGAGCGACTTTCTGAGCCCGGCGGATCAGATCATCGTGAACACGCGTTTCCTCTACGATGCTCCGGCGCCTGAAATCGCCATCGGCGGCAGCTACACCCTCGAGGTGGACCGGCATCCGGTGCCTAGCCTTGAGGAGTACTTCTTCGGCCCGATGAAAAGCGCCGACGAGGGCAACTTCTTCAATCTTGACGACTTCGTGTCCGACCGCTCCGGCAACGCCCGGGTGGATCTTTCCGACTGCGCCGGCACCATGAACGACGCTCCGTCCAAACTGAAGCTGCGACTGAATGTCAGCGATCCGAACAACAAGATGCTCAACCTCAGCAAGGAATTCAAAATGGCCTTCCAGGGCTCGCTGGTGGGTCTGAAGCCCGACTTCAGCCGGGACGATCCTTATCAGACCGACTTCTCCGTGCTGATATCCGATCAGAGCGGAAAACTCTCCTCGGGGGAAGTGCAGTACACCATCGCAAAGCGGAACATTTCCTATCAGTACGTTTACGAGAACGGCAGCTGGAACTACATCCGCAACGAAACCCAGACTCCGGTGGTCATCGATCGGCTGAACGTCTCAGGCAAGGACAGCCGCCTCAAGGCCAAACTTGCCGACGGCAGCTACCTCATCACGCTTTCCTCCGGCGGCATGGTCACCACCCATGCGTTCAACGTGGGCTTTGCCAGCGAATTCGACCCGAACCAGCCTGACCGCTTCGCGCTCTTTGCCGATCGCAAGGCATACAAGCCCGGGGACACCGCCACGCTGGAGTTCGACAGTCTCTTCGACGGCTACGCCGACGTCATGCTTGACGGCGTCTCGGATCTGGCGCTGACCAACCGCAGGATCGCCAAGGGCCACAACAAAATCGAGGTAAAACTGCCGGCCAGCTTCAACCGCGGATCCTATGCCCTGGTGTCGCTGTATTCTCCGGCCTCCTTCCGTCTTGGAGCCCAGCGCTCCCTGGGCGTGGTGTTCCTGAACCACCGCGACAGCGCCGACCGGACTCTCAGCGTCACCGCCCAGATCCCGCCGCTGGTTAAGCCTAACAGCGGCGTGGACTTCTCCTTCAAGGTGGACGGCGCCGAGGACGGCACCTATCTCACCGCGGCGCTGGTGGACGAAGGCATACTCTCCATCAACCGCCAGAAGTCCCCTGCTCCCGACAAGGCCTTCTTCGGCCAGTATGCTCTGGACACCGCCCTCTTCGATCCGTACAACCACCTGATGAAGAACGGTCAGAACCGCAAGCAGGGTTACGGCGGAGACGAGGAGGATGAAGGCGTCGACACTCCGACCCTCAACAACATTACCAAAAACCTCTTCACCTACTATTCTCTGCCGGTGAAAGTGGAAAACGGCAAGGCCACGGTTCATTTCGACCTTAACGACGTCAGCACCACCGCCCGTCTCATGGTCTCCGCCTGGTCTCCTACCAGAGTGGGCTCCCTGAGTCAGAAGGTTCCGGTGAAGGACTACGCCGTCACCAGACTCAACGCCCCGTTCTATCTGCATGACGGCGATGTCATGCAGACATCCCTTTCCATCAACAACCTCAGCCGCAGCGACGACACCTACCAGTACAGCGTCAGCTGCCGGGGCGTGCTGAAGTGCGCCAAGAAGGGCTCCCTTGAGGTGGCCGCCGGTCAGCTGTCCGCCGATCCGGTTTCCGTCACCGCCTTCTCCGCCGGCGACGGTTTCGTGGACATCGAGGTTTCCGGCAAGGACTACCGGTTCAAGACCACCCGGGAGATCACCGCCATCAACCGTTTCTCCCGCATGACGGAAAACCAGATCGCTCTGCTGAAGCCTAACGAAAGCGTGTCTCTTCCTTCCGCCAACGCCTTCGAGGACGGCTCCAAGGCGGTGGCCAGATTCGGTCAGATCCCGCTGACCGACGTGGGCTCCATGGTGGAGTCGGTGCTCAAATACTCCGGCTACGGAATATTTGACGAGACCGCCAGCGGCATGCTGCTGCTTGACGCTCTCTCCATCCTGGAAAAGGATTCTAAGACATCCAAGGATCAGTTGACCAAGATCACCGGCAGGATAGGCGAACTGATTTCGGCGGTGGAGAACCGCTTCCAGTACGGTTCCCTCTCCCTGAACTACTACATCGATTCTCTGTCCATGGACGTGGCCACCATCGGCTCCGCTCTGTTCCTCTACCGGGCCGATCAGGCCGGCTTCAACGTGAGCCGCGACCAGCTCAGAGAGCTGCGCAACCGCATTGAAAGCTTCAAGGACTCGGAGCGGGCCATCAAGGCCGCCATGTCGATGTACGCTCTGGCGGCCATGGGCGTGAACGTCCACACCGACGCAGTATTCTACTTCGACCGCCTCACCACCGAGGCTCTCAAGGGCGACAAGGCCCAGGCGGTTGACACCATGGCCTGGTTCTCCGATCTCTTCGCTCTCTACGGCGACGCCAAGCGGCAGAAGGAGGCCGTCAAGCAGGGTCTGCGCCTGCTGGACAACGCCCAGACCGACACCAAGCTGAACTTCAGAACCGCCACCTTCGCCCAGATCATGAATCAGCGGGCCGCGCTGCTGAACTACTTCCCGACCGAGGCCAACACCGTGACCCACGATGCCGTGAATCTGGTCCGGGCCGCCCTCAATGCCGGGGACACCGCCAGCGTGGAGAAGCTCTACGGATATCTCAACGCCGACAGCTACTTCTCCCTAAGCAGCAAGGCCGTCATGATGAACATGGCCGCCAGGTACAAAGCCGATCTGGGCAAGGCCGTCTCCAGCGTCAAGAACGGCGCCGTCGCTCTGACCAATCCGTCCTCTGAAGTGGCCGCCGCCACCGTCACCATCACCGGAGACGTGACCTCGGCCGGCAAAAGCGACGGATACGTCACCATCACCCAGAAGATCTACAACCGCAAGGGACAGCTGCTGAAGCCTCCTTACAAGTTCAGCGTCAACGAGACCTTCCTGGTGGTGAACAACGTCACCTTCAAGACGCCGTACACCGGCTACCTCCGCATGGAGAGCAAGATCCCGGCCAATGCCGTGGTGGTGAGCGAACTCGGCAAGAGCGAAATGCAAAAGCAGTATCCCGCTCTGGTGAACAACACCTTCTTCAACGCCACCGGCAAGAGAACGGACACCGCCATGAAATTCGACGATCACGTCTCCGACATGACATCGATCTCCTACGCCTACGAGCTCAAGGCGGTTTATGCGGGAACCTCGGCAGCTCTCATGGGCAGCGCCGTCATCAACAAGGTTCAGAGCAGAATGTACAACTTCTTTGATCCTGCCGGCGCCATTATCGTTAAGTAATGGCAAAGACATGGTATCTGCTGCCAGCTGCGGCTGCGGCGCTTCTCGGCGCCGCGGTCGCCTTCTGCAACAGCTGCATAGAAGAACTGGATTTTTCACCCCTTGAACAGCGTTCAAGGGTTCTTTACGCCCGCGACGGCTCCGTCGCAGCCTACACTCTTTCCTCCGACACCGAATCCTACCGGTTCTACACCAGAATCGACGACGTCAGTCCTCTTTATCTGCGGATGCTGCTGGCGGGAGAGGATCGGAACTTTTTCTCTCACCCCGGAGCGGATTTTCCATCCCTGCTGCGGGCCGCCTTGGTCAACCTGAAAAACGGCCGCGTGATCTCCGGGGGATCCACCATCGCCATGCAGGTGGCGAAGCGCCTGACCGGCCACGAGCGCACCTACTACAACAAGCTCAAGGAAATCGTTCAGGCCGTCTATCTGACCCGGAAATACGGCCGGACCAAGGTTCTCGAATGGTATCTCACCCTTGCCCCCTTCGGCGGCAACATCGAGGGGGTCAATGCCGCCTCTCTGAAATGGTTCGGCCATCCGCCTCGGCATCTGTCTCCCTCCGAGGCGGCGCTGCTTACGGCGCTGCCCCGGGCTCCTGAGGCCATCCGCCCGGATCGCAACCGCAAATCCACCCTTCATTACAAGAACGAGGCCCTGAGACTGGCCTACGAGAAGGGAGTCATCAGCGCCGAGGTCTGGCAGGCATCCCTGAAGGACGATCCGCCTCATGAGCTTCATACCATTGCCCAGAGCGCCCGCAGCTGTCTGGGGGCGTATTTTTCCCTGCCGGAGTTCGGAAACCGCTCCGGAAGCAGGCCCGGGAACCGCGGCGAAAGCCTGCCTGACGATCCGGACAGCAACCGCGGCAAAGCAGGAAACGCGCCGTCTTCTGCCGGGATCGAGGACGGACGCAACGCGGCGGGAGAAACCGCCGCCTCCTCCGAAAACCTGACCTCTGGCAGCGCCCATGACAGCAAAAAGAGCGGAAGTTCGGGCTCAATCTCAAATTCGAATTCGGAATCAGGATCAGACCTGGACCGCGCCTCGTCGGTTTCAGACAAAACCTCCAGGACCCGGCCGAAAGTCATGGACATCCAATCGGCTCTGGATCCCTACATTCAGCGGGCGCTGCAGTCCGAGGGCGAAATCTTCCATGCGAAGCACAACGACGGCGCGGTTCTCAGCGCCGTGGCGCTGGACAGCAGAACCCATCAGGTGGTGGGCATCCTGGGCTCGTCGGATCTGCGGGTCTCGGAAATGTGTCTGCCATTCGCCCAGCGGTCGCCGGGCTCGGCGCTGAAGCCTTTCGCCTACGGTCTGGCATTTCAGGAGCGGCGTCTGCATCCGGCCACCATCCTCCACGACGATCTGCGCCTGTTCGGCTCCTGGAGCCCTCTGAACTTCACCCGCCGCTTCTCCGGCCGGGTAAGCGCCGCCAGCGCCCTGACCCGATCCCTCAACCTTCCGGCGCTGGAGGTGCTGGAGCTTGTCGGGGCGAGACGCTTCTACAACTTTCTCAACCGCTTCGGACAGATTGTCACCGCCCGGGACGACGTGACGGACTACTCCCTGATCCTGGGCAGCGTCAACATTTCGCTTTACGATCTGGCCCGGCTTTACGCCATGCTCAACGAGGACGGCATGCTGCGGGATTTCAGCTTCGCCTCGGACGGCAGGCGGCCGGATCCGGATGCCGGCCCGGGTCGGACCCCCGCCCCGCCTGGCAAGGATTCGCCGGAAGCGTCCGGCGCGGATACCGACACGGCGCTTCAGGAATATCTTGAAAAATGCGACCGGATCTTCGAGGGAGACGCCTGCCGTTTTGACGTGGACTCCCTGACGGTGAGATACGATGCCCAGGATCGGAAGGAGAAGAAGGTTGCCGACAACAAGTCCTCTTGGGCAGGCGGCGGAGCCGGGACGGGCGCCGGTTTGAATGCTGGCGCAGGAATTGGCGCAAGAGCGGATGCAGGCGCGAATTCAAAAGCAGGCGCTGGCGCAAATGCAGACGCAGGCGCAGGGATGAATACGAGCGTTGTAACGGGTTCTGGCGCAAGCGCAGTTGCTGGAACGGGTAAAGGCGCGGTTGCCGGAGACAAAGCGGCGGACGGAGAGCCGGCCGCTTCCGGGCCTGACGGCGGCATGGAGATTGCATTGGGCAACCGGCGCGATACGGAAGAGAACAGTCCGGCCGCAGGAGTGTCGGGTCGCAAGGACATCCCTGGCGAAACAGATCGCGATCCCGCCGCCCGTCAGGCGCAGCTTCTGAAATTCTCCGATCGGAAGGACGGCTACGAGTTTTTCCAGGCGGATGCGGCCCGGACGATCTTTGACATTCTCAAATCAGCCAGAAGACCGGCGGAAGCCGGCAATATGGCCGAGGTGTCCTACAAGACCGGCACCTCCAGCCACTACATCGACGCCATCGCCGCCGGCTCGCTTGGCAGCTATACCGTGGCGGTGGCGGTGCGGATCCCGGACAACCGTCTTGGGTTTTACCAGTATTCAGGTCTCAGGGATGCGGCCCCTCCTCTGTTTCGGATCATGAATCAGCTGAAGCTCCGGGATTTCCCCAAGCCTGAAATCGCAAGCGATCTAATGACCGCATCGGCGCCGGATCTTCTTGCCGAAAACATGTCCAGCGAAAAGCGCATCGACGCCAGCGCTCTGCATATTGTCTTCCCGGCCGGCGACTCCACCGTCATGCCCGACTTCGAGGGCAGGATCTTCGTCAAGCATACCGGCGGCAGGGGGCGGCTGCTGATGACGGTGGAAGGCCGGCAGTTCGAGGGGGATTATTTCGTTCCTGAAAGGCAGGGGCGATACCGGGTAAGCCTGATGGATCTGGAGGGAAACTCGGATTCGGTGGAATTTACCGTGGTGATGGACGAGCCCGGCGGGATGCGGGCGGCAGACTGAAAGCGACAGTCAGGATGAGACTGATGCGAAACGTGCCGCCCGAACGCTTGTACATTCAATAGTTCTCAGACGTGTTAAGGAGCCGCTTTTGCCAGGGTTAAGTGTCCGGCCGTTCCAATCGTCCGAGAGAGACGCAAGCATGTAGCAATTCGCCGATGGCGTGCAAGCGTTTTACACTTGACATTGCATAGCTTGGGTACCGTTTCGCCGACTTGAGTTTTTTCGGCTGGCGTCCGTCCAGCAAGAATACCGCGCAATCAGGCAGTTCCTGCAGAACCCCTTCCTTGCTGCAGAAAACTAACGGATTT
>JAFUYB010000039.1 GCA_017470735.1 Lachnospiraceae bacterium | reverse complement strand
ATCATAGGCGGCAACCCTCCTTAAAATGATACATTAATTATACCATGTAAACGACTGTAAAGCCAGTAAATATAAGGGTTTGATGAGATTTATGCAAACAAAAATCAGGGGTGATACCCCTGACTTTGTCTACAGTCTGACAGCCCGGCAAATGCCGGGCTGTATTTTCAGTGCTTTTTCACCTCACCGAATAATTTACGATAAACACGAAGCGGAAGGCTGTTGAGCATCCTGTCAAAACGATTCTGCAGCTTACGCGTCTGCGCAGCAGTCTCTTCCATCTCCCTCGTCACCTTTGCGATCCGCTCTTCCAGTTCCTTTGCTTTCTTTTCCTGCTCCTCATACAGATAAGTATCCGCTCCTGCGATAACCCGCATCAAATCGGGCAGAATCTCCTTCTCATTCAGCTTCCATTTTGGCAGATCGGATGGTTCCTCGTAAAAAAGCTTCCCATCCGGCCGATTCAGATACTCCCTTGCCACATGGGCGTTTCCCTCTGCGAAACGGCTCAGATATTCCCTGCGTTCCTCCGGCGAAAACATCCCCGTCTTATGCTTCGGAATCTCCTTCATTGTGCCCAGCCCATACGCCTTGCGTATTGCGTTCCAATAAAAGTTCGGCATATCCGGCTCTTGATAAGAATCTGCCGCGTTGGCAAGCCGCTTGATCTCCGCTACATTTTCCGGCAGTCGCAAATTGGATACATGCCCCGGCAGCTTGTATTCGTCAAGATTCCCCAAACCAAGCGCATCCAAAAAGTCCGCAATCAGATTCCCTCCAGCAAATTGTCCATGCTCAAACACGCGCACTGTCAGATTGTCCTTTCCGACATGATCTGCCACCCAATCTACGGTCTTTCCGTAATCCAATGGAAAACCGCCGTATCCCCCATCGAGAAATTCCTGAAAACTCTCTGCCAGCTTTGGCTTGCCCTTAACCTTTTGATTCCAATGTGACTCTGCCATCTGATCCTGCGGCCGCAGATACACCAGTACCTTCAGATCCGCCCCAATCGCTGCCAGTTCCTCCTGCACGGTTTCCCAAAAACCCTCCTCCGGCTGCATGATCCAAACCTGTTCATCCGAAAGAATCACATTCTCATGCTCTTTAAACATATCCTCCACAATGGAAAAAGCCTTTTTCCATCGCTCGTCTGTCCGCTTATTCCAGAGCGTCAGAAAGTATGCGTTTTTGTATCTTTGGCCTTTCTCCTTGAAGCCAAACGGCATCTGCGGATACGCAAACCCCTTTTTTGCCAAAGTCTCCGGGTTGATCCAGCAAAACCTCTGCAAAGATGTGGTTCCTGTCTTTGCCGTTCCTATGTGTAAATATACTGTTCCCATCTCGTTCCCCCTGCCTGCTTGTGCCACTCATAGAAAATTGCAAACAGCCCGACCGAACGCCGGGCTGTCTACTTCGAAAAAAGGATTTAAGTAGTTTTTTGAGCGAAAGACATACTCTCGTCCTTGTTCGACTGTTTAAGTGAGGAGGACGACAGTTGCCGTCCCCCTCTTCGAAAAAAGGTTTACGCATTTGAACGAAGGCATAAATCCTCTATTCGTTTGTTCTTTGTCGAATTTGTCTTACGATGTTTTCTTCACCCGAAATTACTTGCGAACGAACTTCAGGTTCTTGTTGCCACCGTTCTTCAAGATCATCTTCTTGTCAGACTCGTACTTGCTCTTCTTAGCCTTGATCTTGACCGTGCAGTTCTTCTTTACGCCATGGAAAGCGTCCTTGCCGACTGTATCCAGATTGCGGCCGTCGATGATAATCGTGTTCAGGTTCTTGCAGTCATAGAATGCCTTGCTGTTGATCTTGCGGACCTTGTTGCTGTCCTGAAGGTCGATCTTCTTGACCTGCTTACAGTTACGGAAAGCACCCTTGCCGACACGCTTCACATTCTCAGCAACGACCTTCTTCATATGAGCCTTCTTCAGAGCCTGTGCACCAATCTTGGTAACTTCAAACTCAACGCCACCGACGATGACATGATTCAGATCCACTGTCTCACCGCGAACATCATCATTATCATCCAAATCTTTGTTGTCGCCTTTCAGAACATCAACCTGCAGTTCTGCACTGCTGTTGATCTGCGCATAGATGTCACCACTGTTAAGGCTTCCCTCATCCGGAGCAACATCAGCTTCATACTCCTTAGTCGAAGTATTATAGACACCACCAATCCTGTAAGTAGCGAATATACTAGCACCAGCAACTGTATCCTGCACTCGAATCTGCACCGTATTAGAATTATCCTTGATTGCGGAGATGAGATTCTTCTTCCCTGCAGCAGTATCATTTGCTTCCAAAACAACATCTCCACTGCCATTTACCTTAACCTTAGCAATCGCTCCGTCATTATTTGTTACTGTACCGTTGTTATTTACATAGGTATTGCCATCGCCATCAGTAACAGTCAAGATATAATTCGTTTTAAGCTTGGATGCGTCAATCTCTATGCCAGTATCAACACCCACTTCACCAGATTCAGCCGTATCGTTCACTGCTGTAGCCTTAGCTGCAGTAGCCGTTGTGCCACTATCCACACTAGGAGCAACATCAATCGTAACAGCAGAACCAGCAGCCTTAGCTGTCAGTGTCGGCAGAGCAACAGCCGGTACTGCGGACAGAACCATAGCTGCTGCCATAATCTTTGCAATTGTCTTTTTCATTGTTTCTAATTCCTCCTTTCGACTCTAAACAAGTAACATGTGAGGTTCCCTCCGTTCGTGAAGCATACTATCACTTAACCCCCCCGTGTCAAGTTTTTTCGCAATTTTCTTTATTCTCGTGATTTTAGACAATTCCACTACGAAAAACCTTGACACTTTTTTCGCCTTTTCCACCCCAAAATATTCTATGAACTTTACGAACAACGGCGTTTTTGCATCAAAAAAGGAGCCGTCACAGCTCCCTTTTACTGTCAATGATCATTGATTACACCCAATACCTCTTTACTTTTTGCTCTGCAATGGCAGGAGTAAGATTAAACTTGGATGCAACACGCTCTATCGCATCCGTCAATGATTGACCGAAGAACTGACAATCTTCAACTGTGGTTTGAATACTTATCTCCCTCTTTTCGCTCTCGACATATCTGTCCATAACTTCCTGTTCATCATATAATGCCACCATAATATTGATAACCTCCTTTTCCCTTGATTCAAGATATTCTTTCAACACATTCTTGTCTTTGCATATCCGTATCGTCTCTTCGATGGCTCTCTGTGTCCTGCCATACAGCTTAACCTGCTCGTTGCATACCTGAGTAAATATAACATATTGATTGATAATGTCGCCCGGTGCGCCATCATAAATGACTTTAACCCTTGCATCAACCGCAACCTCCTGTCCTCTGAAAAAATCATCTTTAAGCGTTATATATTCTGGGCGGCTTTTTCTGTCTCCTGTATATATCACATAGAGTTCTGGTTTCGGCACTTCCGCTTTAGTGCTGCTGTACAGGTCTATATGGTGTACCTTGAAATACTCGTTGTAGGTCTGCATTAGGTACATCATGATACGGATAATTATGTTGACTGACCATGTAGATTGATGTTCAACAAGCACCAGAAGTGTATTGCCAATACGAAAACCAAGGTCGTTATATTGATTATCCGTAAGAACATTATTTATTGTCACATCTACGATGTCCTTTTCCGTTGTCGTGGTATCTTCTGGATGTAACGCCCTGTACAGTTCAATCAGATACTTATAGTTTCCAAACAGATCAGTAAAGACACTTGACTTAATAATACGCTTCATCACCTGCTCGTCTTTGCTGTCTGCTGAATGTTTTGTGACTGCATCCTGCGCCATCCTAACCACCCCATTTCCATTAATATTGGATAGTGCAAAAACATACTAATCCTATCAGTGCCACCTCTCAAAATCCATTCTCCTTGCATCCAAGATATCAACCAAATTGGCATTTTCCTGCATTGTCATAGATCACTCTCCACAGTCAATTATTATGCCACAAAATCTTGTGTCAAAGCCCTCTCAAAACCTTTCCGAAAATCTCCTCCGCCACTTCATCTTTGCCCATCAGCGGCAGCTCGACGACGTCCTCATGCGTGATGATCGTCACCACATTCGTATCTGTTCCGAACCCTGCTCCTTCCACTTTAACATTGTTTGCAACGATCATATCAATATTTTTCCGTTCCAGCTTGGCTTTGGAATTCGTGACCATATTTTCGGTCTCCATCGAAAAGCCGACCAATACCTGTCCGTCTCTCCGATGTCCGCCGAGCCATCCAAGGATGTCCTGCGTCGCTTCGAGTTCGATCTGCCCGGTCATGTCGGTCTTTTTGATTTTTTCTGAGGCCACGGATTTCGGACGCATATCCGCTACCGCCGCGCAGCAGACGACAATGTCCTGCTCATCCGCGCGCTCCTGGACGGCAGTCATCATCTCTGCCGCAGAAACCACCGGCACGACCTTCACAAACATTGGCGGCGCAAGTGCCACAGGACCGGACACCAATGTGACATCCGCTCCACGCATCGCCGCGTTTTTCGCGAGCGCATAACCCATCTTTCCGGTGGAATGATTGGAAATAAACCGCACCGGGTCGATCGCTTCCCGGGTCGGCCCGGATGTGATCAGCACCTTTTTCCCTGCCAGATCCTTTTCATGTCCGATCTCATGCATTATGTAGGAAAGAAGCTCTTCCGGTTCCGGCATCTTTCCGGCTCCGGTATCTCCGCATGCCAGATAACCCGTCGCAGGCTCAATTATTTGCATGCCGAAATCCCGCAGCTTTCGCAGGTTGTCCTGCACGATCCGGTTCTCATACATCGCCGTATTCATCGCCGGTGAGATCAGCACCGGGCAGCGGCAGGCTAGAAGCGTTGTCGTCAGCATGTCATCCGCGATGCCGTGCGCGAGCTTGCCGATCACATTAGCGGATGCCGGTGCGACCAGGGCAATATCCGCCTGCTTCGCGACAGCGACATGCTCCACCGAAAAATCAAAATTCCGGTCAAAGGTATCTACAAGGCACTTTTGACCGGTCAATGTCTCAAATGTGATCGGGTTGATGAAGTTGGTCGCATTTTTCGTCATAATGACATCGACTGCCGCGCCCTGTTTTTTTAACGCGCTCGCCAGCGATGCGATCTTGTACGCCGCAATGCTCCCTGTCACGCCCAGCAAAATATGTTTTCCCGTCAGCACGATATCTTTACCTCATACTTTTGTCTCAATCACCATATCGCCCTGCTTGGCAGAAGCCTTTTTCGTCAGCACGATATCCGCGTACATTTCCGAATTGGAGATGATCATCGGCGTCTCTATGGACATCCCCGCCTCCCGGATCGTCCCCGGTTCAAATTCCAGCAGCAGCTCGCCTTTTTTTGTCCGGTCACCCTGCTGCTTTTTCGGCGCAAAGCCCTGACCGTTCAGCTTGACCGTGCCAAGTCCCACATGGATCAGTATATCCGCGCCGCCGTCCGAATGAATCCCGATCGCATGGCCTGTCGGGAAAAATGTCGTGATCTCACCGTCACATGGCGCATACAGCCTGCCGTCCTCCGGCTCAAACCCAAGCCCTTTTCCAAGCACGCCGGACGCAAATGCTTCATCCGACAAATCAGCCAAAGAAATAATCCTTCCTTGAACCGGAGCACCGAGCACTTCTGACCGGATCGCCGGTGCCTGATCTGCATCTGTATCCGACTGCCGATTTGCAGCGGCCGATTTGACCTTTTTGCGATGACGGTCCCAAGCCTCGCAGATCACCGAACCGCAGACAGCTCCCAATACCATCGCCACAAATGTCCCGACATTAAGCGGAATCCCAAGCAGGGTGATTCCAGCCGTTTCAATAATCGCAAACACCAAAAGTCCGATCAGCCATGCGTAACGGCTCCGCCTGCTCTCAGCCGGAGCCGGCTGTCCGTCCGCAAAAGACACGCCCAATTCTTCCATTTTCCCGGTGCGCAGCACACTTTCATACACTTCAGGCGCGTGGTTGCCGACCACGATCTGATATTCTCCATTTTCACGCAGGACCGTCACGACGCCGTCCAGCGACTGGATCAGCTCCGTATTCGCCTGCCCCTCATCCTTTAACACAAAATGCAGCCGCGTCCCGCAGTGAGACACAGAAGTGACATTGCTCTTGCCGCCGATATTTAAAACCAGCATACGGGCAAGCCCGTCATAGTTTCCTGCCATTACATCTGCCTTTCTTTCCCACGAATCATTTTCGGATACCACCCGCCACAAAACCCACGACAGCCTTTTGCATCCTTGCAGCCGCCACTTATCCTTGACGGATCAGCACCCGCACCGCTTCCACCGCAGTCCGGATCACATCCGTCATATCATGCACCTGCGGATTGGGCAAGCCTGCCTTGGCACGCTCCTGATTGGCAACGACCAGCAGCGCCGAACCCATCCGCACGCGCAAAGCGCTTGCCACGATCATCAGCGCCGCGGATTCCATCTCCGAACCAAGCGCGCCGCATTTTACCCATGCGTCCCATTTGTTCAACAGCTCATAGCCTGCCGGCTTATTCTCCGGTTCATGCTGTCCGTAAAACGAATCCTTGCACTGCACTACGCCAACATGATAGGGCTTCTTAAGATGCTCTGCCGCTTCAATCAGAGAATAAAGCACTTTATGATCCGCCACAGCCGGATATTCGATTGGCGCGTATTCGCGCGATGTCCCTTCCATACGGATGGCTCCGCTCGCAAGGATCATATCCCCGCTTTCGACATCTATCTGCATCCCGCCGCAGGTGCCGACCCGTATAAAGGTGTCCGCTCCACAATGAACCAATTCTTCCAATGCAATTGCCGCGGACGGTCCGCCGATACCGGTCGATGTCACGCTGACCTTTTCCCCTTCCAGCGTGCCCGTATAAGTCACAAACTCGCGGCTGTCCGCAACCTGCTTCGCATCATCCAGATACGCCGCGATCTTTTCACAGCGTTTCGGATCTCCGGGCAACAGCACATACCGCCCGATATCCTCCGGATATGCTCCGATATGGTATTGTCTTCCGCTGCCCTGTGCATAATCAATCATCGTCGTCAGAATCCATCACATTCCCACTGCGGGCATTAATCGTATAATCGTAACTCTTGTCATCTTCAATGACCGTAAATGAGACATCATAGACCAATTTATCATCATATTCATCCAGATCACAATCGAGATCATCCACATCATCCCGGTCATAATCCTCTTCGTCCAACGCAATATCTTTTGCCCTTGTCGGCCGGATTATAGTCACGCCCTTAGTGCTTTTCTTGATAATACTTCCATCCTTCGAGCCGATGAAATAAATATAATGCGTATATTTCCGATCCGCCGTTTTCTTAAAAAACGAAACTCTCCATGCGCTTTTTCCATTTTTGGATGTATCAATCGTATAAAGCGCTTTTGCCTTGTTCTCCGAAACCTTTGCATTTTTCAACGCAATTTTCTCTGCTTTTGACTCAGAAATCTTTGATGCCGCCAAAACAACTGCCGTCTCCGCCGGCGTGACCCCTGCCGTAAATACCCCTGCCGCCATCGCCAGCGACAAGAATAATGCCGCCAACCTTGCCGATACCTTCTTCTGTTTCATAAATTCCTCCTGTTCCTAAATAACCCTATATGCTCTTACAGCGTCAGATCCTCCACATTAACTCCCAGCGCGGAGAGTTTCGCTGTCGTTGCCTTGATTTCATAATCCAATGTCGGATTCTCGTGTCCCTGATTATCCTTTTTGATCCTTTGGTAAGCTGTAAACCGATCAATCAATTCCGCTTGCATTTCCTCTTTTGTCATAATATCACCTTTTCCTTCCCTACATCGCCAATGAATCCCGAATCTCTCCTATCTCCTCATCCGTAAACGACAGATGCTCCCAGTCCATATTCAGCGTATCGTCCGTATAGCGCGGCAGCAAGTGCATATGGAAATGGAACACTGTCTGTCCCGCCGTCTCGCCGTTGTTCTGCAGGAGATTTAAACCGTCGCAGTCCAATGCTTTTTGCATATGCGCCGCAACGTTTTTCGCCAGCGGCAGTACCTTTGCCGCCACCGCGTCGTCAATCTCATACAGATTGTCAAAATGCTCTTTCGGCAGGATCAGCGCGTGCCCTCTCGTCGCCGGCGCCGCATCCAGTATCACCTTGAAATCATCATCTTCATAAATCGCATTCGTCGGGATCTCACCGTTTGCCAATTTGCAAAAAATGCAGTCGTCCTTTTTCATCTCATCACCCTTTCCAGCAAAACCATTTCTGTTCCGTGCATATTCCTCAAATACATCTTATGTCCGGCTGATAATCAGGGCATTGCGGATCACCCCGTCACTCCTCAATGTCCTCGAGCAGCTTCCTCGGCACCAGCGCCTTGGCAATGTTCATACCGTGATCCGAGCACCGCTCAAACTCCTCGCACATATCCGTATAGATCAACCCGGACAACGGGTCGCATTTTCCTTTGATCACGCGGCCGATGTGCTTTTCGATCGCCTCACTTTCGATCTGGTTGACCAGATCCTCCGACTGCTGCGCCTCCGGAATCAGGTCAAAATTTTCATTGACGAAAATATCGATCGCGAGATTGATCGTCCGGTTGGTCTGCTCCGCCAGAAAGATCATATCCCGCCTCGCATGCTTGGAAAACGCCTTTTTCGGGTCAGGCACCTTGTCCAGGAAACCGACGATGTTGTGCGCGTGGTCGCTGATCCGGTCAAAATCCGATACGATCATGGTCAGATTCGACGCGCGGAACGCGTCTGCCTCCGGCAGCTCGGTCGCCGTCAGTGCCAGCAGACGGGAAGCAATCTCTTTGGAGAGATAATCCACGATCTCCTCTGAGGCGTGTACCTTTTCTATCAGTTCTTCATCCTTGTCAAAAAACGCGTTGACCGCGTCCTGCAGGCTGTCCCGCGCAATCTTGCCAAGACGCTCTGTCTCCAGCATCGCCTGACGGATCGTGACCGCCGGCAATGTGTTCTGCGCGTCGATCATGTACATCAGCCGGCGCTCGCGCCGGGAGATCGTCTCCTGCGGCAGCTCCGGAATCAGCATCTTGGACAGCTTGGCAATGTAATCCGAGAATGGCAGCATCACAACCACTGCAATGATCGCAAAGATCGTATGCGTATTTGCCACCTGGCGTCCGACATCATTCGGCGAGAGCGCCTGGATCGCGTCGAGTATCTGCGGAAAAATATTGATCAGCAGGCACAGGAATATCGCCCGGAATACATTGAACAGCAGATTCAGAAGCGCCGTCCGCTTACCATTACGGTTCGTCGTCAGGCTCGCCAAAATATTCGGAGCCACCGAACCGATCGCCGCGCCGATCACCAGATAAACCGCCGTATGGTAATCCAGCATTCCCTGTATCGCGAACGCTTGGAAAATCACGACAGAGGACGATGAACTCTGCAGCAGCGCCGTAAACGCCATGCCGAACAGGATCGCCAAAAACGGATTCTCCAATGTCGACAGAAACGCGATAAACCGCGGGCTTTGTGACAGCGGCGTGATCGCGGTCTTGATCATCGCGATCCCGACGAAAAGCATGCCGAAGCCCATGATGATGCTGCCGATGTTGCGCACCACCTGCTTCTTCATGAACAGAGCCATCACGCAGCCGCAAAACAGCAGCACCGGCGCGAACGCCGACAGGTCAAACGCCGTGATCTGCGCCGTCACGGTCGTACCGATATTGGCACCCATGATCACGCCGATCGCCTGCGTGATCTCCATCAGTCCGGAGTTCACGAAGCCGATCACCATCATATCCGTCGCCGATGAGCTTTGGATCATCACGGTCACGCCGATTCCGAGAAGCACACCTTTGATCTTGCTTGAAGTGACCTGTTCCAATATCCCGCGAAGCTTGTCCCCGGCCGCGTTCTGCAGGCCGCTTGACATGGCAGTCATTCCGAACAAAAACAGCCCTACTCCGCCTAACATAGTAAATAGATTTGTAATGGTCATAATGTTCCCCTCAAAAATGCATTATGGTCATTTACGACTTTACGATAAACTGTCCCAGCAGCTCGTTCAGGCTCGACGACTGCTCGGAAAGCTCGTTAGAAACCGCGCTCGACTCCTGCGCCGTCGCCGTATTGTCCTGGATCACATTGGAAATCTGCTCGATGCCGCCGCTGATCTCGTTCATGCTGCGTTCCTGCTTGTCCGCGATCTCACCGGTCTGGCGGATCAGCTCAACAACCTCATCCACAGAATCCTTTACCTTTTCAAATGCCGTCTGCGTCTCGGTCACGACAGAGCTTCCCGCATTGATCTCACGCAGTGCGCCGTTGACCAGATCCTGCGTGTCCTTGACCGCCTGCGTGCTCTCCGCCGCAAGGTTGGAAATCTCCTCTGCCACGACCGCAAAGCCTTTGCCCGCTTCGCCCGCGCGCGCCGCCTCGATGGACGCGTTCAGCGACAGAAGCTGTGTCTGGCTCGCAATATCTTCAATCGTATTCGATACATTTTCAATCTGCTTGGATGCCTGAGCGATCCGGTCCATCGCGCCGATGACCTCGGACATCTTGTTGGTGCCGATCTCCACATCGTCACGCACCTGCAAGGCTTTGTTGCTTCCGGTCTGCGCAGACTCCGCCATCAGCTTGGTCTGCTCGGTCACTGTCTGCACCGAAGCGGTCAGCTCCTCGATCGCCGCCGCCTGATCGGTCGCGCCCTCGGCAAGTCCGGCCGCGCCGTCCTGCATATTCGCGGCACCGCGGGATACCTTGCCCGATGACTCCTTGATCTGCGTCATTGTCATCGACAGCTTGTCCACAATGTAATCCAGCGTGTATTTAATCCCCTGATAGTCCTCGACATACAGCTCCGGCCGCGCCGTGCTCTTGGAGAAATCTCCCTCGGAAATCGCGCCAAGCGTCTCGGTCAGATCCGAGAACACCTCTTCTGTCACGGAGGTAGACTCGTTCAGTTCCTTTGCCAGCACGCCCAGTTCATCCTTGGATGCATAATCAATATTGATATTGAGCTTGCCCGAAGCCATGTCGCCGGCCGCCTTGGAAATCTCGTTGACCGGCGCAATGACTGCGCCCGCCAGCTTTTTCTTCATGTCTATCAGATACAGCACGACGCCGATCACGATCAGTGCCGTCAGAATAATGCCGATGATCACGACAAGCAGCACCAGCCGGTAGATGACCTCGCCTTCCGCGGTGATCTCTGTCGATACTTCTTTCAGATCGCCCGCGACCACATCGATCGCAGGATAGAGCGTGTCATTGAAATAATGGTAGATCGCGACATCGCCGCTCCCGTCCGAAAACATTCCCTGCATGGTCTGTCCGCACTCCTCTACCGTATTTAAGTGCGCTTCGATATCGGAAATCGCCACACTGCCGCTATAGATTTTTTCGAGCTCAGCAAGATTCGCGTCAAAGTCCGCGTATTTTTCCGATGCTTTTTCCAGCTGCTCCTTGCGGACATAGGTATCATCCTTTGACGACAGCGCCCATAAATACGCCTTGGATAAAGCCTGAATGTCGATCCGTATCTCGCCCTGTATCCGCTCCTGCTGGTACAGCGAATTGTAGGTCAGGTTGATGCCGATCAGCGCCGTAATGATCGTCAGCACCAGCGCGACAACGGCAACACCGCCCATGACCAGGATCTTACGGAACGCGAAATTGAATTTGTCCTGAAATTTCAGATCGTGTATCTTTTCCTCATTCAGCGATACAAATCCGGGCTTTTTGATACGAAACTTTCCTTTCATTATAGAACCCCCTCCCTGTTGCGGTGTCACTTTGTATTTGAACAGATCACCCTTTTGCCTGCCCGTCCGGCTGGATCACGCATACGCTCTACGCTGTCCTGCCGTGGCAGTTTTTGTATTTCTTGCCGCTGCCGCACGGGCAAGGATCATTCGGATAAATCTTTTTTGCCTTGCGCTTCTTCGGTCCGGATGAGGCGGTCCCGTCCTTGTTTGTCCCCGTGACCTGCGCCACCTCTTCACGCTCGACCTTGCGCTCGACACGGATGCGGTAAAGCATCTGGACGGTCTCGGTGCGGATCGCCGCATTCATCTCATCCATCATGTCGTAAGAGATCATCTTGTACTCATCGACCGGATTGCGCTGCCCGTATGCCTGCAGGCCGATGCCCTGACGCAGCTGGTCCATATCGTCGATCTCTTCCATCCATTTGTGGTCGATCACGCGGAGCAGGATGACACGCTCCACCTCGCGGAACTGCTCCGGATCGTCGAATTCGGCCTCTTTTTGGTCGTAAAGCTCTAATGCTTCCTGCTCTAAGCGCTCCCGCAGCTCCTGCGCATTCTTCACCTCATCCAACACATCGTAGGTCAGTGCCTTGAGCGGGATCACCGGCTGTAGCAGGTGGTTGAACTCCGGAACATCCCAGTCGTCCTTGTCGATGCCGTCGTTGAAGCAGGCGTCGACCGCGCCGTCCACCTGCTGGACGATCATCTCCTGGATCTGCTCCTTCATATTCTCGCCCTTTAAGACACGGCTGCGCTGCGCGTAGACCAGCTCGCGCTGCTCGTTCATGACCTGGTCGTATTCCAGCAGGTTCTTACGGATGCTGAAGTTGTTGCTCTCAATCTTTTCCTGCGCACGCTGGATCGCCGAGGTCAGCATCTTGTGCTGGATCTCCTCGCCCTCCGGCACGCCAAGGGAATTGAACATATTGATCAGCCGCTCCGATCCGAACAGCCGCATCAGATCGTCCTCAAGGGAAATATAAAATTTTGATTCGCCCGGATCGCCCTGCCGTCCCGAACGGCCGCGCAGCTGGTTGTCAATACGCCGCGACTCGTGCCGCTCCGTGCCGACAATCATCAGTCCGCCCGCCGCGCGCGACTCCTCGTCCAGCTTAATATCCGTACCACGGCCTGCCATATTGGTCGCGATCGTCACGGCTCCGTGCACGCCTGCCTCAGCGACAATCTGCGCTTCCTTTTCATGGAACTTCGCGTTCAGCACATTGTGGGAAATGCCCTCTTTGGACAAAAGCCTCGATACCAGTTCCGATACCTCGATCGTGATCGTACCGACCAATACCGGCTGCCCTTTCGCGTGAGCTTCTTTTACCTGTTCGACGACCGCATGGTACTTTTCCACCTGCGTCTTGTATACCGCGTCCTCATGATCTTTGCGGATGACCGGCTTGTTGGTCGGGATCTCGATGACATCCATCCCATAAATGTCACGGAACTCTTGCTCCTCGGTCAGCGCCGTACCGGTCATGCCGGCCTTTTTCTCATATTTATTGAAGAAATTCTGGAAAGTGATCGTCGCCAGTGTGCGGCTCTCACGCTTGACCTTAACATGCTCCTTCGCCTCGATTGCCTGATGCAGCCCGTCGGAATAACGACGCCCCGGCATAATGCGGCCCGTGAACGAATCCACGATCAGCACCTGATCGTCACGCACTACATAGTCCTGATCCCTGTGCATCAGATTGTGCGCCCGCAGAGCCAGAATCACATTGTGCTGGATCTCTAAATTCTCCGGATCGGAAAAGTTGTCGATCTTAAAGAAATTCTCGACCTTTTCCACGCCGGTCTGCGTCAGGTTGACCGTCTTTTCTTTCTCGCTGACGATGAAGTCGCCGGTCTCCTCCTGCACGATGCCCATGATCGCGTCCATCTTGGTGTACTCGGGCAGATCCGCGCCGCGTTTTAACTGACGCGCCAGAACATCGCACATCTCATAAAGCCGCGTCGATTTGCCGCTCTGTCCGGAAATGATCAGCGGCGTCCGCGCCTCGTCGATCAGTACCGAGTCAACCTCGTCGATGATCGCATAGTGCAGGCCGCGTTGGACGCGGTTCTCCTCCCGCACGACCATGTTGTCACGCAGGTAGTCAAATCCCAGTTCATTGTTCGTAATATAGGTAATGTCACAGTTGTACGCGTCACGGCGCTCATCGTTGCTCATGTCATTTAAGACAACGCCTACGGTAAGCCCCAAAAACTCATGGATCTGTCCCATCCACTCGGCATCACGCTTTGCCAGATAGTCGTTGACCGTCACGATGTGCACGCCCTCTCCGGCAATCGCGTTCAGATACGCCGGGAGCGTGGACACGAGAGTCTTTCCTTCACCGGTCTTCATCTCGGCGATACGGCCCTGGTGAAGAATGATCCCGCCGATCAGCTGTACCTCAAAATGCTCCATGTCCAGCACGCGCCGTCCTGCTTCGCGCACGACCGCGTAAGCCTCCGGCAGCAGATCGTCCAGCGTCTCGCCCTCGGTATAACGGCGTTTGAATTCGTTGGTCTTGCCGCGCAGATCCTCGTCGGAAAGTGCCTGCATCTCGCCCCGCAGCGATTCTATTTTCTGCACCAGCGGGCGGATGCGCTTTAGCTCATGTTCACTGTGTGTCCCAAAAATCTTGGAAATAACGCTCATTTTGTCTCCTGTCCCTCCCCAAACATACGGAATTTATTTTAACATGAAATATCTGTGAACACAACTGTTTTGTTCCGTCTGAAAAAGAATTCATTTTTAGTATTGAAGCTCATCGAATATGCGTTTATAATATATTCTATAAGCGACAAGAACATCATCTGCAAAGGAGAATGATTATGGCAGTCAGTCTTGAGATAACCGAACGCGCAATCAAGGATTTCCAAAGAATTCAGGAATATATGATTTCCGCAAAAAAGGAAAACGCTATGGAGACATACGAAAAACTGAAAAGCGATTACATTTCAACAAAGGCACTGCTCAATGTGGCCGGAGTGAATCTTTCAGAGCTGGATATCATAAAAGAGTGAATATACGGTTTCATTTTTTCCTTTTCGTTTTTGTCCGTGTGGAAACATTTTTTATTTGCTCAAATCAATTGTCTGAATATTCAGAAAACAGCAAGTAAACACTTATATTTTATAAAAATATAAATTTTTTTGAAAAATTTTCAAAAAACGCTTGACAGATTGTACTTACCGTAGTACAATGCAATCACATCAAACGAAACGGCAGTCGCACAGAGGCGACAGTAGCCATAGACCTGATTCAAAGCATAGACATCGGAAGCGGACTTTACGAGACAAGAGCTGTTTTAGCTACGAAGGAGATGAATAGTAGAGGAAGATTCGCTGGAGTGGCAATGGTTTGAAAGGGTCATCCACCGAGACAATTCGTATCATCCGAAGGGTGAGGAGGCACCCGAGAAGAAAAGCGGTCAGAAAGGATTGGTTCTTCACAGGCGGGGGTGACGAGGAAACTCCACTTGGTCAGGAACGGATAATCGAAAGCCGAAAAAACGATTCAGCGATGAATCTTTGAAATAGATTAATGCGGATGGAACGACAGCGAAAAGGCTCGGTAGAAAAGGAGGTATAGTCCATTGGACAGAGAAGAATTGGAGATTTCCACAGACTGAAAGAGGATTTTAGGTGCAACGCGACGGCAGGCACTTGAAATCCTCTTTCAGTTTATACAATATAATATTCAATCACTGCCCTCTTGGCATTTTATATGATGCAAAAAATCACACGCTCATCTTCACAAAACCTTACATCCGCAGTCGGAAGGCTCTACCAGCAGATCACTTCGGGTCCGTCTTCGGTGACATAGATCTGGATCTCCCACTGCGCCGAAGGCTTTCCGTCTTTAGTGTATACTTCCCAGCCGTTTTCTTCATCCGTATAGATCTCGGCACGGCCCATATTGACCATCGGCTCGATCGTAAACATCATCCCCGGCACGATCAGCATATCTTCTCCCGCATTGGACACATAGCTGACCCACGGCTCTTCGTGAAACTCCAAGCCGACGCCATGTCCGCCGATCTCCCGGACTACGCTGTAGCCGTTTGCCTCCGCATGGTCGTGTACCGCCTGCGCCATGTCGCCGAGGAATCCCCAGGGCTTTACCGCTTCAAGACCTTTTTGGACGCATTCCTTGACCACCCGCACCAGCCGCTGCTTTTCTTCACTCACATTGCCGACCATGAACATCCGCGATGAATCCGAAAAGTATCCGTCGAGAATCGTCGAGCAGTCCACATTGACGATATCCCCGTCCTTTAACACCACATCCTCCGACGGAATCCCGTGGCAGACCTGGCTGTTGACCGAAGTGCAGACATTCTTCGGAAAGTTTTCATAATTCAGCGGCGCAGGAATGCCGCCCATTTTCGCCGTCGTGGTCCGGACTATGTCGTCAATCTCCTGCGTCGTCATCCCGATGCGTATCGCCTCACCGACAGCATCGAGACACGCCCGGTTGATGACCGCGCTCTTTTTGATCAGCTCCACCTGCTCACGGTTCTTGAGCAGCTCGTGTGTCGGCACCGGATGTCCGAGGATTTCATAATGCCGGATTTTTTTGTCAAACGCTTCATGACACTGCTTGTACTTTCTGCCGCTTCCGCACCAACACGGATTGTTCCGTCCGAATTTCACTTTTCAAAATCCTTTCTTTCATTTCATATCCAAAAAGCAACGCCTCCACTGTTACTTTTCATCAAACGCATTGATATAACTGACATCGTCGTGCGTCAGCGTGATATCCCCGAGGACAACCCTCCGCCATATGCGCTTATTGACCTTGACCTTATGCTCATTTTTCAGCATCTGCTCATAGTCGTAACCGCCCCAGTTCAAGCCCGCATAGGTCGTATCCAAAGCCTTTGCCAGCCGGAACTGGTATTTCTCGGCAAGCGCGATCTCCTTCATTGTCTCATTGACCGTCTCAAAGGTACCGGGGATCCTCTCCAGCTGCTCATCGTACAGATCCGCCCAAAAATCCGTCCGGGCATTCTCCAGGCGCTCCTTTTCCTCAGAGGTCAGTACCAGCCCCGCCTCCTGCGCCGCCCTGTAAAATATCCGGTCGTGGATCGCAAGCTGCAGCACCGCTTCCTTCGCCTGCGCCTGCAGGAAGAAGCCATTGGTGTGGATATTCCAGAAATCCTTTGTACGTTTGGCGTTGTAGACCTCTGCCTCTTCCTCGACCTTCCGCTCCTCAAACAGGATATAAAAGCCGAGATCTCTAAGCACCAGCTCCTCACCGTCCACCGTTGCGACCGGCTCGTCGAGGCTGGCAAGCACATCGATCGTATGCCGCCGCAGATATCCCTCATAGCTGCCATAGAAAAAGAGTCCGGCTATCCCGATCGCCAATAGGATCAATACGAGACGCCGGACCCATTTTTTCAGTAGAACAAAAGTCATCAGACTACCCTGCGAATTGCCAAAATCGGTTTACAGGTCACAGAGCGGTTACTTGTAATGCCCGCGTTTGTACTCTGCGCCTCAACAATCCTGCCGCCACCGGCGTATATTGCGACATGCCCCGAATAACAGACAATGTCACCGGGCTGCATGCTCTCGTAGCTGACCGACTTGCCGACGCCCTGAAGCGCTCCTGAGCTGCGGCTGCCGGACAGATTGATGCCGAAATGCGAATACACCTGCACCACGAACCCGGAACAGTCACACCCGCTCGTCAGGGAATTGCCGCCCCATTTATAAGGATTGCCGACAAACTGCGCCGCATAGCCGGCCACCGATGAGCCGCTTACCGATGTGGAAGGAGCCGGATCGTCATCGTACTCCTCTTCTTCCTCATAATCGTCCTCATCCACATAATACTCTTCTTCGTCTTCATAATCTTCGTCGTCATCGTCCTCGTCTTCATCCACAGACGCAACCTGCTGTTGCTGTTGCTGCTGTTCCTGACGACGCTGCTCCTCGAGCTGACGACGACGCACTGCCTCCGCATTGGCACGCGCCCGCGCTTCCGCTAACCGTCTCGCCTTTTCCGCTGCGCGCCTCGCCGCTTCCGCCCTGGCTTTGGCAAGCTGCTGGTCAAAGTCCTTGACCTGCGTCTTTTTGGTGGCGATCATTGAATTCAGCGAATCTTTTTTTGCCGACAGCTGGCTCTCTTTTGCCTGAAGGTTCGCCTGCTCTTCCTCGAGCGCCGCCTTTAAATCCTTGACCGCCTCAGTCGTCGCTTCATAGGACGCCAGCAGCTTTCTGTCATATTCATAAACGGAATTGGCGTAATCCACCTGGTTTAAAAACTCCGCAATACTGCCAGACTCGATCAGCATCGTAAAAATGCTCTTCTGATCGTTCTCATACATATATTTCATGCGGGCTTTCATGTCCTCGTACTGCTTCGCTTCCGCCGCCTTTGCCGCCTTCAGCTCCGCCTTGGCATCGACGATCTCTGCCTTATTCTCAGCGATATCGCCTTCGAGAACATTGATATCCGACAGCAGCTCGACCAGCTCGTTGTCCAACGCATTGATCTCGTTCTGTAATTGTTTTTTCCCCTGCTCCAATTCCTTGATGGACTTTGCAGCATATACGGTCTGGGAATTCGTCACGAACGGCAACGCTATAGACAGCGCGACCAGAAGCGCCGTCCACCTGCGTATCCGGACCTTATTCCTCATCAATCATGCCTCCCTTGCATCAGAAGTTGGCGCTGCCATTCCCCAATACAGCAACTACTCAGCGAAAAAAGGAGCCTTCGGCTAAGGCTCCCCCATTTCCTCAACACAGCTTCATCCGAATTTCCTTGGTGATAATGTCGGTGTAGCTGAACGACAGCAACTGCGCCGGCCTGTCCTCATCCTTTTCATCCACCAGGATCGTAAAAACGCTTGGGTACGCTTCCTTGATCACTCCCTGCTCAATGTCGATCTTGTTGCGACCACGGTCAAGCTGAATCATGACCTTGCTCCCACACTGCTGCTGAACCGAGGTGCGTACCTTGTTGAATTCCGCATGCTCCATTGTATTTGTTTCCTCCTTCTAATGCCCGTCTCCTGCTCCTCTTCATCGTACAGGCATATAACCGCTAGATATTGTAGCACGGAATGGCCGATTTGTCAAAGTCTAGTTTTTGCGTTTTCGTATCAATCCGCAAAACCGGCGGCAGTCCTTTCAATCCGCAATAACGATGCCTGTCCCTTCAATCCGTAAAAGTGACGGCTGCCCTCACCGGAATGCCGCAACCATCCTCGCAAACATCTCCGAAAGCCCCGTCGTCGCCTGCCAGCCCAGCGCCTCCAGGCGGGAGGGATCGAGCCGGATCACCATCTCGGGATTGTAGCCGAATCCCGACACGTCTTCGGGAATGTCGATCTTCACCTGAACCTTCCCTTCTCCGACCGTATCGCAGACCAGCTCCGCCATTTCGCGGATCGACACTGCCGTATCTCGGTTGGTCACATTATAAGGCTGCCCTGCTTCCCCGCGCGCCAATAAATAGAGAATCGCCATCACAGCGTCCTTCGTATAAAGATATGTGCGCACCGTCCTGCCTTCCGTATGCAGCACCACATCCCTGCCTTCGAGCGCGCAGCGGGCAAAATCCATAAACACCCGGTTGTCCGCGTAATCCACCCCGGGGCCGAAGGTCTGCGACAGCCGCGCCGGTATCACGGGCACGCCGTACTCTTTTGCGTAGGACACGCAAAGGCATTCCGCCATTCTCTTGCCTTCTGAGTAGCTGCTGCGCACCTTGGCCGGATCAAGGCTTCCAAAATCCGCCTCGCCCATCCACTCCTGCTGCGGATGCGGCGTCCCATAGACCTCAAGGGACGACAAAAATACCATCGCCGAAACCTGCTTGTCCTTTGCCAAGCCAAGAATGCTTTCTGTCCCGCCAAGGATCGCGTGGATCGTCTCCACCGGCTTTTCCACAAAAAAACGGGAGCCGGTCGGCGCCGCGCCGTGGACGATAAAATCCACCCCGCCGTCAACCGGAAGCTGCTCCTGCACATCCCCGGTCACAAGCTCCACATCGCCCCGTTTCAGCAAAGTGCCGAAAACCTTTTGCGCTTTCTCTTCATTTCTCGCCTGCGCAAGAATCCGGATCCCGGTGTCCTTTTTCCGGTTGATCGCGGCGAAAGCCTTTACGACCTGGGACCCGATCAGCCCGGTCGATCCGGTGACGAGCACCGTCTTCCCCGAAAAATCGCCCGCAAAAGGAAACGCCTCCGCAATCCAGTCGATATCCTCCTGCAATATGGCGTTGTCCGGGCTTTCCAGTATTGCTTTCTGTTCTCCTGTCATTGTAAATCTCTCTTCATCACAAATCGTTAAGCACTGTTTTCACAGCACATCTTTTACCACAAACCTTTTAACGGCCGTTTTGCGCCGGAGCTTGCACCCGTAAACCGGCAGTTTATCATCCTTCCGCGTTCGGCAGCTGCCGTCCGATCCGGTTCGTGATGCCAAGTCCGAACGCCTGCTCATTCTCCTGGTACTGTAGCAGGGCGCGGAGCATATACACATCCTCCGGCGTCGTGACCTTGATGTTGCCGCGGTTGCCCTCGACCAGATGCGCCTCCATGCCGAGCGTGCGGATGATCGTGCAGGCATCCACCATATTTTCATAGCCGGTCTCGGTGGCGCGGATCTTATCGTGCGCGTCAATGATCTCATTCAGATAAAAGCTCTGCGGTGCCTGCCCCGCAAAGGTCTCCTTGCGGTATGGCACGGAATCGACCACATTCCCGTCCTTTGACACCATGATCGTCTCAAAACACGGCGTCGATGTGATGCCGTTGCCATATTTTTTTACGGACTCAATGTTGCGCGAGATCACATCGTACGCAATGAACGGCCGCACCCCGTCGTGGATCAGCACGATCGAATCGGACGGATTTTCACTTTCCGCTTTTTTCAGCGCATTGTAGATCGAATCCTGCGCTGTCTCGCCGCCTGCCACGACAGCCGCAAGCTTTGTCACACGGTATTCGTCCGCGAGATCCTTGACATAGGAAATGTAATCCTCCTGCACCGCGGCGTAAATCTTGTCAATCTCCCGGTGGTGCTGGAACAGCTGGAACGTATGGATCAAAATCGGCTTGCCGTTGATCTCCAAAAACTGTTTGGGAATGCCCGCGCCCATGCGCACGCCGCTTCCCCCCGCAAAGATAATCGCTATGTTCATCCTTTCACCTCCGCAAACGCGCTGAAATCTGTCGTCCGTATCCGCTTCATCCGTTTGTCTTTTTTCTGGATCCGGTCTCTGATGTCCTTTGGCATTTTGTCCAACAGCAGCCAGTCGATCACGCGGTCGCAGGCATCGCTGTCAAAATGGTCGAACTGCGTCTCGACATAATCCTCTACCTTTTCAAACTCGAAATCCTTTTTCTCGATCGCGTCCATCAATTCCCCGAAGGTCGTGCAGACCTTGCCCGGCGCCGACTCACGGTACGGACGGTGGAAGCCCCGCGAGAACGAATACTGTATCTCGTCGAACGCGAAGAACAGCATTGGCCGCCGCATTAGCGAATACTCGTAAATATTCGATGAATAATCGGTGATCAATATATCCGTAATGTAAAACAGGTCATTTATATTAGGATACTTTTTCACATCGACCATCTTACTGCGGTACTTTTCCGGAATGTCAATGTCCACGATCACCCACGGATGCATCTTGAAGAACACCACATATTCGTCACCGCAGACCTCATCCAGCCGTTCCCAGTCGATCAGCTCATACGGATAATGCGCATCGCGGTTGCTCCTGCCGCGATAAGTCGGCGCGAACAGAATAACCTTTTTTCCTTTTGCCAGCGGAAACTCCTGGTAGAGCTTTTCCGTCATCATCTCACGGTGCTTCGGATCCTGGAACTCATCCATCCGCGGCATGCCGGTATTCAGCACGCGCTCGGTATTGATCCCCCACACCTCGGAAAAGAAGTGCGCGATCTTCCGCGAACCGCACAGCCCATAAGCGTACTGCCTGTGGCAGCTCACCGGTCCGGGACCGCCCATGTGCCCCCAGCGCGAATAGCCGGAGGATTTGAAGCCAGCCCCTGCGTGCCAGGTCTGGATGATCTTTGTGTCCTTCAGCTGCAGCCAGTCAAACATCGGCACATGATCGTCAATGAAGACATACTCGCTGCTTGCCAGAAGATTGGCCAGCTTGATCCAGCTCATCGTCCCATGATCGCCATCCGAAAACTTCCGCGCCCATGTATGGATCACGAAGTCCTTGTCCAATCCGCGTTCCCGCATCCTCTTTTCCAGAAAGACCAGATTCGTCCCGAGCGTATTGCTCTGCTCGGTCATGAACAGGACATGGTTTTTCCGCTTGTTCTTTTTGACATTGTACAGGAAATTGTAGATCTTGCGGATGTGCCGCCTTGTATTTTTCAAAAATCCCGTAATGATGCTTTTCTCCGTCGCAAAAAAGCTGGTCAGATACGGAAACCCGATCTTCGCGTAGCTCAAATGCATGCAGTGCATCCGAAACGGCAGGCTGTCACTGTCATCCTCGACATAAAAATTGACCGTATATTCCTTGGTCTGTCCGCCGTACAAGAATGCGCGCGAATCATCCGCCAGACGCTGTGTCAGCTCCTCATCCGTCTCACACTCCGCCAGCACGTCATTCCCATGGCAGACAAAAATGCGGTATGTCCCGACAGGTATGCATTTGTGCAAGCCGTTGTTGGTAATGTTGACATAGAGCTCCAGCCTGCCATTCTCCAAAAGCGTTGTGTCAAACAGGACTCCTGCTTCACCATTTTTGTCTACCGCGAAAACATCCATTTGATCAAGCGGTACCGCATCTTTTTCCTGCTCAATGGCAAGCTGCATCCGCAGGTGGATCCTCTCCCACGAAATCGCGCAGACCTTTGCCGATACGCCGCTTTCATTTATCTTGGACTCCATTAAAATAAAGACCCCTTTCCTACTTATCTTTGACAATATTTTCTAATGTCCGGTACGCACGGTCCTTTTCATGCCGGATCTTTTCCGCGTCGTAGCCTTCCTTCATCGCCGTCTCCAGCTTGTCCAAAAGGAAGTCGGCATCCAGCAGCTTGTCCATGCCTTCGATGTAACGGTCCTGACAGCCGATCAGCTCGGAAAATCCGCGCATCTTGACATTCCACACGAGCGCCACCGACGGGATCGACAGCGATGTCGAAATGATGTTGGCATGGAACCGCGCCGCGATCACGCCTTTGAACTCCGCAATATCCTCCACGAGCTGCCTCGCGTTTTCCGGCTTCCTGACCAGATGCTCCGCCTCATTGTACCCGAACCGCTGCAGCAGTTCCTTCGCAAAAGCAAAGTCGGGCTCCGTCCCGTTGCAGAACAGCTTCCAATGGTATCCGCGCTTGTCCGCTTCGGCAAGCAGCCTTTCATACATAGAATAGACTTCATCCACGCTCACCGACTTATCCTGCTCATTAAAAATCTCCGGACGGATCGGTCCGATGCCGATCAGATCGGAATCCGGTTTTTTCTCAACGCCATATACCTCATTCGTCCAGATCGCCGGATCGACGATCCATTCAATCGGATAAGGCTTTTGCGCGGTAATGTATTCCTTTGCCATCGACAGATCCCCGCGCGTCGTCACCTGCCGCACGCGGCGGTCGTTTAAGATCGTTTCGATATTGACCGCCAGCTTTTCATAATGCCGCTCGGGATGAATGCCGATCGCGTTGAAATAATACCAAAGCTGCCTGCCCGTATCGAGCCTCGCCAGAAGCGCGTCCGTCACCTTCATCGAATTGATGCCGCCGCCCGGAAAGACGATCTTGTCAAAATTCGTCACATTGGATTTGACAATCTTTTTCTGTAATTTGTTGACATTTGCCAATTTGACATGCGGTATCTTTTTGAATTTGAAAAACCCTTTATTTTCGGAATCAATGATCCGGTTCAGGATGTGGGCACAGCAGTCGGCGATCACCACATCACCGTAATTCGTCGCCTGAATCCTGCCCAGTACCAGTATCCTGTTTTTACCTGCTGCCATAATTTCATTCTCCTCTAAATTCCGACGGCACGCTGTAACACAATCCGTCTCATGCCGGCTTTACGATTCGTCCTTCGGCTTGCCGTCCTTTTTGTCCCGCAGCTTGCGGTAAGCACGAAACGGCACACTGTTGTAAATCTCCCTGATCTGCGCCGCCAGCGTCGGCAGATCCTTGATCTGCTCTTTTATCCTCTCATGGCGCCTGTTCGACCGCTCTTCAAGCTTTTTCGTATACGCCCGAAGCTGCCGGACGCTCGTCCGCAGATCCTCATGCCGCTTGTACTGATACACGCCCTCCGCCGCGAAAATACGGATCATATCCATCAAAATTTCATGGTCATCCATCTTCCACTGCTTTAGGGAAGAAAGCTCCCCGCGGAACAGTACGCCGTCTGCACGGTGCAGGTATTCCCGCGCCACATATGCATTCCCTTCGGCAAACTGAGCCATGAATTTCTCACGCATGACCGGGGAAAACATGCTCGTGTCGCGCTTTGGCGCTTCCTGGATCGCCTTCATCTCGTAAACCCGCGAAATGATCTCGCGGTAAAAGTCCGGCACATCTTCATCTTTGTAGGCCAGATTGATCAGCCGCTTGATCTCGACTGCCGTATTGGGCAGGCGGACATTCGGCACATAGTCCGGCAGCTTGTAATCCTCTGTCAGCCCCAGACCGATCGCGTCCAAAAAATCCGCAAACAGGCTGCCGCCGATGAACTGCTGCTTCTCATAGACCCGGACAGTCAAATTGTCCTTGCCGATATACGACGATATCCGGTCGAGCACTTCATTGTAATGGAACGGCATGTACCAATACCGCTCCTCCTCCATGAATTTCTCAAAAGTAATTTTCATGCGGGTCTTTTTGTCCTTGACCTTCTGGTTCCAATTGGACTCGACCTGGTCATCCTGGCTGCGCAGATAGGCGATCACCCGCACCTTTGCGCCTATTTTTTCAAATTCCGCCATACCGTCTTCCCAGAAATTGTCCAGCCTCTGCCTGCTCCAGATATTCTCATCGGAAAGGATCACATTGTCAAATTTCTGCAGCGCCTCTTTGACAACGGAAAATCCCTGCCCCCACTCGGGCATATTTTCTTTGTTGTCCCACACCGTCAGAAAATGTCCGTTGCGCCGGATGCCGATATTCTCAAAACGGAACGGCATCATCGGATAGGTAAAGCCTTTTTCATTTAAAAGCGCTTCATTCTCCGGCAGGAACATCTGCAGCGCCGTCGTGCCGGTCTTGGGCATGCCAATATGCAGGTAAACTGTCTTGCTCATAACCTCTCCCATCTTTTCAAGCTTTCCCCGGTTGCCAGTCTTCTGTCTTTCTGCTTTATGTACGATATGCTAATCCGCATCGTCTTCCTTTGATTTTTTAAGCTTGCGCAACGCGCGAAACGGCGCGCTGTTGAACATTTCGTCCATCTGCTTTTTAAGCTTCTTCATCTGCGAGGACTGCTCCGCCGCCCGGCGTTCCAACGCATCCATCTGCTCATTCAGCTTAAGCACCTGCGCCTCAAGCTCACGCCATTTCCGGTATTCATAGACGCTTGCCCCCGCAAGCACCCGCACGGCGTCCCGCATCAGTTCTTTTTCATCGGGCTCGTATTTCGGCAGCGGCTTCGGCTCTTCTTCAAACAGCCTGCCTGTCGCGCGGTGCAGATATTCCCGCGCCACATACGCATTCCCCGGCTCAAAACGCTCCATGAAGCTCCGCCGTTCTTCAGCGGAAAACCGCCCGACCTTGTGCTTCGGGATCTCATTTAGCATCTCAAGTCCATACGCCTGCCGGATCACCTCCCGGAAATAATTCGGCACCTCCGCGTCCTTGTAGGAGTCCACGGTGTTGATCAGCCGCTTGATCTCAACGACATTCTCCGGCAGCCGCGTATTAACGACATGCTCCGGAAACGCATATTCGTCCGTCAGCGAAAGTCCGACCGCGTCCAGAAAATCCGCGAACAGACTGCCCTCTATAAACTGCCCTGCCTCGTAAGCCCGGACGATAATATTGTCCTTTCCGACAAAGGACGCGATCCGATCCAGCCCCTTGTCGTATTCCAGCGGAAAGGACGCTTCGTACTCTCCTGCCGTCACAAACTCCGAAAAACCCTGGGACAGCTTGGGCTTGCCCTTTACCATCTGGTTCCAATGGGACTCCGCCATCTCGTCCTGACGCCGCAGATAGACGACGATCACAAGCTCCACACCCGTCCTTGAAAAGCCGTCCGTCACCCGCTCCCAGAAGCCGTCCTGCGCGCCTGCTGCCCAAAGCACTTCGTCCGACATGATAATATGGCCGAAACGCTCTGCCGCTTCCTTAATAACCGCAAAGCCCTTGTCCCAGCGCTTCGCCCACTTCGAATCGTCATTCCACAGCGTCAGAAAATGCGCGTTTCTGCCGTCACCCATCCGCGGAAAGTGAAACGGCATCAGCGGATGATCGTAATCCCAGCGGTTTAATATCTCCCGGTTCATCGGCAGAAACCGCTGGATCGCCGTCGTTCCGGTCTTTGCCGTGCCGATATGCAGATAAACCGTACTCATTTGCCACCCCTCCGCCGGATCTTGCGCAATTTCAAATAGAGCCTGTAGGGCGCGCTGTCACGGATCTTGGCTGCCTGACGCTCCATTTTCTCCAGTTCCTTGTACAAATAAACATCCGCTCCCGCCATCACGCGGACAGCATCCTCGAGCAGTTCCTTTTCATCGGGTTTCCACTGCGGCAGATTTCCCGCCGCCTCGCGGAACAAAATCCCGTCCTCGCGCCCTAAATATTCCCTCGCCACATAGGCGTTGCCTTCTTCGTATTGCGCCATAAACGCGGCACGCTCCTCGGATGAAAACATCCCGTATTCCTGCACCGGAAATTCCTTGGCCGTGCCGATGCCGTATGCCTCTTCAATCGCATTGCGGTAGAAATTCGGCACTCTGCGGCGATGGTAGGAATTGGCGCGATTCACCATCCGCTTGACCTCAACGACATGCTCCGGCCAGCGCGTATTGGCATGGCGCTGTGGCAGCCGGTATTCATCGGTCAATGCCAGACCGACCGCATCCAGAAAATCCGCGAAAATATTGCCTCCGACGAACCGCCCCTTTTCATAGACGCGGACAATCACATTTTCCTTGCCGAGATACGACGCGAACCGGTCCAGTTCCTTGTCATAATCCAGCGGAAAATAATCGTTCCACCCCTCCGACAGATATTCCGAAAAGGTCAGCACCAGCTTGGGCATCCCTTTGACCTTTTCATTGTAAAACGATTCGATCTGATCGTCCTGACGGCGCAGATAAATGATCACCTTCAGGTCAGCGCCCATCGCCGAAAACCGTCTGGTCACTTCCTCCCAGAAGCCCTCTTTGTGCTGCCGCCACCACACCTGTTCGTCTGAAATGATAATATTCTCGTGCTGGCGCAGCGCCTTTTCGACAATCTCAAATCCCGCGTCCCAGGATTCGGGTACATTGCCGTCCGGCTCCCACATCGCCAGAAAATGCGCAGTCTGATGAGGCGCAACGCCCCGAAAATAGAGCGGCACCTCCGGAAATGAAAAACCGTGACGGTTCAGTATGGACTGGTTCTCCGGCAGAAAATCCTGCAGCGCCGTTGAACCGGTCTTCGGTGTCCCTGCATGGATGTAGACTGTGCTCAAGCCTTTTCCTCCGGATTTTCTTTGTTCCCGATCAGCTTGCGGTACGCGCGGAAGGGCAGGCTGTTGTACAGCTCACGAAGCTCTGCCGCCAGCTCCTCCTGCCTCTGGTACAAATAGACATCCGCTCCGGCAAACACACGGATGATGTCCATCAGCATCTCCCTCTCGTCCATCTGCCACTTCGGCAGCTCTGACAGTTCGCCGTAAAAGAGCTTGCCGTCTGCGCGGTTCAGGTATTCCTTTGCCACATGCGCATTGCTCTCGGCAAACTGGCTCATGTATTCCTCACGCTCCTCAGGTGAGAACATGCCCGCCTTGTGCTCCGGGATCTCCTTCATCGTGCCGAGCCCGTATGACTTGCGGATCGCATCCCAGTAAAAATTCGGGATGCCCGACTTCTGATATGAGTCGATTGAATTGATCAGCCTCTTGATCTCGACGACATTGTCCGGCAGGCGCAGATTCGACACATGGGCCGGCTGCCGGTACTCATCCGAAAGCCCCAGGCCCAGAATCTGCAGAAAGTCCGCGAACAAACTGCCTCCGGTAAACTGCTGCTGCTCAAAAACGCGGACCGTCAGGTTCTCCCTGCCGACATGATCTGCCGCCCAGTCCACGGTCTTGCCATAATCCAGCGGAAAGAAATTGTAGCCGCCCCCGTTTAGGAACTCCGTAAAGGTCTCTGCCAGCTTCGGTCTGCCCTTGACCCGCTGATTCCAATGGGACTCCGCCATCTGATCCTGCGGGCGCAGATAGACGATGACCTTCAAATCCGCCCCGAGCTTCGCGATCTCATCCTTGACGCTCTCCCAGAAGCCTTCCGCCGGCTGCACGATCCACAGCTGCTCATCGGACAAAATGATATTGTCATATTTTTCCAGCTTTTTCCTGACGATCTCAAAGCCCTTGCTCCAGCGGTCATCCGCCTGATCATTCCAAAGCGTCAGAAAATGCGCATTGCGCGCGTCTGCCGCGTCTTTAAATGTAAACGGCATCTCCGGATAGGAAAAGCCCTTTTTCTTGAATACTTTTTTATTGATCTGAAAGAATCTCTGCAGCGAAGTCGTGCCTGTTTTCGCTGTGCCGATGTGCAAGTAAACTGTGCTCATTTCGCCTCCTTAAATAATATGCCGGTCTGTCTGCAGTCGCCCGGCCTGCTTTGCCGGCCGTGAACCATCACGGTTTCTTTTTTCCTGCCAGTCTGCGGTATGCCGCGAACGGCAATGTATCATAAATCTCCTGAATCTGCCGCCGGATCTCTTCCTGCTGCTCGTACAGGTAGACATCCGCGCCGCCTAAGATCCGCACCGTATCCTCCATCATCTCACGGTCATCCGGCTTCCACTGCGGCAGCGCGTCCGGATCGTCATAGAACAGCACGCCGTCTTCCCGTCCGAGGTATTCCCTCGCCACATAGGCATTGCCTTCTTCGTACCGTTTCATGAATTCCGCGCGCTGTTCGGGGGAGAACATGCTCGTCTTCGGACGGGGTCTTTCTTTTAAAAGACCTGTGCCGAACGCGCCCACGATCGCCTCACTGTAGAAATCGTAAAGGTCATTGCCCTCGAACAGATGATTCACCTGACGCTTGATCTCAACCGCGTTGTCCGGCAGACGGACATTGGCCGTGTAGGGCGGCAGCTCGTATTCGTCCGTGTATTCCAGCCCTAAAGCATTGATAAAATCAGAAAAAATCGTGCCGCCGACAAACTGCTGCTTCTCAAAGGGACGGACGATCAGATTCTCCTTGCCGATGCGGTCAGCGATCCGGTCAAGCGCCTTGTCGTAATCAAACGGCATATAATCATACCCGCCGTCCCGCATATAGTCCTCAAAGCTCTTGGTGATATGCACCTTATAGCTCTTGACCTTTTGATTCCAATGGGACTCGACCTGGTCGTCCTGCCGGCGCAGGTAGACGATCACTTTGATATCGGCGTTCATCCGGTAAATCTTTTTTTTGACACGCTTCCAGAATTTCTTCAAACGCTGCCGGCTCCAGAGATTCTCGTCAGAAAGAATGATGTTCTCATACCGGCGCGTCGCTTTTTCCACGACCTCAAAGCCCTTTTTCCACTCCGGATGCTGCTTGCGCCTCATCCAAAAGGTCAAAAAATGCCCGTTGCGCCGGATGCCGATGCCGTCAAAATGAAACGGCATGTCCGGATAAACAAACCCCTGGCGGTTTAAAATCTTTTGATTCAGCGGCAGGAATGTCTGCAGCGCCGTCGTCGCCGTCTTGGGCATGCCGATATGCAGATAGACTGTGCTCATGCTCTTCTCCTAAATGTTGCAGATGTAAAATTATGGTGTATTATACCATTGTTTCTATAAAATTTCTATGAAAAGGAAGTTTTATTTGCTATAATATGAAATATATGTGATTGGCAGAATCGATTGGGAGGTGCCGCTATGGCAAACGCAACAGAACAATCTAAGGATTTGATCAATACTTTCGCAAATTTGCAGCGCATTAAGACTGCCGCTGACCGGGAGGCGGAGATTGACTACCAGCTTTTGATCGTCAAGGCGCAGCTTGAAGCAATGGGTATCCCGACGGAACCACTGGAAATTCACCGGAGCACAGCGAATAAGGAATAAAACCGCCATGAAAAAGCTTCCAATATTATACATTGTGATCCCATGCTACAATGAAGAAGCCGTCCTGCCGGTGACCGCGCCGATGTTTTCGGACAAGCTGAACCGGCTGGTGGATCTCGGCATGATCTCTGGCGACAGCCGGATCCTTTTTGTCAACGACGGCAGCAGCGATACCACCTGGGATATCATATGCCAGCTTGCAAAAGAGGATGAGCACTTCCTTGGCATTTCACAGAGCCGCAACCGCGGACATCAGAACGCGGTCCTTGCCGGTCTGATGGAGGCAAAGGATCGTTGTGACATCACTATTTCGATCGACTGCGACGGGCAGGACGACATCAACGCCATGGACGAAATGCTGCGTCAGTACCGCGAGGGCTTTGAGGTCGTCTACGGCGTGCGCGGCTCCCGCGATACGGACACTTTTTTCAAGCGGTTTACGGCGGAAAGCTTTTATAAACTGCTGAACGCAATGGGCGTCGAGGTCGTATTCAACCACGCGGATTACCGTCTGATCTCCTCCCGCGTATTGCAGGAATTCGCCGATTTCCAGGAGGTCAATCTGTTCCTGCGCGGCATGATCCCGCTGGTCGGTTTCCCGAGCACGACGGTCTATTATTCGCGCCACGAAAGGCTTGCCGGAGAATCCCATTATCCGATCTCCAAGATGCTTGCCCTCGCGCTCGACGGCATCACAAGCCTGTCGATCCGCCCGATCCGCCTGGTGCTTGTGCTCGGTTTTTTATTCGCTTTTGTAAGCCTTGCGGGAATTGTGTGGGCTATCGTGCAGTCCATCCGCGGCTTCGTCGTGCCCGGCTGGGCATCGACGACCTGCATCATCTGCTTCTTTGGCGGCATCCAGCTTTTGTCGCTCGGCATCATCGGCGAATACATCGGCAAAATCTATCTCGAGGTCAAGCACCGTCCGCGCTACATTATCAGCGAGCGGACTTATGACATAGATCAATAATTATTTATAAAAACAATTGGCATTATTACTTGCCCATGTTGAGCAAATTTTATCAACAAATGACAGTATTTTAAGGAACCGCAATGCAAAAAATACAAACCGCTTACCTGCTCTTTCAAAAAATCGTCATCGCCTTTCTGACAGTCTGTTTTGTATGGATCGGCATTGGCACGGTCAGGGAAATTTCAGAAATCACTCTTGTCAAAGAACAAAACGCCGGCTTTACTTTCTTCTTCGGACTGTTTTTGTTTGCCCTGCTGGCGCTTTTGATCCGCCTCGGATTTCTTTGGATCGCCCGGCAGGATTCCACGCGGACGCAGTATATCATTACCGTTGCGCTGCATGGGTTTATGGTACTGGTCTTTGCCGTTCTGCTCACACAGTTTGATGCCAACCTGCGCAATGACGCCTATCAGGATGCCGATGCCGCCTGCTACCTGACAGACCACGCATCAATTCCCGTTGACAACAAGCATCCGGGCGAATTGCTTTCTTTTGGGAATAATTATTTTTTCATCTGGATGACCAGCAAGATCATCCGCCTGCTGTTTGCGGCAGGCATCTCCAATATCGTCCCTTATCTGCAGTCTGTCAACGCCGCCGCTATGGTTCTCGGCGCGTTTTTTTCATGGATGCTCGTCAAAGAAATGTTCGACATCAAAGCCGCTAACCAGGTGCTGCTTCTGTGCGTGCTCAACCCGCTGTTTTACGGCTTTACCTTCTGGTACTATTCCAACAGCCTGAGCATTCCACTGATGATGGCGATCCCTTATGTCGCCCTGCGGATCTGGCGGGTCAAAAATATGTCTTTCCGGCTGCTGCTGTCCGCTCTGGAGGGCTTTCTGCTTTTCCTGGGGTACCAGCTGCGCCCGACGGCAGTGTTTCCGTTTATCGCGATCTGCCTGATCGCTCCGTTCTGCCTGTTCGGCAAAGGAAGAGCGGCTATTTCCAAGAAGCCTTCTCTGATCGCAAAATACAGACAGCTCGTTCTGTGTTCGGGAATCATCCTGGTTGTCGCCGCAGTTTCTTTCGGCGCGTTCTCACACATCCGCTCCACGCATTTTGGCGAGCTGATGCCGTACAACCGCCCGATCACATATTGGCTTGCCATGGGCGCGCACGGCACCGGCAATCTCGAAACCAACGGGAGTGACATACAGTTTGTCAAATCCTTAAGCGACGACGACAACAAGACCCTGCTCTGCCTAAAGCGCGCGATCCATCATTATCAGAAAAACGGAATCCCCGGGACAATCGATCTGTGGGCGCGTAAAACCGCTACCGTCTGGTCGGACGGTTACGGCGGCATTTCCCGGCGCATCATTTCCGGAGAAGTCAAAAGTCCGCTGTACGCTTTCCTCGCCGGTGACAATAAAGACCTGTTCATTTTATACTGCCAGGCCTTCCGGCTGCTGACCATCGCGGGGCTGTTTTTATTCTGCATTACTTCTTTTGGAAAAAAGATTCCCGCTCCGATGTTTGTACTTGTCATCACCCTGCTCGGCGGCATTGTATTTTATTTCTTCTGGGAGGCGCGGGCATTTTATTCCGCGCCCTTCGTACCGGTCATGCTGATCCTGGCATGGGGCGGATTCGATGATCTGATTTTTGGAAAATCTTCAGCTCGATCTGATCCAGACGGCAATGCGATATATTCTGCCAATACTTCGGTTGATACGAAATTCCCGCTGTTTTTTTCCAACCATAAAACGCATTTCCTCCCCATATTATGCGGTCTTTTGATCACGGTATTCGTCTGTCTGGACTTCGTGTATGTCGCAGGCGGATCCGTCATGGCCGACCACTTCCGGATTTACACCAAAGGCAAGCAGCGGCATTACGCGGCAATCGACACAGGCAGCATCACCGATATCGAGCAGGATTTTTATGTCCGGAAATCCTTCAACCGCATTTCACTTCCGGCGAAATGCAAAGATGGTTACACCGATTTTTCTGATTATCAGATTACTTTATCTGATGACGACAGCACCCTGTATACAGCAACCATCGGAAAAAAATCCGTCAAAAATAACCGGATCAAGCTTTCGTTTGACACGATTGTTCCGCCCGGACATTCGACTGTCAATATCAAAGCCTCTGACGATCAGAATATCCGGGAAGAAAAAACGGTTCCGGGCGGGCATTACACGCTTCACATCGAAAAATTAGAGTCCGATAAAGCGGACATTACATTCTTCACCAAATACGACAGCTACTACATCGATGCCTATGAGGGCGAGCTCTTCGTCAATGGCAAAGACGGTTATGTCAACGACCTTGGTCTGACCGTACTATTGCATATCGAAAAAGAACCGTACCTCCCGAAGAAAGTACGGTTCGCGTTTGCAGGGCTTCTGATGCTGCTTGCCTTTGCGGTCGTATGGGAGAACTGGTCTTTGGATCATCACCACCGATCCCAGGACTGACTACTCAGTCAGCTTGCGGTGAATCGACGCGTACGGTTCTTTGGCCATCTTCTCAAGAAAAGTGTTGTACTCGCTGGTCATGAGCCCGAGTCCGTTGGAGTCTATTCTGAAATATTCACCCGCGTCGCTCAAGTGGTCCGCTTCGTGCCCTGCCTGCTTTAGTTTCTCTTCAATCTTTGGCAGGTCATCCTCAAATTCAGCGATGCTTGCGGCGTAGCGGCTGTCGATGTCCTTGTATGCGAGGCAGAATTCCTTGTTCTCCATGATCTGCCGGTAGATATCCGGATAGTTCTCCTTCGCATAGCGCAGGTAGTGCAGAAGATAATATTTCATTTCCGCATAGGCAAGCCGGTTGCTCGCCCCATTGGAGATGAAGCTGCCCCAAGTGTCTGTGTCATCCGCAAACCTTTCGTGATACGGATACATAGCGACAACATTGTTCATCCCCCAGCTGTAAGCGCTGAATTCATTCAACAGACCGTATGCGCCCTCCACATTGGACACAAGTCCGTCCTGTGCCTCCGAAATGTATGGCGCGAACCGTCTGCCCCGGCATTGCTCCGGAACGGAATCCACCATCTCTTTGCTTTCAAATACCTCCGTATAAGGCACTTCGGTTGATTTTTCGTTCCCTTCGTAAATCCGTTCCTTCTCTTCTCCCACATCGGTAAAAATGTGGCATTCTTCATGGACGACAGTGTTGAGGGAATCAATCAGCCGGTCTCCCTCGTTGTAGTATGCCAGCCAGTCATCTCCCTCATCGGTTCCGTAACCGACCAGATGCGCGCCGTCCTTATCATAAGCGCTGAGCAGCACCATCACATTGTCCTGGTTCACCTCGCCGGAAAGCTCTGGAACGCCAGGTGTCTCCTGATCTGAAAGCCCCGGTGTCCCTCCATCACCGCCGTCATAAAAAACTGCCGCCGCGCACGCCAGTCCCAGCAGGCAGACCAGACCGCCCAGCAGAAAGCGGCTCTTCCCTCTGCCTTTTTCCCCGTCATCCTTTCCCTTTCGTTTCATATCATCCTCCTTAATCCGCGTTAAAACGGCTGCACGCTCCACCATCATAGCAGAAAACGAAGAGACCGGCAAATGCCGGCCTCCTCTTCGAAAAAAGGTTTACGCTATTTGAGTGAAAGACATACCCCTCTTATCGCCTATGTTTGTTGTCGAATTTTCTTCCCGGTGTCTTCAGACCCCGAAATTACTTACGAACGAACTTCAGGTTCTTG
>JAFUYB010000095.1 GCA_017470735.1 Lachnospiraceae bacterium | reverse complement strand
TAGGTAATTGCGAAACTCGCTGTGCGAGTTCGCAATCTTGAATGAAATAGAGGGCAGAATCCTGCATGGCAGGATTCTGGGATGGAAAATAAAAACGAAATGGCCAAAAAGATGGAAGAAGGTGATTTTTGGCGTACCTTAACAAAGCCGTATTGCGGCTGATGCAGTATTTTCAGGCGGCTTTGAGCAGAGGCTTCAGACTCCGGATGTATTCGTGTTTATGGATGCCGTCCGCCAGCAGCACGGTGACAAGCTGCGTGATGCCGGACAGGCAAAGGTCGGCTTTCAGGGTTTTTGCATTCTGCGTTTTCCGCCCGGCCAGTCCGAAGCTGCCCTTGAAATGGTTTATGGAACGTTCGACGGATGTGCGGATTTTATATGTGCTGTCCCATTCATCCGTCCCGCGCAGGATGCCGGGGTACGCGCGGTAGTTCTTTTCCGGACAGACATAGAACATCCTCCCGCAGGGGGAATCCGTGCAGGGATCCGGGCAGGAGCATTGACGTTTCTGTTTCCCGGAATCCGGGTCACGCCCCCACTTTGTCATGGGACAGACGAACTTATAGCGGACGAGGCCGTTTTTCCGTTTTGCCGTTCCCCCGGGCTTCATGGGCAGGGACGGGTCATTGGGGCAGCACGGAATGCCGTGTTCGTTGACGGGGCAGTCGGGATAGGTGATGCCGGAGCGTTTGTTAAGCGGGATGCAGGCTTTGCTGAAATGCCTGTTTTCGCCGAAGGTGTCACCGGACAGGAGTTTTTTATAAACACCCGCCGAATCAAAAGCGGCGTCGCCGAGGAATGTTTGCGGATTGATGAGGGGATGCGCTTTGAAGAAATCCTGCAAAGTGGGTATGGGCAGCCGTGCGTCGCCGACGGACTTATACCCGCAGGGCAAACTTCTTCATCAGGGGATTTGGATTTTTTCCCGACAAGGATTTCCTTGTGCTCATTGAGGAAGTCTTCGTCGTAGAAGGCGATGTGGCGGACGATGCCGAGGCCGTTCGTGACGATTCCTGCCTTATAGGCGTAGCAGAAATGCCCGTTGATGTAAAGCTGTTTGATGTCTTTGCTGGCGGAGGAGCAGGACGGCATGGAAGCGTAAGCCGCCCTGTAAGGGTCATAAGAACCGTCGAAGCCCTGCGCCTTTGCATAGGCTTTGAGCCGCCGGATGACGGAGTCCGCGTATTTCGGATTGTTCCCGGTGACATAGGCCTCGATGCCGGTGGAGTCGAAAATGGACATGCCCGCCTTTGCGGAGTCGATGGCCCGGCAGATGGGTTCGGTCAGGTCAACGGGCGACTCAAAGAACGCGGACAGGTCACTGATGAAATCCTGTTTGAAGCGTGTGATGCGGGTGGCGTCCGGTATCTTATGGAAGCCGCAGAACTCCCGCAGGTGTTTTGAATAGCGGAGCATCAGGATGAGGAGGGAATCGGAGGGGACGGAGAAGATGCGCTGGAGGATGAGGGCCCAGAGCATGGCGGTAAGAGGATAATCCCGCGGCCTGCCGGTAGCTGCGTAATAATGGTTGTAAAACGACTGCGGGACAAGCTCATCAAGCCGGACGTGTTCCTGCAGGAGTTTTAGGAAAGCGGGCTTGTACCCGCAGGGCAAGCTTCATCGTCAAACTTTTTGCGGCAATCCTGTAAAATATCTGCCAAGGAAAGCTGATTGTATGGTATCATATAGGTACAACTCCTTT
>JAFUYB010000038.1 GCA_017470735.1 Lachnospiraceae bacterium | reverse complement strand
ACGCTAAGTCGGGTGCAGAGGGTTCTAAAGGACCCGGTGTATCGAAATTGATTTCCATACACCCGCCATTTTAAGCAGGAAGTTATCAACAAAAGCAAAATAATAAGGGATACGGGCAACGAGTACTTGACACAAACCAAAACGATTATGGTAATTGCATTTTCAAAACCGCAACGGTATAATAGAAAACATCGTTGCGGTTTTTCTTTGGGACGCATAGGGAGGCTTCTATGCAAAAAATCGGTATCGGATACGAGTTTTACAAGGATATTGTCGATGACAGATGTTATTATGTGGACAAGACGCTGTTTATCCGGGATGTAATTGAAAAAGGCGGGAAAGTCACTCTATTTACTCGTCCTCGGCGTTTCGGCAAGACTTTGGCGTTGACCACTTTGCAGACATTTTTTGAGTGCGAGTGCGACAGAGAGGGAAATGTGATTGATAATTCCCGCTATTTTTTTGGGAAAAAAATCATGGGAGCTGGAAAGGAAATCATATCCAAACTGGGGCAGTACCCAGTGATATTTCTGTCACTCAAATCGGTGGCTCAAACTGATTTTTCCAGCGCTTTCTATCGTCTGAGGTATGAGATATTCAATGAGGTCATCCGGCACAGCTATGTATTGAATGCCGACAGATTAAACGATGCGGACAGAGAAAAGATGAAAGATCTGCTGAAGAGGGCGGCAAAGCCTTTTTTTGGCGACAGGGCAGATTCTCGTTTTACAGAGGAAATATCGGTAGTTTCCCAGGCATTGAAGACATTGTCCGCATGCCTGAAGCAGTACCATGGAAAGGATACAATTATTCTTTTGGATGAATACGATGTTCCTTTGGAAAGTGCGTATTTTGGAGGATTTTATGAAGAAATGACAGGATTCGTCCGATCCTTTTTTGAAAGTACGCTGAAAACGAATCCGTCACTTGAATTTGCTGTTGTAACCGGCTGTCTTAGAATCAGCAGGGAGAGTATCTTTACCGGGCTGAATCACCTTGAAATCAATTCAATCCGGGCAACTTCATTTGGAGAATATTTTGGCTTCACACAGGAAGAAACGACCGCCATGCTGTCGGATTATGGGCTTCTTGACAAAGTGGACGAGGTAAAGGATTGGTATGATGGATACTTGTTCGGGTTGACCGAAGTGTATAATCCATGGAGCGTGACAAAGTATGTAAAGGATCATGTCAATGTGCGTGACTGGCTCCCGGAATCCTATTGGGCGAACACTTCGTCAAACGCGATTGTCCGCAATTTGATAGAGAAAGCGGACAAGAACGAAAAGGAAGATTTGGAGGTACTGATTGATTCCGGGACTGTCGAAAAAAAGATTCATGAGGATATTACCTATGCGGACTTGGAATCGACAGAGGACGACAATCTTTGGAATTTTCTGTTCTTTACCGGTTATCTGCGAAAAGAAGCGGAACGAATGGATGGAGAGGAAATCCATATGCTGATGCGTATCCCAAACAGGGAGGTGCGCAGTATTTTTTCTCGTCAGGTTCGTGGGTGGTTTGAGCGGATGGTCAAGGCCACGGACAGAGAAACGCTTTACAGAGCGGTGATGGCAAAGGATACACAGATAATGGAAGAGTATGTGACGGATCTGCTGGATAAAGCAATCAGCGTATTTGATGGCACGGAAAGTTTTTATCATGGTTTTTTGCTGTCGATTCTGATTGGACTGCCGCATTATACGGTAAAATCGAACCGCGAGGAAGGGGACGGCAGACCGGACATCATCCTGTACCCTGGAAGACGGCGAGAGCCCGCGATCATATTTGAAATCAAGGTTCGAAAAGCTTACAATAAGATGGATGATGGAATTGCTGAGGCTTTCAGTCAAATGCAGGAGAAGCGCTATGCAGCTGGAATCTTAGCGGAAGGGTATAACGGTGTGGTGGCTTTTGCTGGATGTTTTTGTAAAAAAAGTGTTATTTTTGATGTGAAGCCGAATTTCGAGGAGCCAAGTATGTCCCGCGAACACGAAGTGTACCCGCAGGGCAAACTTGAGTAGATGATCCTAAAGGACTGGCTTTGCGTTGCAGTACTGGCATCTGACAGTCATAGTCAGATAATAACCTACAGTAGAGGAGAAAGGATAAGAGGTAGAGATATGGTTCGCAAGGGTAGGATGATTCGGACAGTAAAGGCAGTAGTTGTCGTTATCGCATTGCTGTTGTCGGTTCTGCCGGTCAACATTTTGACGACAGGCGTGACGGAAGCTGAAGCGGCAGGCAATTATTATAAGGGCGGAACGATCACGCTTTCGGCAGAGGGCTTCCCGAAGAATATCTGGATATATGAGGACAATTCGGGAAAGTTTGTGTTTTCGGATGGAAGCGCGAAATTCTCCGCGGATGATGACGATGTGCTGTCGGTGAAAACAAACGGAAAGTATTCGGCGGATGAGGAAGGTACGGCGGTTTTAAGCGTTGTACCGAAGGGTTCCTCCAAAAAGGACGCGCTGACCTGCAAGGTGCATGTCGTTGAGTATCCGGAGGATCTGGATGTGTCGCCGCACAAGAAGACGGAGACAAAGCCGACCCAGGACGCCGCTTCACCGTTGCAGACAAAGTTCAAGATCGAAGGGATCGATGAGATCACGAGCAAGACGAAGCTGTCCATTTCCGTGACGCCTGACAGCACGATCACGCCGCAGATTTCCCGGAGCGGAGATGAGGTGACCTTGACCGCGACGAAGGGCGGAACCTGCACGGTAGCGGTCACTTACAATGGCGTGACAGTCAATTTTAAATGGGATTTAAAGGGGATCAGCTGTGCGGATACCGCGTACCTTTTGTCGCCGGGAAAGTCCATGCAGGTGAAGGTGTCGCATGCGTCGGTGAACCGGTTTAAATGGGCTTCCGCGGATAAACGGATCGCGACGGTGACAGCAAATGGACGGATCCGCGCGAAGAAAAACGGCAATGTGGTCATCACGGGAACCAATAAGTCGAGCGGCTACAAGGTCGGCTGTGTTGTATCGGTGACATCTCCGGCAAAGGTCAGCGCGATCACGCGCGCAAGGGAAATCGCCAAAGGAACTTACAGCCAGGCAAGGCGGATGCAGAACGGCTACTATGACTGCAGCTCGCTTGTGTGGAGGGCGTATGCGCCGGTCGGCTACAATTTCGGCGTATCGCGCGGCAACGCACCGGTCGCGTCGAGCGAAGCGCAGTATCTTGAAGCCAGGGGCAAGATTTACGCGACCTGGAAAAAGACGGATATGGAGAAAATGAAGTATCAGGCGGGAGATATGATGTTCCGGACAAACACCGGAAACGGGCGTTATCGCGGGATCAACCATGTCGAGATCATTTCCGGCTATGAGCTGACCGGATTTACAAGATCGGGCAAGGCGAATGTGCTTTGTACCTGGATCGCCAGAACGCCCACTTATTCAAACACGATTTACGAACATGATATTATCGGGCGGGTATAAGCTTTTGCGGCTGCTGCAAAGGCAAGTTACTATTGAAACTGCAAAACGAGGGGAATGCGATGTATCAATTGATAGCCTGCGATCTGGATGAAACACTGCTGCAGACCTGGGATAAAAAGGTTTCACAAAAAAACCGTGACGCGATCAAAAAAGCAAGGGAAAAGGGCGTGCGTTTTGTCGTGACGACCGGCCGGGGATATGAGACGGTGGACGGGACGCTTGAAGAGATCGGATTAAAAGATCAGGAAGGGCAGTATGTGATCTCGTTCAACGGCGGCGCGATTACCGAGAATGCGGGACGCCGCCTGATGCATTTTGAGGGAATACCGTTTTCGCGCGCAGAGGAGCTGTTCGCCCGGGGGATGACCTACGATGTCGGTATCCATGTCTACACGAAGGATACGGTTTATGTCTATAATCTTTCCGAAAACGAGCGGACATTTCTGCAGGGACGGATGGCGATCGAACCGTTTTCTGACTGCAATCTGGATTTTCTGAAAGGGCAGGACATTGTCAAGTGCATCTATGTGAATACGGATTTTTCCTATTTGAAGAAGATAGAGTCTGAGTTATCGGAGCTGGTTTCAGATATGGAAGTCAGCTTTTCTTCCAACCGTTACATTGAATTCAACAAGCAGGGGGTCAACAAGGGCAACGGACTGCGGCGGCTGGCGGAGCTTTTGGACATCGATATGAAGGATACGATAGCGGTAGGAGACAACTACAACGATCTGTCGATGATCCGGGCGGCGGGACTTGGCGTCGGCGTCGCAAATACGGTGGAAGAGATGAAAGCGGAGTGCGATTATGTCACCGCAGCGACCTGTGACCAGAGCGCGATTGCTGAGGTCGTGGAAAAGTTTGTACTGTAAAATGAGGTTATCAATATGGACCGGAATGATCAGGATCTGAAATGGCAGCCCATCAAAACAGAACACATCATACAGGATGAGTGGATCGATTTCCGTAAGGTTGCTTACCGGATGCCGGACGGAACTGTGTTTGAACCGTTCTACAGCTACAGCCGGCGCAGTTATGTGATCATTGTGGCGTCGGATGAAGATGGACGGTATCTTTGTGTGAGGCAGTTCCGCCATGGAATCGGTGAGGTAACGACGGAATTTTCAGCTGGCGGGATCGAGCGGACCGGTGATAAGGAATATATCGCAGGGGAAGATGATGCAACGACGGCGGAGGACGCGCTGGCTGCCGCAAAGCGTGAGCTGCTCGAAGAGACCGGCTACACTTCGGATGAGTGGACACACCTTCTGACGGTACCGTCAAACGCGACGATGGCGGATAATTATGCCCATATTTTCATGGCAAAGCATTGTAAAAAGTGCCGGGAACAAGAGCTGGATGAAACGGAGTTTTTGAATGTGGAGACACATTCGGCAGAAGAAATAGAAGATCTGATCCAAAGTGGAAAATTCCAGCAGGCAACGCACATTCTGGCGTGGATGCTGGCAAAAGAATACTTATTAAGGGATGAGTAAATATTTCATGCGACAAAAAATATCATCCGGCTCCCATACGCTCTAAAATATCTGCCCGCTCATTCATAATGACCAGCATAATTTCAACATCATGCGCGTCTCCACCCGCATCAGGGTGGTAGCGCTTGACGAGTTTTCTGTATTCTTGTTTTAATATACGGACATTTTTGTGCGCCTGCGGGGAGAAGAAGCTGCCGTGATACGGCGTCTCTTCCTGGGAGGCTGCCACATGCTGGTGGAACTGTCTGCGGCGGCGACGGCGTTCTTCATCGGCTTTCTGCTGTGCTTCCTGCTCTTTTTTCTCCTGACGGATACGGTCAGGGTTGATGAAGGTCATGCCATCGAAGTACTGGCTGTCGTCAGATGCGGCTCCATCGGCTTCCTGCAATTCGGATTCTAAAATGTAACGGGCTGTAATCTTGCCTTCCTTCCATTCAAAGTAGGACAATTCCAGGCTATGCTCCAAGGAAGTTACGAAAAATACATCACCGCAGCGGTAGATCCGCCAGGAGGATATCGTATCGGCAATCGAGCGGTACAAGGCATCCGGAGTCAGATAGAGATGAAGTACATACTTTGTCAGAGGCTGGCGGGCAGCGATAATGGTCTCGGCCTTTTTGCGGGCTTCAGCGATTTCGTTTTTGGTCAGCCGTAAAAGCTCTTCTTCAACCTCCGCTTTCATCGAACGGTATTCTTCTAATTGCTCCTGATGGTCGCGGACGGATTCCAGATCGTCCTGGCGCATCGCTTTTTCCAGCAGCCGGGTACGGATGTCAATCGAGGTTGACAGCTGCTTGATCGCGCGTCCTAATGGCTTGGCGTTGGGCTTGGTATGCAGGACAATCTCAGAGATCAGATCTACATCGTCAAACAGGCAGGATGCCGCGAAGACAAAATCATATACTGCGTCAATCTGCCGGTCACGAAAACGGGGAGCATGGTAATTGCTCCAGTCAAATGAGTTTAAAAGTTGCCGAACCAAAGGCATGTCGCGCATAATTAAAGCGTAATGTAATGAAGAAAGCCCCAAAGCATCCCGCATGGCAAGCTCTTGAGCCGTCAGCGTGGCACCGGAAAGCAGCTTTTCGTAGACGCCGGACATTTTTTCATTGTAATAGCGTGCCGCGAAGCCGGACAGATGCCAGAAATCATCTGTGTCGAGATGCGCACGGATCAGTTCAAAAATCGAACGGTAATAGTCGTCGTCCTCCAAACGGATGCACAAGAAACACAACAGCATGCATTGGTGCAGTGTAAGCCGCTCCAACCGTTTTAAATTAAGATATGGTTCAATAAGCGACTTCGTCATATAAAATGCTGAGGCGTTGGCGATGTGTTTGATGTAACGCTCAAAAAAAAGCGTGTCCGGCGTCTGAAGGGAACGGCGGACGCTTTCGTCAACATCCTTTGTCAGCGTCGAAAGATACCGATGGTATTCTCCTTCATCGCACAGACGGTAATAATGCTCGGCGCGGATAAAAGCGACTTCGGTCGCGAAGCCGGGATATTCCGCGATCTGGTCGAGCAGAATGCGGTAGCGTCCGTCCAAAAGCCCGTTTTCACGGAAGCTTTCCCGGATCAGTGCGAGAGCATAGGCAAGAGCCTTTTCAAAATCCTTTTTTTCTTTTGTGCCGGAAATTAAAGCCTTTTGTAATGCTTTGAGAAGATCCACCAGTTCTGCGCCTGTCGTATCGTTTGGCGCAACGGTCCGTCCGAAAATCCGCCGTTCGCCGGCTCCCGATATCAGGCAGACATTGTCCCGCTCATTTTCCTGGAAAATAACATAAGAACAAATCTCAGAGAGCGGGAGACGGTTGCTCCGCGCCCAGTCGTGGTGTGACGGATGAAAATAGATCGCCTCGTCCGTGATCAGAGTGCCGCTGCCTTCCAGGCGGAATGAAAAAAACTGTCCGCTGTAGGCATAGACAACGGGCTTTTCTTCCGATGGGATCCGGTACTCGCGAAAATAGTCGGAAACATTGTTTAGCTGTGAAAAATCAAAAACAAGGCTGGGATAGTGTTTCTTTCCCGTCGCCAAAATGCCGGCGTACTTTGACATGGAAACCCCTTATTTTCCGCATCCGTTTGGACTGTCCTCAAGATGCATAGTAACAAAATATTGTGGCACAACCTACACTATACCACAAATAATTGCGTTTTTCTAGTAGAAATACGCATTTTCATGGAAAAATAGGGATTTTAAAGAGATGATCCGGGATCAGCAGGAAGCGCAGGAAAACATCATCTAAAGTCGGCGGGCTACAGCAGCTCATCGAGCGTGTTGCCGTAGGGGGGCAGGAACTCATAGACAAAATCCTTGACCTCGGGCATTTCGTCCATCATGGTTTCGACGGCCGCGCGGGTTGTCTTGCTTGCGGTCTGGAATTCGCTGTTGCCGGATTTTTCCTCTTCGATGCACTTGATCAGCGCGGAAATCTTGTCTGCGGCTTTGACAAGACGGCGCATATACTGCTCGGCCTCGTCGTCATCCGGCTTAAAGATTTCCTCATATGCGGTTCGGATGTCCTGGGGAAGCTCGTTTAAGAGCTTGTATTCAGCAATTTTTTCCACATCCTTATAAGCTTCCTGTAATTCGGAATTGTAGTATTTGACGGGAGTCGGCATATCGCCGGTGATGATTTCAGACGCATCGTGGTAGAGGCCGATCAGCGCGGCCTTGTTGGCATCAAGCTTCCTGCCATAGCGGATATTGGCGATGACACAGAGCGCGTGCGACAACATCGCGACTTCAAGAGAATGTTCACTCAAGGTTTCATTTCTGGAATTGCGCATCAGCGCCCAGCGGTCGATGTATTTCATGCGGGAAATAGTGGCAAAAAAATTGTAGGTCATGGTTTGGCTCCTGTTTTATTATGATCAAGTGTTTTCATTCATGAGCAGCCGTATGTTTTTAAACGGCATGTATGCTGCGACGAAGAGAAGTATAGCATTTCTTGGAAGAGATTACAAATGGGCAGTCTTGCCCTGCAGGGAAGTCGTATTTTCCATGTCAAATATCTGTCAAATGATGAGTTCGGATTTTTATTGAAACTTTGTGATTCCTTGCATATAATATATGAGGGTGGACAGATTTGCCGATAAAGATACTGAAGGAGGTGTTGACATGGCTACATCAAGTATTTTTCATAATGTCAAGATAGATACCCCGGAAAAAGCCGAAGCATTTGTTGCTGCTCTTGAAGCATCCGAAAAAGAGCCTTGGGTAAGGGTGTCCGGTTCTAAAAAATATACGGTTGAAACAAATCCGGATGTGATCAGAAATCTTCATGAAATGAGAAGAAAGAAAAGAGAGCAAAAATGAGCTTTAATGTTGAAAACATTCTGGATATGATCCGTTCTTACGGCGAGGAGGATCTTCAGTCCGACCTTGCCTCTTTTGAATGCCCCCAAAACATCGAAATCGAAGCTTTTATCCGAAGTAAGGCGATTGACTTTGCAAAGCGTAAACTGTCCATCACTTATGTAGTGTCTGACACATCCGATGGGGAAATCGTAGGATATTTTACCTTGACACATAAAGCCATTGATATCAGCGGCTCTGATCTAAGCAATACCAGCCGGAAAAAGCTCGGGAACCATTCCCACTATGAGCAGGCTTCAGACCTGTATTCAACCTCTGCTTTTCTTCTGGCGCAGTTTGGAAAGAATTATGGTGTCGATGGAGGAAAACGGATTACGGGCGTAGAGCTGATGCAGTGCGCTATGGATATCCTGGCTGATATCCAGCATCGGATAGGCGGCGGAGTTGTTTATCTTGACGCTGAAGACAAGCCGGAGCTTAAAGTCTTTTACGGTGAAAAAACGAACTACAAGCTGTTTGGCGAACGCTATTCTGATATTGATAACATAAAATATCTTCAATACATGCGGTTTCTTTAATCCCTGCCATCCATGAAAGATAAAGTCACACCTAATTTCGTTCTCAAACTCTTATGCTCCCGTTTCCGTTGATGACTTGGTTTCAGATATCCGCCGTTATCCCAGCCATATGTACGAACATTCCGGCGGCAATTCAGAATCAGATGAAGCAAAGCACTCCCTGTGTATGATGGGCATATGCTTTCCCTTCATTCCTCCGGGGCGCGGTCGTATATATGAAATATAGTCCTTGCGGACGAGTAGGGAAAAATCCAGTACTCGCAAGTACTGGATTTTATTATACTAAAGTTCAATGCAGGTTTATAGATTCCTTGGATCTAAATAATCACTCGGATTAGTCCCAATTTGCCATAAAAGGTTTATCGCACGATGGTTAGTAAGTTCGGAGCTAGGATACATAAGATACTTTATGCTGGATCCAGCTGCTACGCCCGCTAAGCGATCTGCGATTTTACGCGCCCATCCATAAGTTGCAAATTCTTTACTACCGTCTTTTTTAAAGACAATTTTATTACTTTGAGCCCATCTCTATGATTTACTAGCTCCCTCATCGTATTTGTAGATCCCGAAATCGATCTTATCGCCGTACATATTATACATGTACTGCAAGAACTTCCCTTTTCTTATTTCTTTATCGGGGTGAAAATGAAAGTTTTTGCCTTGCTTCTTTCCAAAAACTCCTCTCTCGTTACAATACTTCATTGCATCTATAGAGGAATCATCTGTGCTCACATCAGCGAAATATTTCTTAGCAGCATGGGCAACAGGCGGGGGAGTGGCGAATGAGGTCATCGTTATGACGATAAGCGCCGCGGCAAGTAACTTTGCAATAGCACCCTTTAATCTGGGATTTTTCATTGTGTGCTTCTTCATAGCTGTCTCCTTAATGGGTGATTGTGTCCTGAAAATGATTCTTTAATATTTAAATTATATCATAGACTTGTTTTTTCCGAAAGTAGAATCACAGGTTTGTTTGTGTCAAGTACTCGTTGCCCGTATCCCTTATTATTTTGCTTTTGTTGATAACTTCCTGCTTAAAATGGCGGGTGTATGGAAATCAATTTCGATACACCGGGTCCTTTAGAACCCTCTGCACCCGACTTAGCGT
>JAFUYB010000037.1 GCA_017470735.1 Lachnospiraceae bacterium | reverse complement strand
CTTTGCAATTGTCTTTTTCATTGTTTCTAAATCCTCCTTTCGACTCTAAACAAGTAACATGTGAGGTACCCTTCGTTCGAGAAGCATATTACAACTTCACCCCCCCATGTCAAGTTTTTTCGCGCAAAAAATTATTCTTGTCATTTTTCCACAAAGAAAGGGCGGGAAACCCTATTCATTTTTTCGGATTCCCCACCCTAAAATTTTTCATTATCGATACGAATGCGGTGTTTTCTCTTTCACAACCCTATGGAGCCCAAACTCTTCGCGCTTTCCATTCCGCATCAAAAAGAACCTTTGGCAGCTGGCTGCCCGCAGTGCAGGTTCTGTCTCTCTTCGTTCACTTCTTTTTATTATACAGATTCATCGCGCGGTCGATCTGCCCGTCTACCAGCAGCGCGCACGCCTCCGCGGCATGCCTGACGGCATCCTCAAAACGCATCCGGTCCTCGCGGCGCATCCGTCCGAGGACATGGGCGATCATATCGTCCCCGGGCTCCGGCTGCCCGATGCCGACACGCAGGCGGGGGAAATTTTCCGTCCCGAGGCATTTGATGATGCTCTTTAAACCGTTCTGTCCGCCTGCCGAGCCCTTCTTGCGGATCCGCAGCATCCCCGGCTCCAAGGACACATCATCCGAGATCACGATCAGTTCACTTTCGACATCACAATGATAATACCTCGCCCACGCGGCGACCGATTCCCCGCTGTTGTTCATATAGGTCTGCGGCTTGACCAGCGTTACCTTGACGCCGTTGATCGTGCCGGTCCCGAACAGCGACTGCCTGTCTTTTTTCTTAACCGGGATCCGATACTCCTTTGCCAGCAGGTCAATGACTTCAAAGCCCGCGTTGTGGCGTGTTTTCCGGTAGCGCAACCCCGGATTCCCCAGTCCTGCGATAATGATCATATTCTAAATCTCCGTTCTGTGTGTTACACGAAAAACCCACCGGAAACCCGGCGGGTTTTTCTTAATGCGAGGTAATCATCCGGCGGCAAAGCCCCAATCAGGCATCTGCCTGCCGGATACCCTTTTAAAAAACACCTTGCGGCATTCCGCCTCTTCCCCCTTGAACAGCGGATACCGTTTTGTAAATATCCTAAATCACATGGAACACATTGCTCCAATCGTCATTCTACAATACGGACAATCTTGCTAGACCCGAAAAATACGCGGCCTAAACTCGACTAGTCACACTCCGTAGCGGTTGTTGTTCTCCGAAACGACCTTGATCTCGTTCTCGCCGATGTAGTTCGTATCGGACAGAAGCGTCTCGCCGGACTCCACGATGCAGTTCTCGACGCGGACATTGTCGCCGATGTACGCGCCGTCAAGGATGATCGAATTCTTGATCACCGAATTGTTGCCGACGAAAACCTTCTTGAACAGAACCGAATTCTCGACATGGGAATTGATGATCGTACCGGAACCGACCAGCGAATTCGTCACGGATGAACCGACATTGAACTTCGCAGGCGGCAGATCCTGTACCTTGGAGTAAATCTTCTGCTCGCCGCGGAAGAAATGCTCGCGCACCTCAGGCTTCAGGAAATCCATATTGGTCTGGAAATATGCCTCAACCGTCGCGATATTCGTCCAATAGCTGTCCATCGTGTAGCCGAAGATCTTCTTCATGCCCATGTAACGGACAAGGATGTCGGTAACGAAGTTGTAGCGTCCCTCAGAATTGCACTGCTCCAAAAGCTCGATCAGCTTGCGGCGGCGCATCACATAGGTACCCGTCGAAACGACATTGGAGTGTGCCATCATCGGCTTTTCTTCAAACTCCGTGATCAGCCCGTCGGCGTCAATCTTGACCGTACCGAAACGGGAAATGTCATCGCCCTCCGGCATCTTCGCGCAGACGACCGTGATGTCCGCGCCCTTCTGGATGTGGAAATCCAATACCGGATTGAAGTCCTGCTTGTACACGCAGTCACCGCTCGCGATCACGACATACGGCTCGTGGCGGCGCTTTAAGAAATCAATATTCTGCCACATCGCGTCCGCCGTGCCGCGGTACCACCAGCTGTTGTCCGCCGTAACCGTCGGCGTAAAGAGGAACAGTCCTCCCTGCTTACGACCGAAATTCCAATATTTTGACGAATTGAGGTGCTCATTCAAGGAACGCGCATTGTACTGCGACAGCACCGCTACCGTCTGGATGTGGGAATTGGTCATATTGCTCAATGTAAAATCGATGCTCCGGTAGCTGCATCCCACCGGCATCGCGGAAATCGCTCTTTTCTCAGACAGGCTGCGCATACGCGAACTGTTGCCGCCTGCCAAAATGATCCCTAATGCTTTCATGCTGTTTCACCTGCCTTTATAATGTAGCCACCGCTCTCAAGTTGCCCGTTCGGATAATCCTTTGCTTCTGTCGTACCGCGTATCGCGACATTCTTGCCGATCGTCACATCTGCCGGAATCTCGGAATTCTCGCCGACCACTACGAGGTCGAACGCGTAAACCTTCGTTGACAGCTTGCTCTCAGCATATTCGCCGACGCCCAGCTTGGAATTCTCACCGACAACGCAGTTCTCCGCAATAATGCACTTCTCTAATGACGCGCCCTTCTTGATCACGGAACCCTTCATCACGATCGAATCACGGATCACGGCGCCCTCTTCTACGACAACGCCCGCGCCAAGCACGGAATTCGTCACTTCACCGGAAATCTCACAGCCCGCGCCGATGATCGCCTTGGATACATTGGCATTGCCCGACACATACTGCGGCTCCAAAACATCCTGCTGCGTGTAGATCTTCCAGAACTCTTCATAGAGATTGAACTCAGGGATCAGGTCGATCAGCTCCATATTTGCTTCCCAGTAGGAACCGAGCGTACCCACATCCTTCCAATAGCCGTTGAACTCATAGGCAAACGCGCGCTTGCCGTTGCCATGGCAGTACGGGATAATGTGCATACCGAAGTCGCAGTTGTTCTGATCCTTCAATGCGATCAGCGCTTCCCGCAGCACCGGCCAGCTGAAGATATAGATACCCATCGAAGCGAGGTTCGAGCGCGGATTCTCCGGCTTCTCCTCAAATTCGGTGATCATCTTTTCCTCATCCGCGATCACGACACCGAACCGACTCGCCTCCTCCCACGGAACCGGATAAGCGGCAATCGTGATATCTGCCTGATTCTGCTTATGGAAATCAAGCATCGCCTCGTAGTCCATCTTGTAAATATGGTCGCCCGAAAGGATCAATACATATTCCGGATCGTAATTGTCGATGTATTTCAGATTCTGATAAATCGCGTTCGCCGTACCGGAATACCACTCGCTGTTGTCGCTCCTCTCATACGGCGGCAGAACGGTCACGCCACCGTTGTTGCGGTCAAGATCCCACGGTATGCCGATACCGATATGGGCGTTCAAGACCAGCGGCTGATACTGTGTCAGCACACCGACGGTGTCGATGCCGGAGTTGATGCAGTTGGACAGAGGAAAATCGATGATCCGATACTTTCCCCCGAACGCAACCGCAGGCTTTGCAACATCCGATGTCAACACACCGAGACGGCTTCCCTGACCACCAGCCAATAGCATAGCAATCATTTCTTTCCTACTCATCCCTAAGTCACCTCGCATTCTGTATTCACTCCGCGCCTGTACAACCCCCATCGCACTCAATCGCGCCGCCGATCCCAACGGAATCCGCTCCGACAACCCCCTGCATTATGCACATCGCACAAAGGACGGATGAATGTGTGTAAGTTACATAGGAAAAGTATAACAAAAGGGTAATTTTTCTGCAACAAATTTCATAAAATTATTTACGAAAAATGCAAAAAATTGGGCAAGTTCTACAAGTTGTAGCACTCGCCCGTAAAATGCGTATATGTTGTGTAGCCATCACTCCTTTATCTTGTCAATCTCTGCCAGGTTTACCCCTGCCGTATTCAACAGAGCCTTCAGATAAAGATATTTTTCCTTTAACCTATCGTATGTTTTTAAAGCATTCTCATCCTTCGCAAGAGCCATATATTCCTGAATTTCTTTAAACTCATTGAGTGCATCCTTCGTGATTTCTAAACTGTTTGACATGGCATTCTCCTTTCGATTTAACTACTATACTTCCTGACCAGCGTCTCAATCCTCTCATACGGATCCAAAAGCGTCGAGATCGAGCAGTCGTGGTTTAAGGTATCGATAATGTAGGCGATATATTTGGACATATCGCAGTTGATGTAATAATCCCGCGACAGAAGCTCCGGCGTCTGGTACACGAGATTTGTCGTCACGACCTTGTCGATGACGCCCTCCTCTACCGCCGCGTCAAATTTGTCCAGACCGCTCGTGAACAGTCCGAAGGTCGAAACCGCGAAAATCCGCTTTGCCTTCCGCTTCTTAAGCTCCCGCGCGACATCGATCATGCTCTCGCCCGATGAGATCATGTCATCCATAATGATCACATCCTTGTCCGCTACCGACGAACCGAGGAACTCATGCGCCAGGATCGGATTGCGCCCGTCGACGATCCGGCTGTAATCGCGCCGCTTGTAGAACATCCCCATCTCCACGCCGAGCACCGACGCCAGATACACCGCCCGGTCGGTGCCGCCCTCATCCGGACTGATGATCATCAGATGATCCTTGTCGATCCGCAGATCCGGCACATCACGGCAGATGCCCTTCATAAACTGATACGCCGGCGGTACCGTCTCCAGCCCCGACAGCGGGATCGCGTTCTGCACCCGCGGGTCATGGGCGTCAAAGGTAATGATATTGTCCACGCCCATCGACACCAGCTCCTGCAGCGCCAGCGCGCAGTCCAGGGATTCCCTCGCCGTCCGCCTGTGCTGCCGCCCTTCGTACAGGAACGGCATGATCACCGATATCCGCGCCGCCTTGCCCTCGGATGCCGCGATGATCCGCTTTAAATCGCAGAAGTGGTCATCCGGCGACATATGGTTCTTGTGCCCCGCCACCGTGTAGGTAATACTGTAATTCGTCACATCCAAAAGCAGGAACAGATCCAGCCCCCGGATCGACTGCGTGATCACGCCCTTCGCTTCACCGGAGCCGAAACGCGGCGTCACCGCATCGACAAAATAAGTGTCGCTCTCATAAGTCATCCGCGTGATCTCGTCCAGACGGTAATGATTGCGCCGCGCCCGCCACTCAACAAGATAACGGTCTACATCCTTCGCCTGCTCCTTGAACGAATCCAGCGCTATGATCCCCAACGGCGCATGGGGCTTGCGCATCATCAGTGTGTCGTCATTTCTCGGCATGGTAAACCTCCTCTATTGAATCCCTTTCTTCAACATCCGTATGTCCGGTCCCACCAGCGTGAGTGCCGTATAATATTCCACAAACCGGGACACCAGCCGCTCGGTATAAGACTCGCTCAAGCCCTCAATGTCCAGATTTGTTGAAATCAGTGTGGAAGCCCTGCGGCGGATCCGCTCGTTTATCAGCTCAAAAAGCTGGGAATTGGTCATCGTATTGGAAAACTCCGTCCCCAGGTCGTCTATGATCAGCAGGTCGCACGAAAACATCCGCGTAAACTCGCCTGCCCGTGTCCGTTCCCTCGAAAACGCCTCCTGCTTCATAACCGAAAACAGTTCAAACGCCGTCAGGTACACGACCGTATGCCCGGTGCGCTTCAGTTCACTGCCGATGCATTCCGACAAATGCGTCTTGCCGGTTCCGGTCCCGCCCATCAATAATATATTGTCGAAGGAATCATCAAATCTCGATACAAAGACACCGGCCTGCCGCAATGCCTGCTCTGCCAGCTCACGAGCCGGCCGGCCGGTCCGCTTATCCAAAAAAGCCGCCGGATAATAATCCAAAGAAAAGTCGTCTAATGATAAATCTGAAATAGTATCTGTGTGGCTGTCATACACAAGCTCCAAGGAAAGCTGCGTAAAACAGTGACACCGCCTGCCATCTATGAAGCCTGTATCCTTACAGTCGGAACAGGCATACGGTACATCCAGGTAATCCTCTCCAAGCCCGGCCTCCCGCATCAGGGAAGCCTTCTCCGCGGATAGTTGCGCTATTTGGCCTGCTGCCCCGCCTTTATTTCCTGCTAAGCGTCTGCCGACCTCCGCAACCGCCTCCCGGCGGATCTCGTCCTCAATTTCACGGATGCGGGGAATTTTTGCCAACAGCAATCTCCGCCTCTTTTCCAGCTCGCGCTGCCGGAAAAGCTGCCGTTCATCGTAGATGTGCATGATCTGATTGTACTGCTCGTTGGAAAGCGACATCGCGCTCCCTTTCTATCTTGAATGCCTCGCCTGCTGATCTGCCAGCCGTCAGCAGGACATTTTGCATATATATCAGAACGACACGCCTACTGCTGCTGTATCAGCAGTGTCTGTATCGCATCGTAATCATAGCCGCGCTCGTTGAAATTGTGGAACCGGTCTTTCTTGGCAGTCGCAGGCGCATTCGCGTTCTTGGAAGGGTGCAGCTTCACTACCTGCTTGTGTGCCGCGTCCAGCTTGGCGACCGCGTCCATCGTATAGGCTCCCGCCGCGCTCCAGCTGTTTAATATCGAATCGGCATACTGGAAGCTCGCCCGCCCGGTCTTTAAAATCGTCCTGCGGCACGCTTCCCCGATCAGTTCCCCGGAAAAGCCCATGACCCCTGTCCACTTATCCAGATAATCCCGCTCCGGCGGTGTCAGGTTCCTGCCCGAAATGCCGAAATCCTGCGCCACGATACGGTAAACGCTGTTGAATGCCGCATCGGTGCCTTTTGCCTGCTCGACCGTCGTAATGCCATCCTCAGCCCAGTTCATCGCCACCTTGTTCATATAGTGGATGCTCTTGTGTCCGTGCTCCACGCAGTATTCCACAAGGTACTCGATCAGATCCGCGGACATATCCATGCCATCGTACCAGTAGAGCACCGAATTGCTCTCGGTCGATGACAGCGGCCTGCCTAAATAACGCTCCGTCACGCACAGGATCTCCTGCACATCCAGATCCTTGCCCAAAAGCTGAAGCTCATCCAGCGAATAGGAATAATCCGGTCCCGTCGCAAAAGATGTCCTCCCCTGCGTGATCGGCACGATCCGTGGCAATACCGGCTGCACCGGATCGATCAGACAGATCCCGGACAGCTCGCCGTCTGCCGTGTATTCCAGCCGCAGCAGCCCCGCCTTTTCCCAATGGGACAGGGCGCGTGAAATATCCCTCTGTGTATGGTCGAGCGCGTCGGCCATCCCTGCCACGGAAAAATCCATGCCCTCGTCCCCGAGGCACCGCAACAGGTAGAGATAAACCTTGACATATTCGCCGTTGGCGTCCTTCATATAGGAATCGATGAACACATTTGGCACGCTGGTCATCGTATCCGTCCCTGCCGCGCGCAGAAAAACATCCGACATGGCATCCTCCAAATACTTTGCTGTGGATTTTCACGGTATCTGCCGCCCGCTGCGGCAACCCCGTGAACGATATGGATTATAGCATATCGCATCCGCCGTGAAAAGGGGAATCTTGTCCACGAAAGCCTTGCCCCAAGCGGTTTCAAGCCGTGTGGATAATGTGGATAACCCCAACGAAGCGCGATAAAACCAAGCCGCATTCATCCACATGAAAATGAGGATAAAATAACCTGTCCGCAAGCGGGCATTGTGGATAACTACTCCGCCAAAATATGTTCGCCCACTTTTACCACATCTCCGGCTCCCATTGTTATCAACAAGTCACCGGTGGATGAAATTTTTTTCAAAAAATTTTCCGCCTCGTCAAAAGTGGCAAAATAGTGGCACTCCTTTGCGCGGCACCCTTCCGCGCCCGACGCGATCCGCTCATCGATCAGACGCTTGATGTCCTGCGAACCGACCCCGTAAATATCCTGCTCCCGCGCCGCGTACACGGCACAGAGCGCCACGATGTCCGCTTCGGAGAGTACCTCGGCAAATTCTTTTAAAAATGCCTTGGTCCGCGTGTAGGTGTGGGGCTGGAAGGTTACGATCAGCCGTTTATGCGGCAGAGTCCGCGCCGCTGCCAGGGACGCCGCGATCTCTGTCGGGTGATGCGCGTAATCGTCATAAATTTTTGCCCCGTGATACTCACCCTTGTACTCAAACCGCCGCTCCGTGCCGCGGAATGACGCAAGCGCCCGGACGATCCGCTCCATACCGATCCCCATCGCGCGGCAGATCGCGATCGCCGCCAGCGCATTCGTGATATTGTGCTGTCCCGGCACATACAGACGCACTTCATCGAGCGCCTTGCCCTCTGCCATCGGCACAAAGGTCGTCGATCCATCGTCGTGATGCCGGATGTCCGCCGGATAGTAATCGCAGGAATCCTCCATGCCGAATGTCACCACCTCGCAGGGAAGCCCGTCAACGATCTCCCCAAGCTTTTCAATCCCTCCATTGATAACCAGCACGCCGTCATCCGCCGTGTTCTCGGCGAACCGCCGGAAGCTCGCGCGGATATCCGCTAAATCCTTGAAGAAATCCATATGGTCTTCTTCAATATTGAGGATCACATTGTATTTCGGGTAAAAATCGTGATAGCTGTTCGTATATTCGCAGGCTTCGGTCAGGAACAGATCGGAATCCCCGACGCAGATATTGCCGCCGATCGACGGCAGGATGCCCCCGATCGAAATCGTCGGCTTTTGCGCGCTGTCAAGCAGGATCTGCCCGACCATGCCCGTCGTCGTTGTCTTGCCATGCGTGCCCGCAACCGCGACAGACCGCTCGTAGTGGCTCATGATCTGCCCGAGAAGCTGCGCCCGCGTCAGCATCGGCAGCCCCTTTTTGGCGCAGGCCGCGTATTCCGGATTGTCCGGATGGATCGCCGCCGTATAGACCACGATATCGATATCATCCGTCACATTGTCCGCGCTCTGCGGAAACGCGATCTTTGCCCCCGCCTCTGCCAGATGCTCCGTCAGCGGCGACGGCGTATTGTCCGAGCCCGTCACCGTAAACCCGCGGTCGATCAGGATCTCCGCCAAGCCGCTCATCGAGATCCCGCCGATCCCGATGAAATGTATATGGCAGGGCTTGGTAAAGTCTATTTCGTACATAAATTTCTCCTCCCCTATATCATTTCACATAGCTGATGAATACATTCCCATACTGCTCAAATTCTTCTGCCGCGTCGTTTCTGCCGACCTTCTTGGCCGCGCCTGCGCCGGGATCGTAAACAAAGACATTGGCGGCGTCGTATCCGACGATCAGCTTGGCGGCATCCGCTCCGGTGCGCGCATAAACCGGGCTTCCGTTGTTCACAAAGTACAGCACCTCGTCTAACGAGCAGCCGGTCAGATCCAGAATGATCGCGTCCTTCAACGCGCCGCTTAGGATCGACACCGGGCTCTGGCCTGCTTCAAGCAGGCTGTGCACCTCGACATTCTCGCCCTCCCGGACAAGCATCGCGGAAAGCGCCTGCGCCGCAAGACTTGCGTCAGCATCCGATGAGCCGACCGCAATATTCGTAAACGGATTGACATACGCGCTCTTGGTCCGCTTCCAGATGTTGTGCTGCTCATTATCCACGACGATGCCCATTTCCTTGTCCGCCGCTTTTACCGCCGCAGTTACTTTTGTTGATGCAAGAGTCACCTTGTTTCCGACATAAACATAGTAATTCTGGTGGACATCCGACACATCCAGCGTCGCGATCACCGACTCATCCGCCATTGAAAGCGCCGCCTGACCGATCTTTGGCGAGGCTTTTTCCGCCAGACCCGACAGCTGCGCCAGCGTGACCGAAGTCACAACCCCCTGCACCTCATCCGGCGTCCTCTCCAAAGAAACAGCGCGGTTCGGCTCACCGGAGCTGTCCTGGATCGTATCATCCGCCGCCTTTTCGTAGCCATTTTCCGTCTTGGTCACCCGCTCCAAAAACAGCGTGTACGAATTGGCGCTCGCTCCCGACACATAGTACCCCGGCTTCTGGTATTCCTTTAATATCTCACCCTTGGCATTGTCGATCTTCCGGATGTTGACCTTATAGCAGGGATAGATCCGGTTGCCGGAGGCATCCGCGCCGATATCGCTCTGCCGGATCAGCCCATACGCCAGATTCTCCTCTAAAAACGCCAATGGCTTTATCATTTCATTGCTTCCGCTCTTTTCTAGGTTGAACGACGATTCATCTTCTAAATCCATCACATGGATCTCTTCCGCCGCATCCGCGTCATCGATCCAGGCAATGTACCGTCCCGACAGCGACACCGCATACTGCCCGCTCGCCATGCCGGTCAGCATCTCCTTTGCCGCTGCCGTCTTTGTGTCGATCCGCGTCAGCGTTCCGTCCATCATCACATAGAACGAACCGCCCGCATTCTTGTACAAAAGCTCCGAAAAGCTCGCCTCCAAAATCGGATACGGGCGCGTCACCGCGATAAACGCCTGCTCCCGCGCCTCATCACCGCCCGCGTCGTAGTGATACAGGCTGATCCCGCTGTAGCCCTCACGGTCACCGGCATTCATATAGCCGTAAACCACGAAGTCCAGCGCGCCGTTTTCATCAATATTTAATATGCGGATGCCGTGCTGCCCGTAATTCGTATGCACATCCGACAGATCCTTGTCCCTGAAGCCGAAGATCCGCTCCACATTTCCGGTGTTTTCATTGTATTCATAGAGCTCGCCTGCCTGCACGAACGCGACGACCGTGCCCGTATCATTCGACAGATAACGGAAATCCTCATTGGTCACGCCGACCGTCAGTACATTCTCCGCCACATCAAACGACCGCTCCGGGATCTGCTCCATCGTCCGTTCATAATCCAGAAGATACATCCGGTTCGCCGTATAGCGCATCTTAAAGTACTCTTCGACATTGTAAATGCCGCCCTTTTCTCCCTGCCGCTGGTAATTGTAAATGATCGCCGCGTAATCGTCGCCGATCTCGGTAAACCGCACGACCGGATCCGCAACGACATCCCCCTCAAAGCCCTTCCAGCTCACCTGGGACAGCGACGAGCGGATCGTCACGACAGAAAGCGTCTCCTGATCCACATCGGGATCCGGCTCCAAATACGCCGACAGCTGCGATGCGTCGCCGGAAATGGCCGTCTCATGGAAAAATCTGGCAAATTTCAGGCAGTCCTTGATGTGCGTGTTCTTCGGCTGCATCACCCGCGTATAATAACGGAGCGTCTGCCCTCCCACATCCATCGTAATGACCAGCAGGTACTCCTCGCCCTCATCCATCAGGTTCGACAGCGACAGCTTGACGGTCTTTTCCCCGTCCTCCTCCTGAATATCGGTAATCTGCTCCTCGTCGATCTTGCGCTCGGTGTCCATGCTGCGGATCTCATAGGACAGATCCGTCGGCTCGGCATCCCCCGAAATGATTAGCTTGACATCACGCTCCGCTCCAAGCGGGATCAGCGACTCGCGCATATAACAGCCGTCCATCTCGGTCCGGTAGCCATGCATCTCCGACAGCCTCTGTCCGCCCGATTCCACCGACAATACCGGAATCACGCCTTGGTCGAGAGTCTCCCGCCTGCCCTTCGGATGATAATTCAGCAGAACGCCAAACACCACCAGCGACACACAAAAAACCACCGCCAGATACGCGATCCGGCGCCGTACATTGTGCGATATCCCCTTTTCCCGAAACGACAAACTGCTCATTCGATCTGTTTTCTCCGATTGACGCTTATTTCATTTGCAAGTATAATGAAGCGTAGTTATCTGTTGGCTATAAGGATTACATACAGATACCACCATTATAATAGAAACAGTATTGTGACGCAAATATTTGTTTACCGGTATGCCGGCCGCGGATGGCAATTCCGGCATTTGCGCCGCAAAAGAGGCCACATCATTATGAAACAACGCATTTTTTTCTATCCGGAAAAGCTGGCAGGCTTCGCGAACCGGCATATTGTCCTGTTCCACATCGTGCTGTCGCTTTTGACCTGCTTTATCATGGAATGGCTGTCACGCCATTCTCTGATCTCGGCATATTATTTCGTGACCGAACACACCGGCGCGTACCTGTACAATTCCTTTGTGATCTTCGTGATCTACTCCGTGATCATCCTGGTCCGGCGGCGCACCTTTCTGCGGATGGTGCTGCTCGCGATCCTGATGACCTTCGGCATCGCCAACTGCGTCATTTTGTTGAACCGTGTTACACCTTTCGGTTTTACCGACTTAAATATGGTCACAGACCTTCTGACCATGCAGAATACGACCTATTTCACGGCACAGCAGGGCGCCATCTGTTTTGCCGCGCTGGTCATCTATGTCGTTCTGATGGTCTTTCTGTTCCGTCATGACAAAAAACAGCCGGTGCGGTTTTCCTTCCCGGTGCGGCTCGGCATCGTCGCGGCACTGTTCCTTTCGGTGCCCATCGTGACAAGCGGGCTGATCCGCGTCAATATATTGACCTCCTATTTCGGCAATCTCGCGCAGGGCTATCTGGATTACGGTTATGTTTACGGCTTCGCGACAAGCATGCTTGACCGCGGCATCAAAAAACCGTCCGGCTATACTCCCACGGCTGTGCAGGATATCGTCAAAGAAACCGATATGGGCGCTTCCACGCGGACCGGCGGAGACGGTCCGAACATTATCATCGTCCTGCTTGAATCGTTTTTCGATGTCAGCGAGGCGGACTTTATCAAAACCTCTGAGGATCCGATCCCGTTTTTCCATGAGCTGGAGGCGAATTATTCCACCGGACATCTGACTGTTCCGGTCGTCGGGGCGGGCACCTGCAACACCGAATTTGAGATCCTGACCGGTATGTCCTGCCAGTTCTTCGGCCCGGGCGAATACCCGCAAAAGACCATTCTAAAGCACACCGATGTCGAGAGCGTGGCTGACACGCTCGATACGCTCGGCTTCGGCACCCATGTCGTCCACAACAACGGCGGCAATTTCTACAGCCGCGCGAACGCGTTCTCGATGATGGGCTTTGACTCGTTCACCTGTAAAGAAATGCTTGACATTACCGACTATACGCCGATCGGCTCCTGGGCGACCGACGATATTTTAGTGGGGGGCACCGCGGACGCGCTGGACTCAACGCCGCAGTCGGATTTTATCTATACGATCACGGTTGAGGCGCATGGCGATTACCCTTCGGAAAAGGTTGAGGAGAATCCCGATATCACCGTCAAATGCAAGGGCAAGGACGAGGAGCTGTCGAACCGCTGGGAATATTACACGAACCGTATTCACGATGTGGATGAGTTTCTGCGGGATTATGTCGCGATGCTTGACGCGCGGGACGAGGATACGCTGCTGATCTGCTTTGGCGACCATCTGCCGACGATGGGCTTATACGACCACGAGGTCGCGACCAGGGATCTGTATCAGACAAAATACATCACCTGGAACAATTTTGGAATGGAAAAAGAGGATGCCGACCTGACCTCTTATCAGCTTGCGTCCATCTATCTCGACCGCCTCGGCATCCACGACGGCACGGTCGTCGATTACAACCAGCATCAGACAGCCAGCGGCGTTGCGGCGCGCTCGTCAGAATATATGCACGGGCTGCACTTACTGCAATACGATCTGCTCTACGGCAAACGGTACGCTTATGGCAGCAAGGACTTCTACCCCGCCAGCGATATTATCATGGGTTCCAGACCGGTACAGCTTGATTCCGCCTATCGGTTTGACGGGACGGTGCATCTGTATGGGGACAATTTCTCAAGATGGAGCCGCGTCTATGTCAACGGCGAACGCGTGCGGGCGGAATACCGTAGCGGCCAGTGCCTGGAAGTGGATGACAGCCTGGTGCGCCCCGGCGACAAGGTCGTTGTCAACCAGGTCGGATCCTCAAATACGATCTTCCGCAGCTCAAACATATTAAAATATAAAGGATAATAGAAACCCCGGTCACCAACTGTGCCGGGGCTTTCATTTACCATCTTCACTTGCAATTTACCAATATTCCCGCCAAATCAGCTAATCCAATTCCCCGTTGTCCGCGACCGAACGGCTCGCGGCGATCTGTACCATGCTTCTCTGCCGCACAAAGATCAGTCCTGCCAGTCCGACCAGAAACAGCGCCAGGCAGAATACAAATTTCGGATCAATGTCGCCGTCAGCAGTCTTCGGCGTCGCGTCCCTTGCGCGGGCTACAGTCTCATTGCTGACGCTTCCGCTTGAGGCATTCGCGCTTGCGGCTGTACTGCCGGAAGTGCTGCCTGCGGATGAGCCGCTGTTGGCGGCGGAATTCGCGGCATCCGTCGTCGCGGAATTGGATGTGCTCGATGAAGTGCCACCGTTCACATCGTAGGTATCCAGCGAATGCTCAACCGCGGCATATCTGCCGGATTGCGCCAAAAGCTCCGGATCCACCCAGTCGATGCCCTCGTCGTACTCCTCCTCGTCCTCATCAAATTCCTCTTCATAATCCGCATCTTCTGAAAGCTCTTCTTTGTCCAGTTCAGCGGCAATTTGGGAGTTGGCTTCATATTCCGCCAGCGGATCCGGTCCCTCCAGCCCGCCTCCGGCGATCTCTTCGATATCCGTCACTGCCACCGCCGATGTATTCGCCACCTTTTTCGATGCTCCTGCCGTCGCGCCATCCGATGCCGAAGCTTTTTTTGTCGCCCTTTTCGACGCTGTCACTGTTGCCGCGTGCGTCCTCCCGCCCGGTGAAATGTACAGCTCATCCCCGTCATCTGTATAAATGCAATTGCCCACAATCTGATAGTTGTCACTGCCGCCGGAAAAGCTTGTCAGCGTCTTGGTCCCGCTGAATGCGTCCTGTGCCAGCCGTAAAAGTCCGTCCGGCACTTCAAATTCCGTCAGTTTTGTCTCCGCAAACGCATTACCGCCGACCGCACGGAGAAGATCTCCTCCCTCAACCGTCTCCAAGGCAGATTTCGCGAATGCATTGTTGCCGACCGTGCGGACATCATTCAGGTCAACGCCTGTCACCTTTTTATTCCCAAGAAACGCGCCTGCGGCGATCGTCTTCACGCCGTCCGGTATCACAATATCGCCGCCATCGCCTTCATAGCTCATGACTGCCGTACCGGTCTTGTTGAGCACAAAGCCATCCACGACATTCGCAGTTGCCGCACTCCCCCGTACCGCAACAACTGCCCAAATTCCTAAAAGGACAAAGGCAGCCGCAAATACCGACTGCCCCCTCTTTTTTCCCTTAATCCAGCTCATCGTTCTCCTCAGCATCACGATTCACCCCGTGAATCAAACTTCGCCGACGGGCAAAAATCAGTCCCGCCAGTCCAACCAGAAACAACGCTACACAGAAGACAAATTTCGGGTCAATATCCCCGTCCGCCGTCTTTGGCGTGGAATCCAGCGAGTGGTTTGCCGCAGCATAACCGGCACCGCTTCCCGCCGGAATCTCTGTCACCTCATTCAGATCTTCCTCATCGCCATCGTCATCTTCAACATCGTATTCGCGGTCATTGTAAGTCGCTTCATCGTCATCTTCGTCATCATTATTATCATTTCCTTCTACAATAAATTTTTTGAATAATTCATCT
>JAFUYB010000036.1 GCA_017470735.1 Lachnospiraceae bacterium | reverse complement strand
ACGCTAAGTCGGGTGCAGAGGGTTCTAAAGGACCCGGTGTATCGAAATTGATTTCCATACACCCGCCATTTTAAGCAGGAAGTTATCAACAAAAGCAAAATAATAAGGGATACGGGCAACGAGTACTTGACACAAACTTTCTTTCATTTGATGTTGCTTTCGGATTTGTTTTTCGATATAATTACTTTCATATAAGCGTAGAGTCATAGATAGAAATGGAGTGCAAAGATGAAGGCAAGGCATGTGGACATATTGCGGATTGTGAATGAGAAGCAGAAGGTCGAGGTGACGGAGCTGGCGGAGGCGCTTTCCGTGTCGGGCGTGACGATACGGAAGGATCTCGATGCGATGGAAGAAAAGGGGCTGCTGCGTCGGGAGCATGGTTACGCCTGCGCTGTCAGTTCCGATGACATCAACAACAGACTGGCCTACAATTATGAAGTGAAAGCCCGCATCGCCCGCGCGGCAGCGGAGATTGTGGAAGACGGGGAGACGGTGATGATCGAGTCCGGTTCGTCCTGCGCCATGCTCGCGGAGATACTTGCGAATGAAAGACGGGATGTGAATATCATTACGAATTCCGCTTTCATTGCGGACTATGTGCGACACATCGGCACGAACGGGATCACCCTTTTAGGAGGGGATTACCAGCGGGAATCACAGGTGATGATCGGTCCTCTGGTCCGTATCTGCGCGCGGGAATTTTTCGTGGACAAGCTGTTCATGGGGACGGATGGATTTATCCCGCAGGTAGGATTCACCTGCAGCGACCTGAGCCGCGCAGAAGCGATGCGGAATCTGGCGGAATCGGCACGGAAAGTGATGATCCTGACGGATTCGACGAAATTCAGCCAGCAGGGCGTCGTGCTGCAGATGCGGTTTGACAAGGTGCATACGGTGTTCACAGATGAAGGCATATCGGAATCCGCAACAAAAATCCTTCAGAAAAATCATGTAGAGCTGGTGCTGGCATAAGCATATTATGAAACAGTTTTTGTTTCAGAAAAAAAGCGTCAATTCCATTTTCCACAAACACATCCCGGTATTCTGACAAATCTTCGGGATGATAAGCGGGCACATCGGCGTATTCGTAAGCTTTGCCGAGGTGGTGGTATTTATTCTCTCCGAATTGGTGGAAGGGCAGAAGCTGCGCCCGCTTTGCGCCAATTTCATTCAGGCGGGCGGACAGCCCGGCCGCATCTTCTAAAGTGTCATTGAAGCCGGGGATGACCGGGATGCGGGGCAATACATTGGCGCCGTTTTCGACGGCCCGCTTCATATTGGATAATATCGGCAGGTTGGATACACCGGTTCCCGCGATATGCCCCTTTTCATTCCAGTGTTTCATGTCAAAAAGCAGCAGATCGGCAAGCGCTGTCACGCGGTCGAATACTTCGGGCGCGGCAAAGCCGGTCGTCTCCAGCGCGATATGAACCCCCTCTGCTTTCAGCCGTTCCATCAGGGCGACGGCAAAGTCGGGAGATGAGAGCACTTCTCCGCCTGAGAGCGTCACGCCGCCGCCGCTTTCTTCGTAAAAAGGAAGGTCCTGCATACAGATGTCAAACACTTCGTCTACCGTCTTCCATTCGCCCTCTGCGGAGAGTGCCTGCGCCGGGCAGCCGCGGACACAGATCTGGCAGCCGGAGCATTTCTTCTCATCAATTTTGATAGAGCGGACGATCGGTCCGCTGCTGTCATCCTGCACCTGCGCCACCGCGTATTCGGGGCAGGTCATCACGCATTTGCGGCAATGGATGCAGCGTGTCCCGTCCCAGGTGATCTGGATGCGACGGCTCTGGCTCTCCGGGTTGGCGCACCACCTGCAGCGCAGCGGGCAGCCCTTGATAAAGACCGCCGTCCGGATGCCCGGGCCGTCGTTGACGCTGAATTTCTGGATGTTGAAAACCAATCCCCTTTGTGCTGAAAATGATTTTGCCATGGTTTCTTCCCTAAGGAACTGCAGAAAATAAATGTGCAAGATATTTTGATACAGTTCCTGATATCAATGAATTTTTGACAGTGCTGTTTGCAAGGATTATAGCACATCTGCACCGCTGTGTAAATAATAAAATTCTGAATGTAAAATAAAATACTTTTATTTATAAAAATTAATTTACAAAACGCATTGACAAACGAAGATACAGGATATATAATCTGATTAAATCAAAACAAAACGAGTTACGAATGAAATGCCGTAAGGCAAGTGCATCATATGCCGGGCGGCAGGAGCAAAACAAAAAGGAGGGAATGAAGGGATGGAAAACAGGGAACATTTCGGGGCGCTGACACCGAGGATGCAGGCATTCCGTAATGAAGTGCTGGACGAAAAGCCATATGTGGATGCGGAGCGTGCCGTACTCGCCACGGAAGCGTACAAGGCGCACCAGAACCAGCCGCGCGTTATGATGCGGGCATTGATGGTCGAGAAGATCTTAAATGAAATGACCGTCTATATCGAGGACAAGACGCTGCTTTGCGGCAACCAGGCTACTAAAAATACGAACGCGCCGGTCTTTCCGGAATACACGCTTCAGTTTGTGATCGACGAACTGGATCTTTTTGAAAAGCGTGACGGGGATGTGTTCTATATTACCGAGGAGACAAAGAAGCAGCTGCGGGAGATTGCTCCGTTTTGGGAGAACAACAACCTGCGTGCCAGAGGCGAGGCGATCCTGCCGGACGAGGTTTCCGTGTTCATGGAGACCGGGGTGTTCGGCATGGAGGGCAAGCTCAATGCCGGCGACGCGCATCTTGCAGTCAATTATGGGCGGCTCTTATCGGACGGACTCAAGGGGTATGAGGCGCGGACGAAGAGGCTGAAAGCAGAGCTGGATCTGACCGATCCCGAGGCGATTGACAAGAATATTTTCTATAAAGCAGTGCTCATCGTGATTGACGCGGTACACAACTTCGCTTTGCGTTACAGCAAGCTTGCAAAGGAGCTGGCGGACAAAGAGACAGACGAGAAACGCAAGGCAGAGCTTTTGGAAATGAGCCGGATCTGCGCGAAGGTGCCGTATGAGCCTGCGGATTCCTTTAAAGAAGCCGTGCAGTCGGTCTGGTTCATCCAGCTGATCCTGCAGATCGAGTCCAACGGACACTCGCTTTCCTATGGACGGTTTGACCAGTATATGTATCCTTATTATAAGAAAGATATCGACGCGGGCACGATCACGGAAGACGAAGCGCTGGAGCTTCTGACATGCCTGTGGATCAAAACGCTTACGGTCAACAAAGTGCGTTCTCAGGCGCATACCTTAAGTTCGGCGGGTTCCCCGATGTACCAGAATGTGACGATCGGCGGACAGACGACCGACAAAAAGGACGCGGTCAATGAACTTTCCTTCGTTGTCTTAAAATCCGTAGCGCAGACGCGGCTGACGCAGCCGAATCTGACCGTGCGTTACCACAAGAACATTGACAAGCATTTCTATGATGAATGCATCGAAGTGATGCGGCTCGGATTCGGAATGCCCGCCTTAAACAATGACGAAGTGATCATCCCGTCCTTCATTAAGTGGGGCGTGAAAGAGGAAGACGCATACAACTACAGCGCCATCGGCTGCGTGGAAACGGCAGTACCGGGCAAATGGGGTTATCGCTGCACGGGCATGTCCTACATCAACTTCCCGCGCGTCCTGCTGTGCGCAATGAATGACGGCGTGGACTTGACGAGCGGCAAGCGGTTCACAAAGGGCTGCGGCTATTTCAAGGACATGACAAGCTATGAGGAGCTGATGAAGGCTTGGGATTCTACTGTTCGTGAAATGACACGGTATTCGGTCATCGTGGAAAACGCGATTGACAAAGCTTCCGAGCGGGATGTGCCGGATATTCTCTGCTCCGCGCTGACTGACGACTGCATCGGCAGGGGCAAGACGATCAAAGAGGGCGGCGCGGTTTACGATTTCATTTCGGGACTGCAGGTCGGCATTGCGAATATGGCGGATTCGCTGGCGGCGATCAAAAAGCTGGTCTTTGAGGAAAAGAAGATTACCCCTTCCGAGCTGTGGGACGCGATTCTCGACGACTTCACTTCGCCGGAGAACCAGCGGATACAGGAGATGCTGATTCACGACGCGCCGAAGTACGGCAATGACATCGATGATGCGGACCAGCTTGTGGTGGAAGCTTACGATTCGTATCTGGATGAGATCAAAAAATACCCGAATACCCGTTATCAGAGGGGGCCGATCGGCGGCATCCGTTACGGCGGGACATCCTCGATTTCGGCAAATGTCGGGCAGGGGATGGGCACGATGGCGACGCCTGACGGCAGAAAGGCGCATGAGCCGCTGGCAGAAGGCTGCTCGCCCGCGCACAACGCGGACCAGAACGGACCGACAGCGGTGTTCAAGTCGGTGTCCAAGCTGCCGACGGAGAAGATCACGGGCGGGGTGCTGCTGAATCAGAAGATGACGCCGCAGATGCTGGAAAAGGAAGAGAACCGGCAGAAGCTCGAAATGCTGATTTCCGCGTTCTTCAACCGTTTGCATGGATACCATGTGCAGTACAATATCGTGTCGCGCGAGACGCTGTTAGACGCGCAGGCGCACCCCGAGAATCACCGCGACCTGATTGTGCGCGTGGCAGGCTACAGCGCATTCTTCAATGTCCTGTCCAAAGCGACGCAGGATGATATTATTGAACGGACTGAGCAAACATTGAGTGCTTAATGAATGCAAGCTGCAAGCGCAGCATGAATTTAGCACGAAAGTTGTTCTGGGAGATTAGCGAAATCGAGCCAAAGGCGAGAATTGAGCTTAACGAGCAGAACTACCTTATTACTTACACTGAAAGGAGAATTTACATCCATGAAACTTTTAATCGACCACGCAGACATCGAAAAAATCAAGCGCATCTACGACTATTATCCAATCGACGGCGTCACGACCAATCCGACGATCCTCGCGGCAGGAGGTCGTCAGCCTTACGATGTGCTGACAGAGATCCGAAAATTTATCGGCGATGATGCCGACCTGCATGTCCAGGCCGTCGCGCTTGACGCGGAAGGGATGATAAAGGACGCGAGGAAAATCGTGGAAGTGCTCGGCAAGAATACCTATGTCAAGATTCCGAGCGTGCCCGAGGGCTTTAAGGCGATGAAGGCACTGCATGCCGAGGGCATCCGTTTGACGGCGACCGCGATCTACACGCCGATGCAGGCGTATCTGGCGGCAAAGAGCGGGGCATCCTATGCGGCGCCGTACATCAACCGGATTGACAACATGGGCTTCGACGGCGTTCAGGTCGCAAAAGACATTCATGATATCTTCAAAAACAATGGAATGGAAGCCGGGCTTCTGGCGGCGAGCTTCAAAAATTCCCAGCAGGTTCTGGAATTGGCGAAGTACGGCGTGCTGGCAGCGACGGTCGCTCCGGATGTCATCGACGGGCTGGTGAAGAATACGGCGATCACATCCGCAATCGATGTGTTTGTCAAGGATTTTGAAGGATTGACCGCGCCGGGCAAGACGATGAGCGACTGCTGAAAAGAACGGTTTGTAAAGTAAAGCAGATTACCGGATAGAAGCCATTATAGAAAGTTTAATGATTCCTGATGGCTGCCAGCTTATCCTTGTCAATACGGCCGGTGTCCATCATGGAATCAACCCATAGCTGCAGGGAGCTTACGGTAGCTGAAATGTTTTCAAGTTCATCCTGGATCGCGGCGAAGTCTTCCAATTCATCATCAGAGATCCTGCCGTCGGCACTGATTTCGATGAGGCGGTTTTTGCGCTCGTCAAGGGAGTTGAGGCTTGCCAAAACCTCGATAACGATCTGCGCGAGTTCTTTGCGTTTGACCTGCGGCACATGAATCTGCCCGATGGGACATTTCTGTGAACAATAGAAATTGACCAGTTCGGGCTTTTTGTATGCGGAGACCATAGCCAATATTTCTTCGGGATGAGGCTCAGAAGTCTCATTTTCGATTTTGACCAATCTGCTTTCGGAAACAAATTCCATCAATTCACAGGCTTCCGCCCTCGTCAGACCGGCCTCCTCGCGGCACAGCTGATAATAATTTTTGTTTTGCTTCGTAGACCTTTTGCCCATGACAGGCTCCTCCTAAAATCCGATACATCCCAATTCTACAACAAAAACTGCATCATGTCTATTTTTCCGAAACAGAAAAATAAAGGCATATTATTTATCAAATACAAGCTGTTATGAAAAGGACGCGAGGAGTATAATTGCAATTACAAGAACAAATATTAAGAGCACTTGGGAGGTGGCAGTTATGTTGACATTACTTTTTATCATATTGATGATCTCATTCATGGGCGGGGTTATCGGAACCGCAGTGAAGATGACCTGGGGAATTACAAAATTCCTATTCGGAGTAATATTATTTCCGGTTTTTATAATCGGTATGGTGCTTGCGGGGCTGATGTATCTGGCAATCCCGATTCTCATTATCAGCGGCATAGTAATGCTGGTGCATTATTTGATGGAAGGGAGCCTGTCATGAAAAAGTAACAGAAAAAGTATATAATGGAATCATCAGATGAAACAAAGAACAAGGAGGGCAAGACTATGTTATTCGTATTAGGGTTAATCATTGCAGGAATCGCTTTTGGAGTCACTGTTCCGCATATGGCAGGTCTTTGGATGTTATTTGGACAGGACGGGAGATAAAATGGAATTAAAGGTAATAGAGCACAAGCTTACTGTATGCAAGGTGGCGGATATTTCTTCCATAGACCTGTCAACGGATTTCTTTTTTATCGCGAAAACAGATGAAGAACTGTCGTTGGTTTGCAGAACCGCGGATACGCCATCTCAAACAACAGGCCGTGATGACGGATGGAAAGGTTTTCGTATTCAGGGGGTTCTTGATTTCTCGTTGATCGGAATCCTGTCGAAGCTGTCCGGAATCCTTGCGGCGCATAAAATAGGTATATTTGCTGTTTCAACATATAATACGGATTATATCCTTGTGAAGGAAGAAAACTTTGGGCGGGCGTTAGAGGTCTTGTCTGCTGAAGGGTATAAGGTAGTATAACTTGTGCATCCATTTATTTGGAATCGGCTGCACTAGGGATAGAGGAGATTGCCTTGTCGCCGGTTCTGGTAAATTTTGGCAGAATCGGAGGAAACTGAAAGTGAATTACAGCGTGATAAGGAGCAGACGCAGAACCTTGTCCATAGAGATAGACCGGACGGGAAATGTCAAGGTACGCGCCCCATACAGGATGCCGAATAAGGACATCAAGGCATTTATTACGGAAAAACAGGACTGGATCAGCAAACAAGTGGAAAAAGCCGCAGCGGATGCCGCAAAAGCGGAGGCTGCCGAGCCCCTGACGGCTGAGCTGCTGGATGAGCTTTTTGAGTCTGCAAAACAGGATATTCCAGGACGGGTCGCGAGGCATTCCGAGGCGATGGGCGTGACTTACGGCAGGATCACCATACGCAACCAAAAAACACGCTGGGGAAGCTGCAGCGCGAAGGGAAATCTGAATTTCAACTGCCTTTTAATGCTTGTGCCCGAGGATGTCAGGGATTATGTGGTCATACATGAGCTTGCCCACAGAAAATATATGAACCACTCGAAGAATTTCTGGCACGAGGTAGAATCCTTTATGCCGGATTACAACGAAAAGAGAAAATGGTTCAGGGCGCATGGGGACGAGCTGATGCAGCGAATGCTGAAAATGGCGCGAGAATAAAATAACAATATTTCTGAGAGTGAAACCGTATTAGAGTTTTGCGGCGGATCCATATTGGGCATTTAGTTGAAATACGCACCAACTATCAGAAAAAGGGATATTTATCTGATAGTTGTCACGCACCGTATGAAGCAAGATAATGCGCCCGCTCGCCAAGAGAATTGCGAAAACTATATGTCAATGTTATAATTTTCTTCATTGGATGCGGGAAATAAATACATCGGAAAGGCAACAGCATCATGAAGAAAAACACGGCGGGCAGAACCATGTATTACTATGGCAGGACTCTGCTAAAGCACTGGCAGTTCTTTTTGCTCGGGATACTGACATCCTTCGGCTATACATATTGCCTTACATTTCTTAATGCGCAGGCAGTATCGGATATTATCGACAAAGTCAGTGGAGGCAGCATAGCAGGCGGGAATGTGTTGAGGGCGTTTCTGCCTGCGATACTTATGCTGGTCATCGCGAATGTGATCGGGCAGATCTGCTCCAAATTGCAGGATTATGCGGTCTGGAAGCTGGAGATACTCGGATATTATGACTTGTCGACTCTGGTATTTGATGCGCTTTCCAACCAGAGCATGACATTTCACAACAGCAGATTCGGAGGGGCGCTGGTCAGCCAGACCAGCAAATTCACAAACGCTTTTTCTTCTCTTGTGGAGCTGTTCAACTACTCATTGGTGCCGCTGGTTTCGGCAACCATCCTTACAATCGCGCTTTTGGCACCGATCGTGCCATTGTATGTGGTCATACTCTCTATGATCCTTGTGATATATATTATCGTGGTGTGGCTGCTGTTCCGGAGGACACTGCCGCTTAATACTCTGGCCGCAAGCGCGCAGAACCGGCTTTCCGGCGAACTTTCAGACAGCATCACCAATATCCTTGCCGTCAAGACATCGGGAAGGGAGGCTTATGAAAAGGAGCTTTTCACCAACGCCAATAAAGAGGTTCGGGGCGCGGATTCCAAGCGGATGCACGCAACCCTTTTGAGCGCGTCCGTGGCAGCCGGTATTATAGTCGTCATCATGGTCATACAGACTGTATTTGTCGCCGGAGGCAATGCATGGTATGGAATCAGCGCAGGCAAACTGGTTCTGATTTTTTCATACACGCACAACCTTACGCTGCGGTTCAATATGATCAATCAGACCATGACAGTCATCAACAGGATTTTCGGTGACGCAAGTGAAATGACGCAGAATCTTGACGAACCGCGGCTGGTTGCCGATGCTGAAAATGCCACGGATCTTTTGGTCACAGAGGGACGGATCGCATTTGAGAATCTGAATTTCCAGTATACGGACGGCCGCAGTGAGAATATTTTTACGGATTTTTGCCTGTTCATAAAGCCGGGAGAAAGAATCGGTCTTGTGGGACGCTCGGGCTCGGGGAAAACCACGCTTACCAGACTGCTGCTCCGATTGGAGGATATACAGGAAGGGCGCATCTCCATAGACGGGCAGGATATATCAAAGGTTACCCAGGTTTCCCTGCGGAGGCAGATTGCGTATGTGCCGCAGGAGCCGCTGCTGTTCCATCGTACAATAGCAGAAAATATTGCCTACGGCAGACCGCAGGCGACGGCGGAGGAGATCAGGCAGGCAGCAAAAGAAGCCAATGCGCTTGAATTCATAGAGAGGCTGCCGGAGGGCTTTGAAACTATAACCGGGGAGCGCGGCGTGAAGCTGTCGGGCGGACAGAGACAGCGCATCGCGATCGCAAGAGCCATACTGACCAATGCGCCGATCCTTGTATTGGACGAGGCGACAAGCGCGCTGGATTCCGAGAGCGAGAAGATGATCCAGGATGCCCTCTCCAACCTTATGAAAAGCCGCACCTCCATAGTGATCGCTCACCGTCTTTCCACGGTATCAAGCCTTGACCGTATCATCGTTTTAAAGGACGGTAAAATCGAAGAGGACGGCACGCATGAGGAATTGCTGAAGAATAATGGCGAATATGCGGGCTTGTGGGAGCATCAGGCCGGATGAAGACAGATTTTCGCGGGATGGTTTGTTGCACGAAAAAACTTGACACGGGAATGGATGCTGGTTAATATGTGATGACAGGAGGCAGTGATGAAAGCAATACGCATCTACGAACCGGGCGGACCGGAAAAGCTGATCTACGAAGAAGTACCGACGCCACAGCTTCGCGAAGGCTGGAGTCTGGTAAAGGTGCTGGGCTTTGGGATCAACCACTCGGAAATTTTCACCCGGAAGGGTCAGTCCCCTTCCGTAAAATTTCCCCGGATTTTAGGAATCGAGTGTGTCGGCGTGATCGAGGATTCTACAGACGAAGAACGCCTGCCGGCCGGCCAACAGGTGATTTCGATCATGGGTGAGATGGGACGGGCCTTTGACGGCGGTTACGCTGAATATGCACTGCTGCCAAATGAACAGATTTATCCGGTGGAGACAACTCTTGCGGTCGCAAGCTGGGCGGCAATGCCGGAAACCTACTACACTGCTTTCGGTTCCATGACAAATCTTCACCTGACGGACGGAAATATAAGCGGATTGTCCGTTTTGGTGCGCGGCGCGACCAGCGGTGTTGGCGTTGCGTTCGTGCGTTTGCTTAAGGCGTATGATCAAAAAGTGCATGTGACAGGCACGAGCCGGAACGCGTCAAAAGCCGAATTGCTCAAAGCGGAGGGCTTTGACGAGGTAGTCATTGACCAGCAGAATATCCTGCAGACGGAAGCCCGCTATGACCGTGTACTGGATCTGATCGGTCCGGCAGCACTGCGGGATACATTTTCCCATATGAATGAACAGGCGATCGTCTGCTGCACAGGGCTTCTCGGCGGCATATGGAGCCTGGACCGCTTTGATCCTCTGGAGGATATGCCCCCGAATGTTTACCTTACCAGTTTTCATTCCGGAAATGATCCTGCCGCCCGTCTGCAGGAAATGATCGACTTTGTGGAACATTATGGGGTGGATGTGACACCGGCCAAGGTATTTTCACTCCCACAAGTTCCCGAAGCACACCGGTATCTGGAAAGCACCGGCAGCTTTGGCAAGGTTGTGGTAGTAAACCAGGAAAACAATAGTTGATGCATGACATTCCTGGCGCAGTCACGATGCTTTTTCCATATACTCCATCATGACCTTTGCTGCCCGCTTTGCCTCACTTCCCGTACACGATGCCGGAGCTTTCCCGCGCCTCTTCCATAGTTGCCATCACTGCGAGGGTATCCTCCATCTCACGCTCCATTTCCGTCCTGTCATTTTCCCTGACAATCCTCTCAAAGTCCATGAATTCCCGCACCATACGATTTTTCGTCGGTTTCGGATCGAAATGCTTTTCTTCTCCGCCAATGCAGTAATCAAGAGCTTCGATTTCATTCGGCTGGCCCGGAATAAATCCTGCCAACTCCTTCTCCGTATCTTCCCGCATATTAAGCAGCCCAAGACTCCTCACAAATTTACTTGCCGATTGCCATTTCTGTCCCAAAGATTACAACAACACCTGTAAAAATGCTAAGTATTACATAAAGAAAGGCAATCCCCATATATCCATTCTTCACAAGATCTGTAGCTTCAAGTGCAAAAGTTGAAAATGTGGTAAAACCTCCACATATGCCGACCTTTAAAAACAGTATCCATCTGGGATTAATATTTGGATTTTTCGATGCCAGAATGGTAATAATCCCGATAGCTGCACATCCAATCACATTTATTACAAATGTTTTTATCGGAAATACAGCAGATTCCCTGATCGGCACCAGTCCAATCAGATAGCGCAGCACTGCCCCGACAAATCCACCCATTCCTACCGCCATAATATCCATACTTTAATTCTCCTCAAACTCCGATTGCCGCTTGAACCATTATACAATAAAACCATTCCTTTTCAACCAAAAAGAGAGCCGCTGTTACACGACTCTCCATAAAATGCTTATTTCAAATTATGTGATTAAGCCTTGTTAAACTTCTCTTTCCCCTGTTTGCACCTTGGACATTTCCAATCATCCGGAAGATCTTCAAAAGCAACACCGTCATGCTCCGCAGGATCATATACATATCCGCAAATGGAACATACATACTTTCCGGACGCTTCTGCCTTGGAGAAATCCACCTCTGCCAGAACGGTAGGCACCGGATTGTCCAGATCCATCACACGCTTTGCTTCAAGATTCTCATATCCCTGAGGCGTATGCGTGCCGCAATATACTGTCGGATGGTTTCTGACAAACTCACGAACGCGATCTAGTGTTTCCCGTGCTGCCGGAAGATCATCAAATACGACTGACAGCTTGTTTTCATAGAGCGCCTCGTCCACATATGTGATATCACCGTGAAGCATATAGAATAATCCATCATTCTCCACGATCACAATGCTATTGCCATTGGTATGCCCTTTTGCCTTGATGAAGTATATACCATCACCGATCTTCTGGCTCTCCGGGAAGTTATAATAAGCACCGTCCGTAAACTTTACCGACTCAAGATTTGTAAGCCCCTGCAGCTCATCCGCAGATGTCTCATCCGCATTCACATAGATCTTTGCATTCGGGAAAGACTTCAGCTCTCCTGAATGATCGATATGCTTATGAGTAAGAAGGATCTTCGTCACCTGCTCCGGCTTATAGCCGAGAGCTGCGAACGCTTCCATATAGTCGCATATATTCTTTCCGGTATAGGCCATGCTTGTCTCATCCGGTACTTCCTCCGGAGAACCAGCGGGCACTCCCGTATCTACCAGGATCACCTCATTCCCAGTGTCGATCAGATAATTTTGTAAAGTACCACGATACCTGATGTTCGGGTCAAACTTGTCCGGTCCTTCTTCCCCGCCAAAAGCAAACGGCTGGGAGTAGAACCCATCTTTTCTGAATTTTACTGCTTTGATCTCCATTTCATCGTCCTCCATTTCACCTTGTCTCCATGCCTGCAAGTGCTCTGTTCAGCAGATCCCTCAGCTGATACAGCTCATCCTCGGAAAGAGGGATGCAGCCCTGCATTGCCGACGGGACTTCTCTTGCCTTTTCCCTCAATGCCTCGCCCTTATCAGTAAGTGTAAGGAAGAGCTTACGCTCGTTGTCCTCCGGTCTGACCCGGTTGATGTATCCGGCTTTATCCAGCCGCTTTAGAAGCGGTGCAAGGGTTCCGGATTCCAGATAAATCTTCCTGCCAAGCTCTCCTTCCGTCATGCCGCCATGCTCCCAAAGCACCATCATGACTAGATACTGCGTATATGTCAGGTTTAATTCTTCAAGAGGTTTCCTGTACTGGCGGACCACTTCTTTGGCACAGGCATACAGAGGAAAGCATAACTGTTCATCAAGCCTTGGACATTCTGAAATTGTCTGTGTCATTGATAAATCCATTGTACTCCTTTGTCAAAATGGCTGACGCGATCATTCATTAACGCCAGCCATGATATATCCCTGTTATTTTTCGTTCGTAGCGTGCCTCCGATCATCCAAGCTGCTCGATCAGGTAATTCTCATATCCGATCTCATTGATCAGGTTCAGGTGCTGTCTTACCCAGTTGTAATGCTCCTGCTCATCAACGATGAACTGCTGAAGCATATTTTGGGTTACATAGTCGTCTTCAAACATGGCCAGCGACTTGCTCATCTCAGGAAGGGCTTCTGCCGCATCCTTGCAGTCGTATTCCAGCATTTCTTTGATGTCGGTAATCACAGGATATTCCTGAATCGCTACCACCGGTGTCTCTCCAAGCTCGATCAAGCGGGCATTGACCTTTTTTGCCTCTTCCCATTCTTCGTCAGACTCTTCCATGATCTTATCTCCAAGCTTGCCAAAGCCTCTCTGCTTCAAAAGCTGCGCATGAATCGAGTGCTGCTGTGAATTACCAAACCATCCCTTTGCCATTCCTTTTAACAATTCAATCTTTGTCATTTTGCCATCCTCCGTATCCTTTTATTTATTACGCGCCGTTTTATCGTGCGCAACTATAGTATACGACTTTTCAGGATACATTCAATTTACACATCAGTTGAAAAGTTCCACAATGGTACTTTTCCCTTAAATAGTCCCATTTCAAAGGAGATATTTACGCAGCGGTTCCGGCAGGCAGTTTTCAAACACTTCTGCAAGCTCTTTAGGACTGACATCATACATTCCCATGATCCAATCGCATATCAGGTCAACCGTCCCCTGGCAGTAAGTCCTCACATACATTTCCGTCTTAACATCCAATTCCTTCATACCCGATGCATCAAGAACGCATTTTTTTAAGCTGCCAAAGTGTACCTCTTTCATGTTCCTGGAAAATGAATCAATCCCATTTGTGTGCAGCAGCAGATTTTTCAGATAGTCCTTTTCCTCGTTAAAAAGCAGAGCGCCTTCGATCAGAGTTGTCTTCCATTCATAATCCGTGTTATCCATCTGATCCATGATCTGCTTTTGCCTTGTTAAATAATCCCAAGCCATCAGATCATATTTGTCCTTGAACGATCTGTAAAAGGTCGTCTTTGAATAGCCGCAGTTTTCAATGATATCAGAGACCGTAATCTTATCAACGGGCTTCTTTTCTGCAACCTCACGGAAAGAATCCGCAAGCATTTCTTTTGCAGTTTTTCTTTTCACAGGATCACCTCGCAAATTTTTTTCGTTTGCTAAAGTGATACATACGCATAGCAAAACGCCGCGTTACGAACTATATCGTCATAGCACGGCTCTTTATTTATACCACAAAAGCCGGAATGAGCCTTAGTCGGTTTGCTTTTCCATATATTCAATATATTCTGTTCCCCAAGTTCTTAATGCTTCAAGCACCGGGCTAAAACGCTCTCCGATTCCCGTAAGAGAATACTCTACTCTGGGCGGAATATCCTCATACTGCCTCCGCTCGACAAGCCCGCTTCCAACAAGCCCTTTCAACTGAACTGAAAGAGTGGCGTGCGTCATCTTAGGCATAAGTCTCTGAAGTTCATTAAAACGAATCGGTCCCTTCATAAGATAATGCAATATCAGCGTCGCCCACTTTCCGGAAATAAGACTCTGTGCTGTTGCATATGGACACTTCCCAAATCGTTCTTCTATTGTGGTCATATCATTTTGCTCCATAAGCAAGCACCTTACACATCAAATTCTTCTTTCAGATCCATCATTCCCCTGATCTCAGCGTGTCCGTTTTCCAGATAGAACAGCCCCTTCTCCCAGCCGTTCTTGTCGTACATCTCCATGATCTTCGGCACAGTCTCTCTGACCTTGTCAAGCAAGGCATCATCCTTAACCATCTTTACTGTACCGTCATAGCGAAGAAATTCCCCCTTGCCGTTTGCAAGAACCTCCACTTTCGGATTTGCCGTAAGCTGCTTGTAAACATTCTTGAATGTCCCGCAGCCAAAATACAGCTTATCATCCACCAGCATATGAAAACTGAAAGGACGGCCTTTCGGCTGGTCACCATCTGTGGTCAAAAAATAAAATACCTTTGCTTCATCCAGAAACGCATTTACCTTTTCTGCATTTGACATAACCGTACATCCTTCATTAAGTCATTTTTTTGAACCGGTTTAATTATATGACCGCAAAACAATAATTTCAAGTACGATTTTTTGTGATTAAAGCCTTATTGACTTCCCGTACATTTATTTGTATAATCACGATAAATAATACAGATTATTATTTATCGTGATTTGCGAGGTTATGATATGCTGTTTGAATATTTGAAGGAACATTATGAAGACGGAGAGCCGATCTTCCTTGATGATATCCATATAGGGGGAATGAAGCGGGAAAACTTCCGCCAGCAGATCAAGACGCTTGCAGATGCAGATAAGATTGTGCGCTATGAGAAAGGGATATACTACATCCCGAAGAAGACACGCTTCAGCTCAGCTGCTGGTCCCAGTCCCGAAACCGTGGCAAGATATAAATACATCTCCCGCAGGGGCAGGACAGACGGTTACTATTCCGGCAGCACCTTTGCCAATATAATAGGAATCTCCATGCAGGTTCCCATGAAAAAAGAGATTGTGAGCAATAACATAGCAGCCATTGTCCGTGAGGTATCGATCGGCAAGCAGTCATTCATAGTCAGAAAGTCCAATGTGCCGGTCTCCAAGGAAAATGTTACCGTCCTTCAGCTTTTGGGACTGTTAAAAAATCTGGATTCCTACCTTGACAGCGATTATGATGATGCAAGGGAGAAAATAAAAAAATATTCCCGTGCGAACCATATCACAAAGGATGATATTGACCGATATATCAGACGGTATCCCGATTCAACTTTCAGATACTACTACGAAATGAGGCTAGATGATGTACTTGCATAATGATAAAGGTCTCTTTGAAGAGGTCATATACGAGGTCAATGCCCAGACCGGTATCGCACAGTTAATTATCGAGAAAGACTATTATGTTACCAGAATCATAAATCCAGTTTTGCATTCGTCAAGATGCAATAGGTATAATCACCCTCCATATAGGTATCAAAAACGCCTACCACAGTGATCTGCTCACCTTCCTCCGGGTAATCGTCAGGATAGGAATAATCCTCTGTCAAGATGAACTCCATTCCCTGCGCACAGCAGGCTGTGGCATCTTGAATAATGCAGGCGAAGTAATAGTTTCCTGTACTTTCGTCATGATATGCCGTGAAGAGACCGTCCATCTTTATGGTTTTGCCGACATAGTTTTCCGGCTCATACATCATGTTATAAACTTCGGAATAGACCATCGTGCTGGACAGGGAAGTTAAATCTATATCAATTCCCTCAGTGGAGCTTAAGACCGTATTCTCATCGGCTTCGACTACTGGTTCTGGAGCATTATCAGAAAGCCCACTCTGACGAGAGTCATCAGCCTGTGCATCCGTTTCAGCGTCGTCAGATTCTGCATTTCCGTTCGCCTCATCCATACCAGCTTGCAGCACATCTTTCACGCTTTTCTGATTATTTGTGCTACGATTACTTGACTCGTTATTATTACCGCATCCTGCCATAACAGCAACGGCCGCAAGGCAGAGCAACATACAAATCCGTTTCTTTGTTTTCATTTCAGAACACCTCCTGTTAATCTTCCTGCCACATAGCAGATTGCAAATGCAGCAACTTGGGCCGCAACGATTGTCGACCCAACGGGTGTCCCTGCAAGGATTGAGATGATAATTCCCGTAAATGCGCAGATTACGGAAAGAACGGCGGAGCATATTGTTACCTGCCTAAAACTGCGGAATAACCGCATCGCTGAAAGTGCCGGGAATATGACCAGTGCGGAAATCAGGAGCGACCCCACAAGGTTCATGGCAAGCACAATAATGACCGCAATCACTATCGCAATAAGCAGATTATAGCTATCGGCATTCGTTCCCGTTGCCTTTGAAAAGTTTTCATCAAAGGTGACCGCGAAAATCTTGTTATAGAAAAGCACAAAGATGACCGCCACCACAATGGACAGTACAGCACAGAGCCATACCTCACGCCTTGTCAGCGTCAGTATGGATGTGGAGCCGAACAAGGTGCTGCATACGTCTCCGGACAGGTTCGATGATGTGGAAAAAATGTTCATGATGAGATATCCGAATGCCAAGGCTCCTACGGAGATCATTGCGATGGCAGCGTCTCCTTTTATTTTGGCATTCTGTCCCGTCCGAAGAAGAAGGATCGCGCTTATTACGGTAATAGGCAGCACAAGCAGCATTTCATTTGTCAGCCCGACCACGCTGGCGATTGCCATTGCTCCAAAAGCCACATGGGAAAGCCCGTCTCCGATGAATGAGAAACGCTTCAAAACCAGCGTGACTCCCAGCAGCGAGGAACATAGCGCAATCAGCACTCCAACGATAAGGGCGTATCGTACAAACGGATAGGAAAGATACATTCCGAGTTTATCCATCATTTTGAATCACCGCCTTCCTGTTCCCGCAAAAAGAAGCTGCCGACATCGCTTTTCACATACTCATCCCGTGCGCCATAGAATATATTTGTCCCGATATGCAGGACGTGGCTTGCATAACGAATTGCCGCAGAAATGTCGTGTGAAATCATGATGATAGTGATTCCTTCCTGATTCAGCTTTGAAATCAAATCATACATTTCTGCAGTGACTTTTGGATCAAGGCCGGAAACCGGTTCGTCAAGCAGCAGCACTTTTCTTGTGGCACATAAGGCTCTGGCAAGAAGGACGCGCTGCTGCTGACCACCGGACAGTTCCCGATAACATCTGCCGGAAAGAGAAGCGATCCCCATTCGCTCCATGTTGTCCTCTGCCAGTTGCTTTTCCTCCCGATTATAGAACGGCCGCAGACCGCAGCGTCCCTGACACCCGGAGAGAACGATTTCTCTCACGGATGCCGGGAAATCTTTCTGCACTACCGTCTGTTGCGGCAAATAACCGATTTCATTGCTTTTTAATCCGTCACCAACCAGTATCCGACCGCTGATCGGTTCTTGAAGTTGAAGCAGGGTTTTCATGAGCGTTGTCTTGCCGGAGCCGTTTTCGCCTACGATACACAGATACTCTCCTGCATTGACGGAGAAATTCAGATTCTCCAAAAAAGTATGAGAATCATATCCAAGCGACAGATTTTGGATGGTGAGCAGTGCCATAAAAACACCTCCTACTTCAGTGCTTCTTTCAGCACCGCAAGGTTATCCTTCATGATGGAGAGATAAGTGCTGCCGCGTTGCACATCCGTTGATGTAGTGGACTGCATGGAATCCATCGTCAGAATCTGCTGATCCCGGGTATGCGTATTCTGAACGATTGTTTCCGCAATCCTGTGATCCGTCCCTTCGATGGTCATCACCGTGTGCAGGGAAAGTTCATCTGCTTTCTGCGCCAGGAATGTAATCGTTTCAAAGCTGGCTTCTGTTTCAGCGGAGCATCCTACAAATGCCGCGTAGTAGGAAAGGCCGTAATCATCAACCAGATAACGGAACGGAAAACGGTCTCCGAATAGGAGCGTGGTCACATTTGCCTCTGCAACCGCCGACTGATATTCCTTATCGAGCGCGTCCAGCTTTTCAATATAGGCTTTGGCGTTGTTTTGGTAGCTCTCCGCGTTGGAGGCATCGATTGACTGAACGGCTTCCGATATGGCATTTACAAGATAAGACGCGTTTTTAAGAGAAAGCCAGACGTGCTCATCGTACTCCGGGTCTTCTTCCTCTTCAGGTTCCATACCCTCGACAAGTTCCTCTTCCTTAACTCGGTCTCCAAGCGCATCGAGGAGGTTGATGACAACCATATTCTTGTTTGTTGCTTCCTGCAGAGCATCCTCCACCCATTCATCTGATTCGCCGCCGACATAGATGAAAAGATCACAGGTCGAGATCTTCAGAATATCGTCGGCGGCAGGCTGATAGCTGTGCAGATCAACACCATTATCCAGCAGCATGGTGACTTCGGCTTCAGCTGGATTATCTCCAAGAATGTTCTGTACCCAGTCGTATTCCGGAAAAATCGTAGCAACAATGGAAAGCTTGGACTTGGTCTGGATATCTGTTTTCGTTCCAGAGCCGCACGCTGCGAGACAGCCGACCATCAGAATGGCGGCAATACCGAAGATTGCACGATGTGCAATCGCCAAAAGAGAAAGATATTTTTTCACAATAAAAACCTCCGTGTATTCTTGATTTCCGCGAACAATGACCCAAGCGGATATGCAAGCATATCCATTTGGCGAATGCCGCGAGAGCCGTATGTTTTGCATACGGCAGTGGGCGCAAAAAAGGGCAGACTCATAGCCCGAAAAAGGGCATAGTTCACCCTTGTCAGAGGTTTCTTTAATTATTCAGACGGACTTTTGTTGAGACAAGTGTTTCCTGTAGGATGCTATACACAGAAAACAGCACAAATAAGAGGAGAAAAACGACAGGTGCTACTATAGAGCCCCGTGAAACCCCATCGCCAACCTGATTAAGGATATTTTCACATTGCTGTATGCAGGCGCAGATAGGACAGTCATCCCCTGTGCAGTCATGGTTGGCTTCGACAGCAATGCAGAAAACAGAAAACAGCACGACAACGAACATCATGACTACCATGATGCCTGCTACGATTCTTCGAGTATTTGAAATATTTGAATCGCGCATAACCGTCTCCGCCTTTCCAAAGCGTAATGCCACAATTAGACTATATGCATTGTTCACACAGCCCATAAAAAACTGTCCGCATCGGATTCATCTTAAACCGATGCTCATCGAAAAGATGAATCTGCATTCCTTCTATCTCCTCGCAGTGCAGATGAATCAATTTTCCACATTTTTCACATTTGCAATGGAAGCAAATCTCAGCATCTTCATGGCTGTCCGGCTCTACATACTCAAAACAAGCCGGGCTGCTGCCATCAATGATATACTTGTTTATGATACCCTCATCAACAAGGTTTTCCAACTGACGGTATACTGTTGACTGGCCGATAGTGGCTCCATGTTCTTGAAGATACTCGCACACATCGCTGGCAGTGACATGAACACCGGGTACGGTTTCAAAATAACCGAGCAGTATTTCTCTCTGCTTTGTCTTGTACCTCGACCGATTGCTCATGACGCATCTCCTCTCTCAATATGAGAATCATTCCCAATTATAGCGCCGCATAGTCAGCTTGTCAAGAAATCTGGCATTGTCCTACTCGCATATATATCCTGCCACATTCGATATATGTTAAGAATAGTTGCCGCGATGGAAATCGGAAAATCTCTTTTGTTAATCTCACCCGCTACGCTTAAAGGATGAATGACAGCACATACTCCTAAGACGCATAACAGGTTGAAAATATTGGAGCCCACCACATTACTTAAGGCGATTTCGTTGGAACCGGAAATTGCCGCAACGGTACTGACCGCCAGCTCCGGCGCGCTGGTTCCAAGCGCAACGATGGTAAGTCCGATAATGACGCCCGGGATGTGAAATATCCTTGCCACCGAGGAACTGCCGTCCACAAACATTTTTCCTCCTCCCGTGCATCCATAGGATAAAAAAACGAGACCTCACCACAGCATAAAAACTGTGGTAAAGTCTCGCTGCTTATGACATATTCCGGGGAATCATCTTCCCGTACTGACGAAATACATCGCATAACTGCCGTAGGTGATGAGGCGCCCGTAACGCTGGCTGGCCTGGGGCATATGACCATAAATATGTCAGGCAAGACCGAGGCGGAGCTTCCCGGCACACTGTATACCGAAGAAGCCGAAATCCCCGAAATGCATGTCGGAACGAAGATCACTATTTTGGAAAAATAAAATACTATAGGCAAAAACCTTCCCGGTTATATTTATCGGGAAGGTTTTTAGATATCATTTAATGAAACGCTCTATCTCACAGCTATGTGTCTTGGCCTTTTCATCGTAGTTGATCCCGACAAACAGAAGATTCCCTTCATAATGCGACAGGCAGTCGAAATATTGCTTCTCCCTGATCTGCGTAATGGCACTTTCGGTTGAATCATTCCGTTTCAGCTCAATGATCATCGCCGTATTCCCCGAATGTACAGGGATGTATACTACATCTGCAAACCCCTTGCCCGCAGTCATTTCTCTTACAGCGGTATAATCATTTAATGCATAAATGTAAGCGAGATAGATGGCGCTCTGCAGGCAGTCTTCGTTGTTGTAGCTTCGGTTGCTGGTCACATGAATGTGGCTTTTGTCAAGAGCTTTTGCTACGGCTTCTTCATTGCCATTTAATGTCTCCTGCAAAAGCGTCTTGGATTCCGCGATTATCTGATTTGTTGTCCTGTAATTATCATTTCCTTCGATCGCATTGAGCCATTCCTGCCTGACCTCTTTATTCGGAATCCGGCAGGTTTTCTTTTCCGTATCATAAGCCAGATATCCGATGTGGATCAGATATGTAAACATATCATCCTTTGTCGAAAAATCGTCCATGGTATTCGTGTAACGTGTCACGTTGACATCCACATTCTCTCCCGACAGCATTTGGATGACAGCTTCCTTTGTCCCCTCAAAATTCATCCGTATCCGTTCCGCAATCGCCTCATAGGTAGAGGTCTTGCCCCAAAAGCTTTCAAAAGAGCCTGTCTCCATGCACATAACCACCGACTCAGGATTATATATTTCATATCCCCGCTGGGAATACCCATCATACCAGTGCATGCATTCGTCGTAATCTACCTTGTACTTCTCGCAGAGCGATCTTACCTCTTCAGGAATAAAACCAATGTATTCCGCAAGATCATATGCGTCAATAATGGTATATTCCCTGAAATTATTCAGCTTGGACTGCACTTTGTCCCTTATTATCGGCAAAATTCCGGTAAGATACGCCAGCGAAATTGCCGACCGGAGTGTATCACTTTTGAAAAGACCATTTAAGAAGCTAAGATATTTTTCAAACAACTGCTGATCGACACGTTCGCGCACAAGAACATCATACTCGTCGATAATGATGATAAAGGTCTCACCCGTTTCCGAATATATATTTAATATGGTATCCGCAAGTGAATCGTCTTCAGCAATATCTATCGTCGGAAAAACCCGTCGCATTTCCCTCTTTATCTTTTCCGTTAACCGTTTGATCAGATTTGCCTTGTTCTCCGTATTCTGATATTCGCTGTTTAAGTCAATCTTTATAACATTATACTTATTAAGCTTTTCCAAAAAACAGGGATCAGACGCGATTTTTAACGGCGCAAAAAGCTCCTTTGAATCGCACCCTTTTGAATAGTATGACGATAGCATATTCCCGGCTATTGTCTTCCCAAACCGGCGCGGACGGGACATACAGATATATTTATTTCCTTTATCAATATAACGGTTAAAGCTCTTGATCATCATAGTCTTGTCAACATAGATTTCCGCGGCTATTATCTGTCTGAAATTCTCATAATTAGGATTAAGATATATTCCCATAGCTTCCTCCTGCTCTTTATGCCCGTATCAGCTCATTCACGGAAAAGCTTGACATAATATTATAACTAAAGTATAGCAAGAATCCGATCCGAATACAATGGAATATTTGGTTTGGTTTGTGTCAAGTACTCGTTGCCCGTATCCCTTATTATTTTGCTTTTGTTGATAACTTCCTGCTTAAAATGGCGGGTGTATGGAAATCAATTTCGATACACCGGGTCCTTTAGAACCCTCTGCACCCGACTTAGCGT
>JAFUYB010000094.1 GCA_017470735.1 Lachnospiraceae bacterium | reverse complement strand
GCGTTGCACTAATTCTTGACATAGTGCAGCGGCAGGATGCAGGTAAAATCTATCGTAAAGCACAGCAGGTGGAAGGAAGGTCATGACGGAAGTCGAGAAAAAGTGGATCCGGGAACAGCCGAGATTTAAAGGAATCTTTGATGCGGACACACAAAAGCAGAATGGGTTTGAGCCGTCTGTGCCTCTGACTTCGTATATTAAATGTGATGAGAGCCGGGAGTATATAAATCAGGCATTGGAAGCCGGATGTGACGGGACGCAGACGCAGAAGTTTGAGGAAGAACTGGCAAAATGCATGGATTTTCGCTATGCGGTATCGGTCAGCTCCGGCGAAGCGGCTTTGCGGATCGCGCTGCGGCTTGCGGCGGAAAAGCTGTACGGTTCTTCTGCCGGGATCATGACTCCCGCGGGACTGGGCAGTCAGGGATCGCTTCATGGGAAACGGGTATTCTGCTCGGATCTGACGACGGCAGACATGGTAAATCCGATTGTATTCGAGGGAGGAGAGCCTGTTTTCATTGATTCCGCTCCGGGGAACTGGTCAATGGATCCAGAAGTGCTGGCTCTGGCATTTGAAAAATATCCTGATGTGCAGATCGTCGTGATGAACCATGCGTATGGATTTCCGGGCGACATCATGGAAATCCGCAGGATCTGCTATGAGTACGATGCTTTGCTGATCGAATGTGTGAGCGAAGCGATCGGAGCGGCTTACTGGGTGGGCGAGGATGCGCCGGATATCGGGCAAGGCATATGGGCAAAAACAGGCGGCCTCGGTAATTACGCGGTGCTGGGCTTCGCTCCGGATAAAATGATGGGACCGTCCGGCGGTGCCATTCTGGTGCAGGACTTTTATCAGAAGCAAAAAGCAGATTATCTGGCATCCGGGGCAAAGGCGGCGGTACCGTGGAATCAGCACGAGGAGCTGGGATTTTTCTGTAAAATGCGGGATTTGGATGCGGCAATGCTCCGTGGACAGCTGCTGCATCTGGATGAAACGATAGCAAAGAAACAGAAGATCTTTGAAAAATACCATGAGAAGCTGGATGGATGTTTGGCGTATGTCATTTCCGCAAACGAGGGTACAAAGCCGAATTACTGGATGACGGTCATGACCAGTGAAAGCAACATCCGGTTCATGGAAGCGCGCAATGACAGGCGTTATGTCTACAAGGATGTGCATGGGACAGCGGCACCGATGGAAATTTATGATGTCCTTACCGCGTTTCATGTGGAAACCAGTCCTGTCTATAAACCGATGAGCATGCAGCCGGTGTACCGGAATCACGAGCATTTTACATTGGATGGTGCCTGGCGGATGTATGAGGATTTTTACAATGATACATTCAGCCTGCGGTGTGACCGGGCAAAAGAGTATTACGAATGCGGAATCTGTCTGCCGAGCGATGCAGATATGACGGAGGAAGAGCAGGATACGGTGATCGATCTGATCTACGCCTGCTATGACAAGGCAGATATGAACAGACTGGCGTGGGTTTGAAAACAAGAGACAGAAATGAGTGACAAAAGATTCCGGTATTGTGTGCTGTATGTCCTGG
>JAFUYB010000003.1 GCA_017470735.1 Lachnospiraceae bacterium | reverse complement strand
CTGAATTGAAAAAAACAAATATTTCGTAGCTGAAAACCGTCTGCTGTGGTACAATAACAATATTGTGGCAGAGAATCGGGAGCGTTACATATGTACAATATTTATCGCACATCACAGAAGAAAATTGAAAAGATGTCCGGGTTTGAGCCGGGGGCGTGGGTTCAACTGACCGCGCCGTCGCTTGAAGAATGTACGGAGGTCTCCGAAAAATATGAGATTGACATCACGGATCTGCGCGCCGCGCTCGATGATGAGGAGAGCTCGCGTATCAGTCTCGAGGACAGTTATACATTGATCCTGGTGGACATCCCATCGGCAGAGATCCGCAACAACCGCAATACCTACACGACGATCCCGCTCGGTATATTGCTGCATCCTGACGCAGTGATCACGGTCTGCGCGGAAGATACTTCTATATTAAGACAGTTCATTGACCGCAGGGTGCGCGACTTTTCGACCAAAAAGCAGATGCGTTTTTTGTATCAGATTTTGTACAATACCTGTCTGCTCTACCAGTCGCTGCTGCGCAGCATTGACCGGAAGCGGACGGAAATAGAGGAACGGATCAATCAGGAGGACACCGAAGACGAAGATCTGATCGACCTTCACGAGCTGGAGTCCAATCTGGTCTACTTTGCGACCTCATTGCGTGCCAATGGCGTCGTGCTTGACCGTCTGACGCGTTACGGCAGGCTCAAAATGTATGAGGAAGATCAGGAACTTTTGGAAGATGTCGTGATCGAGAACCGTCAGGCGATCGAGATGACCAGTATTTACCGCGATATTATCAATGGTACGCGGGAGCTGCTTTCGACAGTGATCAACAACCGTCTGAACAACGCGATGAAATACCTCGCCGCGATCACGATCGTGATGTCAATTCCTACGATCATTTCAGGCTTATGGGGGATGAATGTGTTTGTTCCGCTGGCGGAAATCCCTCACGGTTTTGCCATTATTGTTGTGGCAACGCTGATTATCTGCATTGCCGCGCTGTATGTGCTGCACAAGCGGAAAATGCTCTGATCCAGCCCAGGAACCTGCCGCAAAGAGCGCCAATTGGCACGGCTTTGGCAATTTCCAAAATTTTCTCCAAAACCCTCTAAAGTTTTATTCCCACCTGCCGATATATATGGTGAACAAGCTTAAATAGGCTTCCGTCAGACTACGGAAAGCACAAAGGAGTTGATGGTTATGATGCGTATTGATGCATACAATCAAGTAATGTCGGCTTACAAGCCGCAGAGCGTGAAGACCCCGGCGAAAGCGAAGGCTTCACAGGCGACGGCAGTCCGCGATGAAGTACAGATTTCTTCATTCGGCCAGGATCTTGCCGTGGCAAAGAATGCGGTCAAGGACGCTCCCGACATCCGTGAGGACAAGGTGGCAGAGATGACAGCGAAATACGGGACAGAAGGACAGATGCCGGAAGTGGATATGGATGATTTCGCAAGCGTGCTGCTGTCCAAATACCAGGGAGCATTCGGATGACCAATGTGGAAGGCTTGACCACCATTCTTAAGCAGGAGACCGAAAGCTATGAAAAGCTTGGGACTCTTGCGGAGCAGAAGAGGCAGATCATTATTGACCGCGACCTCGATGCTTTAGAGCAGTCAGCAAATCAGGAGCAGAAGCTGTCCGATGAGTTAAAGCGGCTCGAACGGCAGCGGATCGACATTTTAAAGACCTTTACGGATGACGCGGATGTGATACCGACGGTCAGCGATGTTGTCAATGCTCTGGATGCGGAAAGCGCGGAATGCGCCGCATTGCGGAAAGCGAGGGATGCGATCCTTGCGGCGGCGGGTCAGGTGCAGTTTTTAAACTCACAGAACGAAGTGCTCTTGCAGCAGGCGATGGAAATGGTCGAATTCGACCTGACGCTTTTCAAAAGCCTCAGGCAGGCACCGGAATCCGGTAACTATGGCAAGGACGCTTACAGTACCGGGGAGCTTTTACCGAGCGGCGGATTCGACGCCAAACAATAATGACGGAGACAGGGATGTAAAGATTATGCTTACATCCCTTTTATTTACCAAGGGTATCAGGGAGAAACAGTATGGCAAATGGATTTGGGGCTCTTCATGTAGGAGCAAGCGGGCTCAGGGGCGCGCAGAACGGACTCAATGTTGTCGCCAACAATATCGCCAATGTCGATACGACAGGCTATGTCCGCCAGCAGGTCGTCTATGAGGACAAGACCTATATCGATTTCAACCGCAATGTTGCCATTTCCAAAATGCAGGGCGGGCTCGGCGTGGATATCGGCGATGTTGTGCATACGCGGGACATGTTTCTCGATCAGGCGTACCGGACGGAGAACGGACATGAGGCGTTCTATTCGGTCAGCTATGAGGCGGCAGAAGAAGTAGTGACACTGCTCGATCAGGAAAACAGCGTGCTCGGGATCGCGTTCAACAACGCGATCGAAGACCTTTATTCGGCATTCGCGGAATTTTCCAATGATCCAGCAAGTGAGGAGCATCAGAACCTGATTGTACAGAAAGCAGATCTGTTTATTTCACGGGCGCAGGCTGTCTATGAAGGCATGACGAATTATCAGCGGAATGTCAATACCAAGATCAACAACGACATCGACCGGATCAATGAGCTGGGCAAGACGATCCACGAGCTGAATCTCAAGATTCAGGCCGTGGAAGCAGGCAATGTGGAGACAGCTATGGATCTGCGCGATGCCCGTGATCAGGCACTCGACGAATTGTCCGGGCTCGCAAGCATTTCTTATTATGAATTGCCCAACAGCATGGTCAAAGTCAAGCTGGAAGGCACGGATTTCGTGATCGAATCGCGGGCGTACGAGATCGGCAAGCTGACCGATCCGGTGACCGGATTTGTAACGCCGTATTGGGAAGTGCTTTCTGATCCGAACAGAAATGATTACTACGAAGTTTTCGATGTGTACAATTCCAACCCGACGAAGAATACGGACATTGGCGAGGTCAAGGCGCTTCTGCTCGCGCGCGGTGAGCGGTATGCGACATATATGGATCTTTTGAATATGGATTACAGCGACTCAGAACTGTCAATGGACAAGACGATGTATCCGGGTGGGCTGTACAAGGAAGACGGCACGCTGCAGGACAAGCAGTCGATGAGCGCTTACGGTTATCAGAATACGGTAGCCAACAGCATTATGCTTAATGAAGAATCCGAGATCGATACGCTGATACACGATCTGGTGACGGCGATCAACAACCTGGTGTCGCCGATCACGGATTACAATTCTACAGACGAAGGAGCCATGCTTACCCATTACACAGTGGAAACAAATGCTTATGGGAAGGATATAAGGACATACGATTATACTTATGTTGACGATGAAACAGCAGTTTTAGAGGCCGGGCAGGTATGCTTTTACGATACGGTGAGCCGTAAATGCCTGACGGCGGATGAAGTAGAAGGCATGATTGTGTTTGATGAGTCGAGAGCCTGTGTCGGCAACGATTACAATCCGGTGACAGGAGAAGGGCTGCCGCCCAAAGAGCTTTTTTCGCGGGTCGGCACGGAACGCTACCGGGTGATTCAGTACACGTATGTCGATCAGGACGGGGAAGAGCACGGGGGCAGCATGTATGTATACAATGAAGAAGGCGTACCCCGTGAGTACAATGATGACTATGAATGGAAGGATGAAAACGGGCTGATCCACAGAGGCGGCTGGCTGCCGGATACGACGACCTGTTATACGATATCTTCTCTGTCGATTAATGGAGATATCATGAACAATCCGGCACTTTTGGCACACCGGCATCAAAATGACGATATTGCATATGACCTGGGTGAGAGCATTTATCAGCTGTGGGAGGCGACGGACAGTTATCTGAATCCCGCAGACACGACGCCCTGCAGCTATATGGATTTTTACACCAAGATGATCGGCGAGCTGGCAACGGTCGGTTCTGTGTACAAGACGGCTTCGGATAATCTCGAAGCGACCAAGCAGTCCATAGAGAACAACCGACAGGCAGTGATCGGCGTGTCGACCGATGAGGAGCTGCAGACGATGATCAAATACCAGAATGCGTACAATGCCAGCAGCCGGTATATGAATGTCGTATCGGAAATGATAGAGACACTGATCAATTCAATGGGAGCATAATATGAGTAGTACATTTTTTGGACTGACAATAGCAGGCAGCGGGCTCAATGCTTTTTCCGCCGCGATCAATACGACGGCCAACAATGTCGCCAATGTCGATACTGACGGCTACTCCAAGCAAGTCGTCAACAAAGAGGCGGCAGACGCCCTGCGGGTCTATCAGAAATACGGTTCAACGAGCGCCGGCGTCGTCGCTGCGAGCGTGACGCAGATGCGGGATGAGTATTACGATGTGAAATACTGGACCAATCAGGGAAATTACGGCTATTACGAAAAAAAAGAATACTATATGGACCAGATCGAAGATTATTTCAACGATCAAGGTAACACCGTGCCGGGCTTTTCGACAATTTTTGCGGATATGTTCAATTCCCTTGAGGATATTCAGGACGCGGCGGGCAGCTCCGAGGCGCGGACAACCTTTATCAGCGGAGCGCAGAAGCTGGCGACCTATTTTAACCAGACCTCGGCGCGGCTGGAAGAGGTGCAGATTTCTATCAATGATGAGATCAAGTCCACAGTCGATCAGGTCAACGCTATTGCGCAGAAGATCGCGCTTTTGAACAAGCAGATCAATGTCATTGAGATGGAAAACGGCCATGCGAATGATCTTAGGGATTCGCGTGCCCTGTTGGTGGACGAGCTCTCCCAGATTATCCATGTCGATGTGGATGAGCAGCAGGTCGTTAATTCCAACCATCCCGATATGTACACGGGAGCGACGACCTTCAAGATCAAAATCAACGGACAGACGCTGGTAGATACCTATACCTACCGCGAGCTTGCCTGCGTGACTCGTGAAGGTAAAGTCAATCAGAGCGATGTGGACGGTCTGTATGATGTGTATTGGAAGGATACGCTCGAATACAGGGGCGGTAATATTGTCACCGGAAGCGGCAATACGCTGAATGTGCTTGCCAACAACCAGACCGGTTCGCTGAAGGCGATGTTTGAGATGCGGGACGGCGCTGACGGGCAGAATCTGCGCGGGGCGGTTGTGCTCAGCGGCGACAATGGAGAGACGCTTTCTGATTCATCCAGGATCACGATCCACGCACCGTCTTATATGGATGAAGTCGAAGAGATGAATATGCCGGCGAGCGGCGTCATTACAGTCAACAATACCAAGCTCGAATATGAGACCTTTACCGCGCAGTATTGGACAGAAGAGGTAGCGCTGAAGGATGAGACTGGCCAGCCCAAGAAGGACGCGGATGGCAATATCATGTATATAGAGCGTCCGATCCTCTATGATGAAAATGGCGATGAGATTCCATATGTTCCGGAGGATGATCCGTACGGCGTGCCGGCAAAGGGCGGGGGTTCGCCGCGCATCCGGTATTATACTTTCATGCTGAAAAACGGCATTTCTTCGAACGCGCTGTCCAAGCTGGATGGGCAGGCGACAATCGGTTCGACAGTGTACACGAAAGGAGTGCCTTATTATCAGAATCAGATGAACCAGTTCCTGCGCAGCTTTGCCAAGCGGTTCAATGATGTGATCAATCAGGGGCAGGATTTAAGCGGCAAGGCGGGGGAATCGGTGTTTGTCGCAAACGATTCGACGGATTCGACGATCGCTTACCAGTTTGCCGGGCAGCAGTCCTACACCAATGTCGGACAGCGGGAGGATTCCACGGACTCACCGACAGAGATCATTTCGAGTTTTACGAAGACATTGGAAGGCAATTTGCCGATAGATGAAGATGATAACATCGTGAATATCTATGTTACCAAGCTGACATGCGCAAATTACAGCCAGCTCGGTTATGGCTCGGAAAATGACTATTTGCTGGCAGGATACACGCGGGATAATTATTACCAGCTGACAGCAAAGAGCTTTGACATCAATGAAAATATTGTGCGCGATGTTACGAAGTTTGCGGCAACGACGAACATCAATAATGGTATCGACAACAACGATCTGATTGCGGGCATAGCCAAGCTGGAGAGCAATGTCAAAATGTTCCGCGGCGTGACGGCGGACAAATTCCTGCAGTGCATTTACGCGGATGTGACTGTCGACGCTCAGGAGAGCAAAGTATTTACGGACAATTTCAAGAGCATGCAGACGCAGATTGAAAAGCAGCGTCAGTCCGTGTCCGGCGTGGACGAGGATGAAGAGGCGATGAACCTTGTGAAGTTCCAGAACGCTTACAACCTCAGTTCCAAAATTATTTCGGTATTGGCAGAAATGTATGACCAGCTGATATTAAGGACAGGCGTGTGACGGCCGATATGATACATAGGGGATGACGCGCTAAACACCAAACGAGGAGGAACTTTTATGCGGATTACCAACACGATGATTTCCGACAATGCGGCACTCAATATCAATGGCAACAAGATTTCGGTCGATGCCAATAATACAAAAATGACGACGCAGAAGAAAATCAACCGTCCGTCCGAAGATCCGGTCATTGCGGTGCGTTCGCTGAAGCTGCAGACATCCTTGGCAAAGATCAATCAGTATTATGAAAAGAATATTCCGGATGCGGATTCATGGCTGGATGTGACGGAGACAGCACTCCTTAATATCCGGGATATCATGACGGATGTGCGGACGCTGGCGGTGCGCGGCGCGACCGATACCCTGACCGAAGAAGACCGCAAGACGATCTACACGCAGCTTAAAAAACTGCAGGAACAGTGCTTTGCTGAGGGCAATGCCGATTACGCGGGCAGGACGGTGTTTACTGGCTTCCGTACCGACAAGAACCTTGTGTTCATGAATGATGATAAAAATACTACTTATGACATTGAGGAGCAGATGGAAGCGGTCAATATGACCAAAAGCCGCTTTTATACGAATGAAGTTGAGATGCCGACAAATCCGACAATGGTAGAAGCATTGACGGATGCTTACAAGACAGCGCAGACGATCGAAGAAAGTGACTATTACAAGCTGCGCCTGTCCTACAATCTGAATCAGGGCGGGACGACATCGGATTCGGTGACGGCGCTCAATTTCTATACGAATAACAAAGATGGCAGTATGACGCTGCGGAATACGATCGATCTGACCCAGGCGACGACAGAGTCTGTGAAGGATGCGGATAGCAATGATGTTTTGGGCGCGGACGGAAATGCGATTAAGTATCAGGTGCTGACAGTGCCGCAGACAGCGGCAGACGGCTGGACGACAGGCAGTGCCGAGGACGCGATACAAACGGTATATCAGTTTGATACGGAGGCGGACTGGGCAGCATGGTCAGAGCATTATGGACCGATTACAGATCCGGATGAGCAGGCAGGATACGACAGCGCCGGCGTGAAATTTGATACGGACGGGTATCCGAGGAACAAGTTTGTTCCGGCAGGGGCGGTTGTGATTATTCGGGAAACGGGGGACGCCGTTTTTTCAGAAGACGCGGCCACATCACTGATGACCGACAAAGTCAATCTCTCATTTGATTACACCAAGACCGGGTTCAACAAAGGCGAGCTGCGTCCTGAGTATTATTTTGATTCGGTATTGCGCATTGACGAAAACGGCAACCAGATGGGAGAAAAATCAACAGAATTTACGAAGATCGATGACGCATCGGGGGCCAATCCGGCAGAGGAAGGGTGGTATATTTTCACAAAAGGCCAGTATGTCCGTTCCACGGATACGACGCCGGAGGCAGGAAGGACTTATTATAAAGCGGGCGATACGACCTACGCGGGGATCCGCTATGACCGCTATGAGAAGAGCCCGTTGCTGGACGAGGATGGAAATAAGGTGACGGACATCAATGGAAACACGGTTCCTGTCCTGACCAAGCAGGCGCTCTATTCGATTGATTACACGATTTCCCAGAATCAGACGCTCGGAGTCAACCTTGAGGCGGAGGAGTGCTTCAACCATGACATCTATCAGGACATGTCGGATATGATCGATGCGGTATCCAAGGCGATGGCGGCGCACGACAAGGTGGAAAAGATCAAGGAAATGCAAAAAGAGGATCAGTACCAGGCGGATCCTTATCCGGAAAAGCTTTCCGCATGGCTGGAGATCGCTCAGAAGGAGATGGACTACTACGACAACAACTTAAGCAAGCTGTATTCATCGACGCTTGGCAGTGTGGACGGTTATCTTTCCAAAATAAATCTGGCGATTACCGATTTGGGCTGCCGGAGCGACCAGCTGAAGCTGACGGAAAAGCGGATGAGCGACCAGCAGGAGACAGTCGAGGAACTGAAGTCCAACAACGACAACCTCGATCTGTCACAGATCATCATGGATTACACCAGCTCGTACACGGCGTACCAGTCTTCGCTGGTTGCGGCCGGGAAACTCGGAGAGCAGACACTTTTAAATTACATTTAATAATTGCCTGATCTTATGATTTGTGGTATATTAGTACTGTTATTGGATAATAGCAATCGGCAGAAAGGGGATTTGACGATATGACAGTACAGACAAGGCTTTTTGGCGAAGTATATGTGGGCGATGACAAGATCATCAATCTTCCGCAGGGGATTATCGGATTTCCGGATCTGAAGCAGTTCACTCTGATATTTGACAGCGATAAAGAGGACGGCGGGTCGATCATGTGGTTTCAGTCGTTGGATGAGCCGCAGTTTGCGCTGCCGGTGATGACTCCGGCCACGATATTGCCGGATTACAATCCGACGGTCAATGATGAGCTTTTAGCACCGCTTGGAGAGCTGACTGAGGAAAATCTCTATGTCCTTGTTACGGTCAAGGTGCCGCAGGACTTAAAGGAGATGTCTGTCAATCTCAAGGCGCCGATTATTGTGAATACGGATACGATGCTCGGCGGACAGCTGATCGTGGAAGACGAGGATCTGCCGGTGCGCTACAAGATTTATGACCTCGTGAAAGGCAACGGAGGTGATTGACCATGCTGGCATTGACGAGAAAAAAGGGCGAGTCCCTCGTGATCGGCAACAATGTCGAGGTCACGGTGTTAGAGGTGCGGGGCGATCAAGTGAAGATCGGCATTGACGCACCCAAAGAGATTCCGGTCTACCGCAAGGAAGTATATCTCCAGATTCAGAAGGAGAATGAGGCGGCGATGACCGTGGAAGGCTATGAAGCATTAAAGGATTTGGCGAAATAAGAATTTGACCGGAGATTTCCGGTCAAATTTTTTTAAATTTATGCTAAAGAAATCATAAGGAGTAGCCGATAAAGAAGATAGAGCAGTTTAACTTATTTTTGGACAGGCAATTTTTGGATGACCAGACAAGCCACAAGGAGGTGCTTTATTATGGAAATCAAAAGTGTAGGAATGGGTTATGGCGGTACCGGTAATGTCGCGAGCACTCCGTCCGTGGCGCCGGTCGAGAATGCGGACACGCCTGAGGTTGCAGCTGCACAGGCAGCAAATTCGCAGGCTGCGACACCGCAGCTGGCGGCAGCGCAGAAGTTCAACGAAGAAGGTGAAGAATCAGAGGGCAAAAAAGAGGCAACCGATGACCAGATTCAGAAGGCTGTTTCAGAAATCAATAAAAGGGCTGTGGATTCGGAAGCCGTATTCGGGATTCACGAAAAGACGAACCGTGTCACAATCAAGATCGTAGATAAAAAGACCAAGGATGTGATCAAGGAGATCCCGGCGGAAAAGACGCTGGATCTGATCGCGAAAGCATGGGAGATGGCAGGGCTTTTGGTCGACGAGAAGCGGTGACTTTAGTTTGTGCACGCAAAATAGGAAGGAGTCCGTGGCTCCGGCATCAGTCCGGGGGTTCGGGTAGAAGGTTCGCGCGAGGCACGCGAACCGTATAGAAGATAGGAGGGAATTCATATGGCACCAATTCGTATGTCCGGTATGAATTCGGGACTGGATACCGAGTCGATCGTCAAGGCACTCGTATCCGGTTACGATCAGAAGAAACAAAAAGTCGAGAAAAATCAGACCAAGCTCGAATGGTCGCAGGAGATCTGGAAGGGAGTCAATTCCAAGGTCAAGACGTTGTACACGAGTTTGGACAAGGTGCGTTTTTCCAGCAGCTACAAGTCCAAGAAGACGACGGTGTCCGATCAGACCAAGGCGACAGTGTCAGCCGGATCGGGCGCGGTCAATGGCACGCAGAAGCTGAAGATCACCAAGATGGCTCAGGCGGGCTATCTGACCGGCGGCAAGGTAGAAGGGAACAATGGCGACAAGGTGACCTCATCGACCAAGCTGACAAGTCTTGGAGTGGAAGAGGGAAGCTCTGTCACATTGGGCGTCGGAGACAAAGAGACCACGATTACCATGGACGGCGACATGACCGTCAAGGATTTTGTCAACAAGCTGCAGGATGCGGGAGTCAACGCGTCCTTTGACGAGTCCAATGCGCGGTTCTTTATCAGCGCGAAGGATTCCGGCGCAGAAAACGATTTTACGCTGAAAGGCACTGGCGATAAAGGCATTGCCGCATTGCAGTCTTTGGGTATCTATACAAAGAGCGACGAGGAGATTGCGGAGCTGACAGCATTCAGGAATCTGGGGACACTGAATGACGATGGAACGCTGGATGAGGAAACGACGCGTAAGAATCTGACGGATCAGTTTAATTCGTACTATTTAAAGTATAAAAAAGCATCCGAAGATTACGCGACTGCGGTAAGTACAAGGGATGATCTGGCGGAGCAGAAGGCATCGACGGAAGAGACAAAGGCGATGCGGGAAGGGATTTCCGAATATCTTGCGAACAAAAAGACCGTATTGGAATCAAACGAAACTGCTATCGCGGCGGCGCGGCAGGCAGTGACGGACGGCAGTGCGACCGACGAGCAGAAAGCCCTTGCTGCGGCAGCAGATGCGGTGGATGCTTACGAGACGGCAGCAGCGGCAGATGACGCGCATAAAGATGTTAAGTTTTATGTGAATGAGGCAAACAAAGAGGGAGCAACCGCATCTACTGTTAACAGTTTGCGCACTTACAACGAAACAGTTGTCAGCAAATACGGCTCGCAGATTTCCGACCTTGAAGATCAGATCAGCGAGCAGGATGCGATCATCGCTTCGGCAAATGAGACGATGGAATCCGTCAAGAACGATATGAAAGATGATGAGATGTTCTCTGCTTATGCGGATACGCTTGACTCCGCGAGTGTTGACAGTGCTGTGGATACGGCGATCGCGCGGCTTCAGAACGCGATCACTGAGCTGGATTCCCCGAATGTCGGCGGCGCGACCCGCATCAACGGCCAGGATGCGGAGATCTATCTGAACGGCGCGCAGTTTACATCGAGCTCCAACAATTTCAGTGTCAACGGATTGTCGATCAATCTGACCGGTACGACCGGTGATGACGAGATCACGATCACGACATCCACCGATACAGACGCGATTTATGATAAGGTCAAGGATTTCTTGGAGCAGTACAACAGCATTGTCAATGAGCTGCAGGGGCTTTACAACGCGGACTCCGCAAAGGGCTATGAGCCGCTGACCGAAGATGAAAAGGCGGAGATGAGCGACACTGAGATCGAGAAGTGGGAGACCAAGATCAAGGATTCCCTGCTCCGGCGCGATTCGACGCTCGGAGGCGTGATCTCGACGATGACGACGGCGATGTCCAAGAGCTACAATGTCACCTTGAAGGATGGCACGACGCAGAATATGGCGTTGTCCTCGGTTGGCGTCCATACGCTCGGATTCTTAAATGCGAGCGCGAATGAACAGTATGCATACCATATCGATGGTGACGAAGACGACAGCAGTACGAGCGGATCCGCCGACAAGCTGCGGGCAATGATCGAGTCCGATCCGGACGCAGTGGCTGACCTGATGTCACAGGTGGCGCAAGGCTTGTACAAGGCTTTGGACACCAAGATCGGTGCCAAGACGACGGAGCTGAGTTCGGCGTACACGATCTACAACGACAAGCAGATGGAGTCGCAGGCGGAGCAGTACAAGAAAGATATCAAGGAGTGGGAAGAGCGGATCACGACGGCAGAGGATATGTATTACAGTAAGTTCACCGCAATGGAAAAAGCCCTTGCCAACTTAAATTCCAGTCAGTCGGCTCTGACCGGAATGATCGGATAACATCTTTATCAGATATAAAACAAGACGAAGAGACCGGACTTTACGGGTGATTCAGGGAAGACGCAGCCCTGTCACCCGTGGAGTGGGTCTTTTTTTGATATCTTGCATTTTGTGCTAAATTATTTTCCGTTTGGTCCGATATATAAAGTGAGGAGAAAAAGAATCCTAGATAAAGGAGGAATGAGCTATGGCACCGAATAATGGATACGCAGCATACCAGACCAACCGTATATTGACAGCAAGCCCGGCAGACCTGACCCTGATGCTCTATGAAGGCGCGATCAAGTTCTGCAACATCGCAATCATGGCTTGTGAGAAAAAAGAGATAGAGAAAGCGCACATCAACATTCGCAAGACAGACGCGATCATTGAGGAATTCCAGCTGACGCTCGATCACAAATACGAGGTTGCAAAAGACTTCGATCAGGTATATACTTATCTGCGTCAGAGACTGTTGGCGGCAAATCTCAAAAAGGATCCCGAAATCCTCGAAGAAGTCTTAAAGCATCTGCGCACGATGCGTGACACTTGGAAGGAAGTCATGAAGATGACGGCGAACGGGACAAAGGTAGCCTGATTTATGTCAGAAGATTACATTCGCGTACTCAAAGAGAGTCTGGAAAAAAAAGTAGACATTCTGAACAGTATCGTTGTCCGCAACGAGCAGCAGAAGCAGCTTTTTGAGAGTGATACGACGACGCCGGATGAGCTCGAGAGCAATATCGAAGCGAAAGGCCGGCTGGTCGATCAGATCGTGGCTCTTGACGATGGGTTTGAGCAGCTGTTCAAGCGGGTGGAAAAAGAGCTTTCCGACCATCGCGAGGAGTACAAGGAGGAGATCCGGCAGATGCAGGATCTGATCCGCAAAGTGACAGGGCTTTCGGCGAAGGTCGAAAGTCAGGAGCAGAGGAACCGCAATCTGGCAAGCAGTTTTTTTGCAGGAAAGAAAAAGACGGTAAAGCATGTGAGCAAAGGCACGCAGGCGGTTAGCCGTTATTATCAGAGTATGATGCGATTTGGCGGTGCGGCGAATTCGCGTTTCATGGATACATCGGAATGACGGATTGGTACATGAAGAATCTTGCATGGATTCGTGCAAGAGATGAAGAATTATATTATGCGTTGATAGATATGGTCGAGCCAAGACCCCAGGCGGACTGGAGCGCTGTCGAGATGATGATGCGCCCCAAGGAGTGGTTGTTTGGTCTCGGCCCGTTTTCGCCTTCGGCGACGATCCTCCTCTACGGGTTCGGTGACGGCGAACATGTTCTTTATTTGATGGAGAAGCTGGCGGAGCGCGGGCATCTGATTGTGCTGATTCCCGATGTGCCGGAATTTTTAGAGTTGCTGCATCTCGTGGATATGGAAGCGGTGCTGTCGGATCAGCGGGTGCACCCGGTGATACTCAATGTCAACAATGACCGGCTTTTGCGCTACATGGCAGGCTGTTATTCGCCGGAGACGATCGCATTTGCCAAGGTGTTTGTCCTGCCGGATTATGATCTGCTTTATCCGGAGGGACTGACCTTTTTGGAACAGGCACTGGAGATTGTGATGCAGTGGATGGAAGGATAAAAAAAGACCCGAGAGATTCTCAGGTCTTTTTATAATGACTGGTCTACGAGAAGCCCGGCGTATCGGCTGGTCGCGTATGGCGCGACGAAGTTGTGGCCGGGATTTTTGTATTCGATTGGAATCTTGTCTACATAATTGAGCGGATCAATGGCCGTTTTGTCCGCCTGGCGGGAGATCGCGTTTTTGAAACGATTCAATATTTCAAACGCGCCTTTTGCCTCATCGCTGGTCACGGCTTCTGCGATCTGATCGCGGTCGAGAGTCAATGTCTGGTCTTCGTTGGAGATCACGCCGACAGAAGCAAGATCCTCACTCATGCTGCGGTACAGCCGTCCCATTTCCCCGATCAACTGGCTGTTGTGATGCTTCTGCGCATACTGCTGGCCGATCTCAACGAACCCATTAAATGCGTCGATCAGGTCATTGATCGAGTCCGCCATCGCTTCGGTGCTTGCTTTGAAGCCGATCTGCGCGGGAGCGTCATCCGGTGTCACTTCGTTCAGTGTAATGTCAAACGCTCGGTTGATCGTAAAGCTGTTGGACAGCGACTCGTGAGGCGTGCCGTTCAGTGTAAATGATGAATTGGCGGCAGGCTGGGCTATTTCAGCAATGCCAAGCGTATCCAGTTCCGCCTCCGACCCGTCGGAATGGATATCAAACAGATAATCCTCGCCGTCCGCTAAACCGGTGTGCTTGGATGTAATCTCTAAAGAAGACTCCGCGCCGTCCATGCCGATACGGTCAATGATTTTCGCCGAAAGTCCGACATCCGATGTATTGATCAGACGCGCGATCTTCTGCTGGACATCGCGGTTGGTGTCACCGGAACCGACATTGAACTGGAATTCGTAGGAATTCTGTGTCGTGTCCAGGTCAAAACCGTGCGTACCTTCCTCAAAATCTTTTCCCTTGGATGAAAGGAAACGGCCCCGGTTGATCTGCGGCTGAGCGAGACGCTTTACGCCAAGTGTAAAGCCGGTGCTGCTGCCGCTGCTGTCGGATTCCGCCATATATTCCACGGCAACGGCTGCCTCGTTGGAAGAAGTCGCGATCTTTTTGTGGAAAACATTCTCGATGTCGTCGCCATCTGACTGCAGAGAAGAAACCAGATTCTGCGTCCGGCGGGCATTCTCTTTTAAATCGATGGCGAATTTCGTCACTTCGGTGCCGGTGCGAATCTTGTACAAAGGGGCGTCCTTGGAAGATTTCACAATCCGGCTGTAAACATCTTTTAATTCGTTCTTTTTGTGAGAATCGAAACGACTGTTGCCGGCAGTCGGCGCATAGGTCGACAGATAGTAATTGTACACATCATGATTGCTGATCACTGCCATAGAATACCCCTCCTTTCTTCCCTGAGACTAACGCTGTGTGGCATCCTTTCTGCCACAGCTTCCCTGCGTCGGGGTATAAAACTCCATTTATTCATTTACATTATACTACGGGTTGAATCGTTTGTCACCTACAAAATACATGAATTTTAAAGGAGTTTTTACTATATGTAGTTTGTAGTGATTTATGAGTGTATATCATATTGTAAATAATGGCATTTCGCCCTGCAATATGCGGATTATTGCAAGCGGAAAGGCACGGATGATTGACAACGCTCCATAGACAAGAGTATAATTTGTACTGTATTTGTTTAATTGGATAAAGGGGGAACGACAATGAGCGAGAAAACATACAAGATTCAGGTAGCAGGCTTGGAGCGGGATCTGCCTCTCCGCCCGCTGAACGATTCCAAGATGATCGCGGCGTTTGTGATATTCGGTGATGTGGAGCTGACCTGCGCCTGCGCGGCGGCGCTTTTGAAGGTGGCGCCTGATTTTGACTACATGGTGGCGCCGGAGGCAAAGGCGATTCCGCTGATCCACGAGATGGCACGGCAGAGCGGCAGGAACGATTACTTTTTGGTCCGCAAGGCGAAAAAGCTCTATATGAACGGCTACTTCGAGGTGGAAGACCGTTCGATTACGACAGAGGGCAGGCAGATGCTCTATATGGATGGCGCAGATGCCGCGAAAATGAAAGGCAAGCGCATCCTGATCCTCGACGATGTGATTTCCACGGGCGGTTCGATTTCCGCGGTAGAGGATCTGGTCAATCAGGCAGGCGGCAATATTGTCGGCAAGATGGCGATTTTGGCGGAAGGAGACGCGGCGGAGCGTGAGGATATCATTGTATTGGGGTCACTGCCGCTCTTTGACAGCGAAGGGAATGTGCTGTCTTGACATTAGGAAGTGTGCGTTAAGATGGAAAGAACCGTTTTAGATACGGAAAATTTTACCAATATACGGTCGCTTCTGGGAGCATTGGCAGAGGCGATGAATTTAGTCAACCCGTCCGTCAGCCATCACCATGAGCAGACGGCGTATCTGACCTATATTATAGCGCGGGAGCTGACGCTGCCGCAGGAGCAGATTTATCTGGCGGTCTACGCGGCGCTGCTTCACGATGTCGGGTCTGTCGTCAGTGAACAGCAGAAATCGGTTGCCGAGATCGAACGGGATGGCAAGACGGTTTCGATGATCGGAGCGCAGCTGCTGTACGGTCTGCCGGGGTTCGAGCGGATTGCGGATGTGGTTGCTTACTGTCAGTACAGCTTTGCCGAGGCGAGGGCATTTCTTGAGGAAAAAGGAGAGGCGCAGCTTGCGGTACTTCATCTGTCGGCGATTGTTCATCTGGCGGATAAGGTTTCACTGATGCTCAATCCGTCGGAGCCGGTGTTGAACCAGTCCAAGCGGATACTGAATGCAGTCGAGGCAGGACGGGACAGCGAATATTACGGCGAAGCGGTGGCTGCCTTTAAACGGATCAGTGAGTTGGAATACATCTGGATGGATGTGATGCACAATCCGCAGTTTTTGATGATCTTCACCGGTGAGATCGCGACAGTGTCATTGGAACGCACGGTGCGCATGACCCGTCTGATGTCGCGGATCATCGACTACCGCAGCCCTTTTACGGCGATGCATTCGGCAGGCGTGGCGGCATCGGCGAAAAAGCTGGCGGAGCTGGCCGGGATGTCAAAGGATGAGTGCCTGATGATGGAGATCGCAGGCAACTTGCACGACATTGGCAAGCTGCGCGTGCCCAACAGTATTTTGGAAAAGCCGGGCAAATTGACGGATGAGGAGTTCAATATTATCAAGGAGCACCCGTATTATACGAGGCTGATTTTGATGAATATTGACGGGTTCGATAAGATTACGGACTGGGCAGGCTATCACCATGAAAAGCTCAACGGAAGGGGTTATCCGTTCCATTTCAATGGAGATTATCTGGATCAGGGGGCGCGGATCATGGCGGTTGCCGATATCTTTTCGGCGATCACGGAAGAGCGCCCTTACCGGAAGGGCATGACCAGGGAGCAGGCGACAAAAGTGATGAAGGAAAATGTCGAATACGGAGCAATCTGCGGTGAGATGGTGCAACTGCTGTTTGACCATTACAATGAAGTGGACGCGATCCGGGATTATATGTCGCGTGAGGAAGGCCAGCGGTATTTTCAGTCGTTTGCGGAAAATGACGGGTAGGGCAAAAAGCGACATAAGAATCGGCATACAATAATCAGATATGCTATAAAAAAAGACCGTTCGGAAATCTCCGGACGGTCTTTTTGAAAAACACTATATAGGTCAAACATCAGAAATAACTGTTGAACAGACTGCTGTAGTCAGCACTGCTGTATCCGCCGCTCTTGCCATAAGTCGAGCTGGATGCTGATAGGGAAGAGAGCTTGTTGCTCGAAGTCCCGGAAATCCGCGAAGCGGTCTGGGCGATGTTGGCTGCATAGGACTGGTTGCCATTGACCAAAGTCTTGAACTTGTCCATATCGGATTTTTTAAATGTATCCTCGTCAACGGACAGCTTGCCATTCACATCGGAAGTGATGCCGAATGACTGCAGGCGCTTTGCCATCACATCGGTCGTGGACGACAGGCTGGATGCGCCATTCGCGACGGACCGGTTGGTCGAAGAGGATGCTGCCGATACAGCATCATTGTAACTGCCGACAAAGCCCTGTACTGCCGAATAAATCTTGTCCACATCGTAATCCGTCTTGCTCGTGCCGTCCGCCTGCTTGATCTCTTTTTTGACAAAGAGTGAATCATCACCCGTCGCAGCAAGTGCGTTGGCTGAATCGCTCAGCTTGTCCATCTTGGACTTGGTGTCTGACAATGAGCTCTTTAATGCGGAATTGGCTTTTTCCGCTGCCGTATTTCTGGTCGTGGATTTCGTCGGGGCAGGATTGTTGTTCTGCCCGTAATAAGCCTTCAGCAGCTTGCCGTAGTTGCCGGTCTGGATCGTCTTGTAATCCGAAAGCACGCTCGACAATGAATTGACGCCGGATGCCGTGCCCAATGATCCGAATAGTGTGCCAATGCTCGACGAAGTCTGTCCGCCGAAGAAATAATTTTGATTGATCCCGGAAATACCTGCCATAAAATCACATCCTTTCTCCGGATGGCGTATCATCCTTGATGAAGCTGACCATTTATTTCTTTATACAATCAGCTGTCTAAAACTCCATTTGGCTTTATCTTAATACAATCAGCTGCCTAAAACTCCATTTGGCTTTATCTTACGCTGATTTTTGAGCCATGTCAAGAGCGAGTTTGGCATCGTATGTGTCAAGTACTCGTTGGCTCGTTCCCTTATTCTTATATCCAGTTGACTTACGGGATAGGACAAGCCTATGCCTGCATATTCAAGTATTCTTCGGACTGATAAATATCAGCCTGTGATTTTCTTCCCTTTGACCG
>JAFUYB010000035.1 GCA_017470735.1 Lachnospiraceae bacterium | reverse complement strand
TTGCAAAAATGCTGCAAAGGAAAGGAATAATAGGAGCTCCATTTAACTCTTTTTCGTTCGGATTTGTTGCGGCATAGTTCAAAATAAAAAAATCGGTTGCGAAAACTAAGTTTCGCAACCAGCTTTGTCTACAGTCTGAACCACTCAATTTCTTGAGTGGTTTTTAAGCACTGCCCCACAAGGATTCGAACCTTGGAATGACGGAGTCAGAGTCCGTTGCCTTACCGCTTGGCGATGGGGCACTATTCAATTTTCAGTTCGTCAGTCATCTCGTAACCAACAAGCTTGCCCGATGGGCACTATTCATTTTTGCCAAGATGGGCATCATCTGCCGACCGCTTACGACCGACAGATGACATTATACTAAAGTCCACATCAAAATGCAAGGAAAAATTACGCAATCAGATCATTTTCGTCTTCCATCGTCACTTTCAGCTTTGGCATCCACTCGGAAATGTGGATATGCTGCGGGCAGACACGCTCGCATTTCTTGCAGGCGATACAGTCGGATGCGCGTCCCGCGCCGTTTTTCACGAAGTTGGCGTAATATTCTTTTTCCGGCGACCAGTCGATGCGCGTGCGAAGCTTTTCCGTATTGTAAAGCGCAAAGTAATTCGGGATCAAAATCCCCTTCGGGCAGGAGCTTTCTTCAACACAGTAGCGGCAACCCGTACACGGAATCGCAATTGTCTGCCGGATCTCCTCTGCCGCGTCAAGCACCAGCTTTTTCTCGTCTTCAGTCAGCGGAACAAAATTCTGCATATACGCCGTATTGTCCAAAAGCTGCTGCTCAGTGCTCATCCCCGAAAGCACCACCTTGACATTCTCCAAAGACGCCACAAAGCTGATCGCCCAGCGTGCCATGCTCCAATCCGGATGCACTGCCTTGAATTTCTCCTCAATCTGCTCCGGCAGCTTGGCAAGTGTGCCGCCCTTGACCGGCTCCATCACGATCACGGGCTTGTTGTGCTTGACGCACACCTCATAACACTTCCGGCTCTGTATGCCCTCGCTCTCCCAGTCCAGATAGTTGATCTGAAGCTGCACAAACTCAAAAAACGGATTCTCCGTCAGTACTTCATCCAGAAATTCCGCGTTGTCGTGGCAGGAAAATCCCAGGCACTTGATCTCGCCCGCCTCTTTCTTTTCCTGGAGAAACGGGATCATCTCAAACTTTTTGGCATTTTCGTAATTCGCCCGACCCATATCGTGGACAAGATAATAATCGAAATACTCCACGCCGAGCTTTTCCTTCTGCTTCTCGAAAAGCTCTACGCCCTCTTCATGGGAACGCAGCATCGCCACCGGCATCTTCGACGCAATGGTAAAACTTTCCCGCGGATGACGCGCCACGACCGCTTTACCAACCGTCGGCTCGCTCATAAAATCATGATACATCCACGCCGTATCACAGTAGGTAAATCCCCTCTCAAAAAAGGTGTCCACCATTTTTTCAAGCTGCGGCAGGTCGATCGATGTCTGGTCATTCGGATCCGACAGCGGCATACGCATGAATCCAAATCCCAATTTCTTTTCCGGTACCTTCATTTGTTCTCCTCCTTTAACTCATATTTATACATTCCATACCACTATTATATTATAGCTGAGTTTTCCGGCTGCGCATCTCTGTTATCAAAAAAAGATAACCGTGCCATCATCCGCAACGCCAAATCCGGTCTCTTCCCTGAAAACCATTTCCGCCGTCCCGCTTGTCGCTTCTACGATCCGGCTTTCCAATCGTTTTGCCTCTTTGACCGGCACGATGCATTCTATCACCACATCCGCTTCATAACGAGTATCAATGATCGGCACATTGCTTTCCCGAAGCAGATATTCGATCCGCCCATATCCATTGTAATCCGTCCGTACCGAAAGCGGTAGCCCCTGCCGCCTCTCCACCAGCCTGGCCGCTGCGACAGCCCTCTTCGCGCTCTCCGTATACGCGCGCACCAGCCCGCCTGTCCCGAGCAGCACGCCTCCGAAGTAACGGGTCACGACGCATACCGCATTGACCAATCCGGCGCCTTCCAATACCTCCAGCATCGGCCTGCCGGCTGTCCCTGACGGCTCCCCGTCGTCCGAAAACTTGGACATCGTCTGCCCGTCCGCGTCCGCGACAATATAAGCACTGCAATTGTGCCTCGCATCGTGGTACTGCTTTTTCTTTGCTTCGATGAACCGCAGGGCTTCTTCCTCACTCTTTATCGAAACCACACAACCGATAAACCGCGATTTTTTCTCTGTGTATTCCCCTTCACCCGCCTCAAATATTTCGTACATCATTGCATTTAAATATATCAAAAAACAGTCCTGACCGCAACCAATCAAAACTGTTTTCATTCTGCTTTGTCCAAATTGAAAAGCTGCTGACCGGAATCGAACCGGTGACCTCCTCACTACCAATGAGGTGCGCTACCGACTGTGCCACAGCAGCCTGCCCAGCATTTGCTGACCGGATAAAAATATACTATATCGCAGGAACAAAGTCAAGAGATTTCGATTCAGGAATCACCAAAATCGGCATCCTCATCATAATCTTCGGTATCAACAGAATCCTCCAAGTCTTCTTTCACCCGTTCAATTGCTGTCCGAGCACTGCTCATCAGCATCTGGTACGCCTGATCGGCATCGCTTGGCTGCCCATTCTGATGCATCTCCTCAGAAAGCTCCTGCAAAAAAGCATTGTAAGACTGGTGCTCCGGAAACTTGGAAAATGCCGTTTTCAAATCCTCTGCCACATCCGACGATGCGTTCCAGCGGTCAGAAACCGAATCCGGAATACGGATACCGCCCGAATAATAGCTCATCACTTTATTTACATAACCTTGGATCATAGGAGGCACGCCACCATAACTGTCCACCGCGTTTCCGCCCGCATTGTACGCAGCAAGCGCACGCGACTTGTCCCCGTCATATCTGTCCAAAAGAATAGATAACAGCTTTGCGCCGCCCATAATATTGTCATACGGGTCATAGGCGTCATCCACTCCCATTTCCTCTGCTGTTTCCGGCATCAGCTGCATAATCCCCATAGCCCCGCTGCCACTGGTCGCGGATGCCCTGAAGTTCGACTCCGTCCGTGCCACAGCAAGCAAAAGCTGTTTCTCTACGCCGTAAGTTTCAGACGCTTCATCGAAAATTTCATCCAGTTCATCCGGCGCAACATCATTTGCCGGGCGATTACTTCCGGCCAGCGAGTCGATCGCCGTGTCCAATAAATTCTGGAACTCATAACGGGCATTCTTTGTTCTTGCCGCAAGAATTTTCGCCTCTGCCTCCTCCTTTTTGCGGATGCCCTCCTCGTTCATGGACATGGAGCCGTATTGCAGCTCTTTTCCGTTGTTTATCAGAATATCCATACTGCGTCACCTCGAAAATATTATACTACATTGCATTTTTCGGTACAACCAATTATCGTCTGCCGTTTGTGTCAAGTACTCGTAGGCTATTTTACTTATGATTTTTCCATAGCTTCTGCATCACAATCCATAAATAATCTCTTCTTCCGCTCGATCATCTCATCCACCCGTTCAATGTACTGACCTACATCTTTGACATTCGCCGTCCGCACCGTTTTTTGCGGTCGATTGGACGCTCGCCGTTCCATCCGCTCATCCAAACCATCTGCCTCTGCCATCCATCCGATATCCTGCCATCCAATCCGCTTAGAAATCGCCCCCGCTCCCAACGCCACGATGTCTTGTACTTCCTCCATGATCAAAATATTGTACAGTCCTTCTTTTCCCTCCGGAGCGAATCCGACATTTTCCAGATTGCCTGCAATGTCTTTTTGCCGGTAAAGGTAATATGGCTTCATATCCATCGAAGCCGCGGCTTCGTGCACCAGCTCCATGATCCGCTCTGACTGGCGGAATGATTCATCCGCATAGCGTTCCAGCTCTTCCCTCAAGCGGGAAGCCCGTTTTAACGCCAGCGAATGCACGGTCAGATTGTCCGGCGAAAGCGCGCGCACACGCTCCAGCGTATCTGCCACATCTGATTCCGCCTCCCCCGGCAAGCCGACGATCAGATCCATGTTGATGCAGTCAAATCCGACTTTCCGTGCCATTGCGAATGCCCGTTCCACATCCTCTACGGAATGCAGTCGACCTATCCGATCCAGCGTTGCCTGCCGGAATGTCTGCGGATTGATCGAAATGCGGATTCCCGGAAACTTCTTACTCGCCGTTCCACAAAATTCTCCTGCGCATTGATTGTCCAAAGGATTTTTCGCATCCTCTCGCACCTCAGTTCCAACCTGCCGAATCGCTTCCAGCTTCTCTACAGATATCGAATCCGGCCGTCCTGCTTCCACCGTCCATTCCCGCAAATCGGACAGATCCAGCGTATCCCGGATCTTTTTTAGCAGCCGTTCCAGCTGCCCTGCAGAAAGCGAAGTCGGCGTGCCTCCGCCGATATAAACTGTAGATAACGACCGTCCGGCAAACTCCTCCGCCACGAAATCAATCTCCCGAAACAGTGCCTCCAAATACTCGTCCACCTTCTCCCGATACACCCCAATCGGATACGATGAAAACGAACAGTACAAGCAAATACTCGGACAGAACGGTATTCCCACATAAAGACTGTACGAATCACCCCCAGCGCACTCCCGAATGATCCGCTCCTCCCGCACCGCAATCCGATACGCCAGCTTAGTCTTCTCTCTTGAAGTGCGGTAATTCTCCCACATAAACGACTCAATTTCCGCAACAGACGCGCTTTCTCGCACCTTCTTAAGCACCAGCTTGGTCGGACGGATCCCTGTCAATGTCCCCCACGGAAGCTCCCGCCCCACATCAGCGGATAAGGTATCATAAATGAGACATTTTAAAACATTCTTGACCACCGCCCTCTCCAGTCCGGCGATAGAAACTGTTTGCTCCTCACTTCCCCGCCATATCTGCGAAATTGAATCATCAGACAGCCGGATCACCAAATCAGCTGCAGCATTTTTCTCCTCTTGTCCATCATCCTCCCCTAAAAAATTCACATCCGCACCCGGAAAAAATGCCCGCAGCAACGAGCGGACATCATATTCAAAACTAGAATCGTTAATTTTTACAATAATGGTTTCTTTCATACCTTATTATAGAATACAGCAAGCTATAATATTTAGGAATATATTTATTTGCCTTAAGGGAAATGAAGATGAGACTTACCTTTTACGGAGACACAATCTTGTAATATGAGCGTCTCCTTTAGCGAATATTCCACAAGATTGATGTCGCAGTTAATGGTAGGCTCAGCGAAATGGTCTGACTGCGGCAAATCAATATATTCCTAAATATTTGAATACCGTCTTACTTTAGAAAAAGATTAAACCTCTTCTCCTCCCCAACCGTCGTCACCCCTTCATGTCCAGGATATACATCCGTATCCTCCGGCAGCGTCAGGCACCGCTCCTTTACGCTCCGCACGAGCTGCGCGGCACTTCCTCCCGGGAAATCTGTCCGCCCGATCGATCCAGCAAACAGCGAGTCCCCGCTGAACAGCGCTTTCTCCCCGGGAATATAAAAACAGCACCCGCCAGGCGTATGTCCGGGCGTATGCAAAACCTCTATATCAAACCCGGCAAGCGACAGCCGCTGCTTGTCACGCACGAAAACATCCGCATAATACGAATGCTGATTCCAGTCCATCTCGGCAGACAGGTTCAGCCGCGGATCTTCCAGTGTCTCTTTTTCATCAATATAAGCATAAACCGGAATTTCTTCATCCGGAAAGGCCGCCAGAAAATCCCGGATCCCATCCGCATGGTCAAAATGTCCGTGAGTCAGCAGGATCGCCATAGGATGATAAGCTTTTTCCCTGACGAACTCCGCCAGCCGTCCGCCGCTCGCGCCGGGATCCACGACAAGCAGTTCTTTGGTTTCTTTATTAATGATGAAATAGCAGTTGGTCTGGATCGGACCGACGATGTAGTGTTCGATTTGCATATTTTTCATACTCATATACCTGCAAAAATAGTCCTCTCTTCAACCCGAAAATTACTGACCGCATAAGCGGAGCAGACAAGCTGCTCCATTTGTCAGATAATTTTTCGGGTTTCCGTTCGGATGCCAGTCTCACTAAGCGTGCAAAATACACACGCTAAGTTCGACTAGGCTCACCCCGTTGCCCTCTCTATATCAATCACGCTTTCGACTTTGCGGATGCAGTCGATCAGATGCCCGAGCTGCTCCCGGCTCTTGACGCCAAACGACACATCAATCGTTGCCACGCCCTGCCGGTTGGTCCGCGAATTCATGCTCTGGATATCGATATTACGCTCGGTGAAAATCCGGGAAATATCCACCAAAAGCCCGGTGCGGTTGTTGCCGTATATATGGATCTCCGCCGCAAAGATCGAGCTGTTCTTCTGCTCTAAAAATTCCGGCTGCCACTCCGCCTCGATCAGCCGCGCTTTGTCCGCATCGGGCAGATTGATGATGTTGATGCAGTCCGTCCGATGGATCGTCACGCCGCGTCCGCGCGTCACGAATCCGATGATCTCGTCACCCGGAACCGGATTGCAGCACTTTGAAAAACGCACCGACACATCATACAGTCCCTGCACGACGATCCCGCTCTTGGAATGCGGTATCGGCTGCGGACGGCTGTACTCTTTTTTGATGCCGGTCTGCTTTAAGATATCGTCATCGGTCACTTCAAGCGGATGCTCTTTCAAATAAGCGACATACATCCGGTTGACGACCGCGCCTTCCTTCAGGCTTCCCTGGCCGACAGCCGCAAGCACCGCGTCCCAATCGTGGAATCCGTACTTGCGGATCACTTTTTCCTGATATTTGGATTTGTTGATATCGCCGAGATTGATCCCCTTTGCCTTGGCGGACTCCGCGATCAGCTCCCTTCCTTTGCCGATATTTTCTTCTTTAAATGTGCTTCGGAACCATTGATTGATCTTGTTCTTCGCCTGCGTGGATTTCACCAGCGCCAACCAGTCGCGACTCGGCCCTCGCGAATTCTGGGAAGTGATAATATCGATCCGGTCGCCATTCTGGATCGTATAATCAATCGGCACCAAACGCCCGTTGACCTTTGCCCCGACCATTTTATTGCCGACCGCCGAATGGATGCTGTAGGCAAAATCAATCGGCGTCGAGCCCATCGGCAGATTCTTCACCTCCCCGGTCGGCGTAAAGCAGAAAACCATATCCGAAAACAGATTCAGGTCGCTCTTCAGCAGCGAAACAAATTCGCGGTTGTCCGACATGTCCTGCTGCCACTCTAAAATCTGCCGCAGCCACGACAGCTTTTCCTCTTCCTGATTCAAGGTCGAGCCTTCACCGCTCTCCTTGTATTTCCAATGCGCCGCGATACCGTATTCACTCGTCCGGTGCATCTCATAAGTGCGGATCTGTATCTCAAACGGCGTGCCGGTCGGCCCGATCAGCGTCGTGTGGATCGACTGATACATATTCGGCTTGGGCATCGCGATGTAGTCCTTGAACCGTCCCGGTATCGGTGTATAATTCTCATGCATCACGCCAAGCGCAGCGTAGCAGTTCTTAATATCACTGACAATGATCCGGATCGCGAACAGATCGTATATCTGGTCAAGCGTCTTGTTCTGGTTGACCATTTTTTTATAAATCGAAAAGAAATGCTTCGCGCGTCCCTCAATCTCCGCCTTGATCCCGGCATCCTCAATATGTCTGCGCACCTCATCCACGAGCCCCTGGATGTAATCGTCCCGCTCCTTGCGGCGCAGCGCGATCTTTTCGACCAGATCATAATACGCGTCCGGCTCTAAATATTTCAGCGCCAGATCGTCAAGCTCGATCTTGACCTTTGCGATGCCGAGCCGGTCTGCCAAGGGCGAGTAAATCTCCATCGTCTCACGCGATTTTTCAAGCTGCTTCTCCGGCTTCATATATTTGAGCGTGCGCATATTGTGCAGACGGTCGGCAAGCTTGATAATGATCACGCGGATGTCCTTTGCCATCGCCAGAAACATCTTGCGCAGATTCTCCGCCTGCACCTCGACCTTGTCCGCATCATAAGACAGCTGTCCCAATTTGGTCACGCCGTCCACAAGGGATGCGACCTCTGCGGAAAATTCCTCAGTGATTTCCTCGCGGGTAAAAACCGTATCCTCAACGACATCGTGCAGAATGCCCGCGACGATCGTCTCTTTGTCCATCTCCAGATCGGCAAGAATGATCGCCACACAGAGCGGATGGATAATATAAGGCTCACCCGATTTGCGCGCCTGTCCCTCGTGGGCATCCTTTGCCAGATGGTACGCCTGATTGACCATTGAAATATCCGTATTCGGATGATACTTCCGGATCCGGGCGATCAGTTCTTCATAGAGGGTATCCGGATCCACAAAATCCTGCGTCGCGACGATCCCGCGATTCGGCTTGCTGATCGATTCTTCGAGCGCTTCGAGTTCCTCGCGCCGTTCCTTTGCCACTTCTGCCATCCGGTCACCCTCCTTCCCCAAAAAGTGAATATTAATTTATTTTACTACCAATCAAAAGAAAAAACAATATGCAAATCCGTTCCCGGCAGCGTAAATATTTACTCGGAAAACACAGAAAAGACTATCCCTGTGGTTTTATGATAGGAATTGATTCTACCACATGATAACAGTTTTTTATTCAAATAGAAAGCTTTTTTCACACTTTCCTGATTATGATAGTTTGC
>JAFUYB010000002.1 GCA_017470735.1 Lachnospiraceae bacterium | reverse complement strand
GCCATCTCCCCGGGGCAGAGCCCTCGGATACCGCAAGGGCATCCGACCCGCAAGCGGGCGGGGTATCTGGCCCTACTCGCTGCGCTCGTTCAGTTGGTACGAGGCAGAGCCTCGGGGAATTAGACCCTCATTTTAATTAAAAAATTCGACTATTTCGGCAAATGCCACGGCTCCGTTCCGGGGTGGTATATGGTCAAGGAACATCCAGGAATGATGAACTTTTTTGCCAGCTTCTTTCTTGCGCCGCATGTAAAAGAGCAGAATTCCAATAATTTCTTGAGCATGGACAAAGGCGTGGAAAACTTTATGGCAAAGGGGATCCGCAAGGTTGAAGAAGGTCTCGCTAAAAAGATGGAGGAAGCCGCAGCCATAGGTATGACAGAAGCGAATCCCAAAGCTGCCGCAAAGCAGCAGGAGATCATAAGAACTTATGCAAGCTCCCCGGAAAAGATATGGGACAGCAAAAGCAGTTGTGCAGAGACAATCAAAAATATGAAAATTCCTGTATGCTACTTATTCGGCACGGATGATGAATTCTTTGATGATCACTATGACAGCAATATGTGGGTGATCCGGAATACTCCCGGTTCAAGAACGGTTTTGCTGCAGGGTGAGCGTCATCTGATGGAACTTGACTGCCCCCAGAGAGTTGTAGATGCGGCATTGGATTTTTACGATGAGTGCGAAAAAGGATATTATAAAGAGCTCATATCTTGATATGCCGCACCGATGCCCCGCCTTCTTTGAGCCGGCTCTTGTCCTCGTACATTTTCCGGTCTGCCCGCTTATGCACGTCAGCGACGGACGCATCTCCCTCTTCATAAGCGGAAAAGCCGCGGGCGATCACAATCCCGTCTGCGCGCTTTGCCGCTTCATTACGGTCCTTCATAACAGCGGCAAGCTCTTCCATGCCGGTATAATCGTCACCGGTGATGATAACCGTAAACTCATCTCCGCCCACGCGGAACACATGGCTGTTTTGAAAAATATCGCAAATGATCGCGCAGGCATCACATATCAGCTGATCCCCTGCCTGATGCCCCAGCGTGTCGTTGCCTCATGTCTTTTGCTCCACGATCATAGTTTTTCCCTATAGACAGCTTTCTTATTATAGTATCCCTAAAAATTATGTCAAGTGCTTTCCTTTTTCTGAAAAAAAGGTATCCTGATTTGCGGTTTTATTTCAAATTTATGCATTGATATTAATTTCTGATAAACGGATCCCGCCAAAAGGAGAAAATCAATTGAACCGTCATAATGATCCAGATTGCCGGTTCACAGAAGATTACCGCTATATATTGGTACATTGGTATGAAAACTGCCACGAAGACAATTTTGCCGCAAAACTCTATAATGCTGGAAATCAGCGGAATGAGCTTTTTTCCTATGCCCTGCAGGGCATACCGTGTCTCCATCAGAATGCCCAATACAGCATAATTCGGAGCAACCACCTTAAGATACAGCGCCCCGTTCTTTAACACGGTTTCATTGTCCGTTCCCGCAATCAGTTTTACCAGAGGTTCCGCCACCGCAAACATCAGAACCGTCATGGCAAGCGCGCATAAAATGTTGAAGAGATATGTCTCCTTCATGCACTTTCTGATGCGCTCCGGCTGCTTGGCGCCCGTGTTTTGGGAAACAAAGGTGGATACTGCGATCGCAATGGACACAAACGGCATATTAAAAAACATATACAGCTTTCTGGCTGCGGTATGCGCGGCAATAATATAGGCATCATTCAGTCCATTGATTCCGGACTGTAATATTACCGAACCGGAGTTTACAATAGCTCCCATAAACGCCATTGAAAATCCCTGGCCCATCAGATCCGCGTACAATTCCTTATCGATCGCGAAATGTTCTCTTTGGGGCACCAGCGGCCTCGTCCGCCTGAAGATGTAAATGATACACAGCACCGCGGAAATGCCCTGAGCGATTACCGTCGCAACGGCAGCGCCTGTCACGCCCATATGAAATACCTGTATCAGCAGCAGGTCAAGAATGATATTCAACAGAGACGAAAAGACCAGAAAAACCAGCGGCATGAAGCTGTTGCCGATGGCACGAAGCAGACCGGCAAACAGGTTGTATGCAAACATCACCACAAGGCATATTGATATCGTAAAAATATACCCGTATGCTTCTTCCATCAGATGTTCCGGTACATTGATCAGTACCAGCAGTGGGCGCAATCCCGCCGCGGCAATTGCTGTCAGCGCAACGGAGGAAGCCGCTCCAATAACCAGACTTCCCGCAACGGCTTTCTTAAGCAGAGTTTCATCTTTTGAGCCGAAAGCTCTTGCCGCGACAATGGACAGACCGTTGCCTATTCCCAATGCGAATCCCACCAAAAGGTCGTACACCGAATTGACCGACCCAACCGCCGCCAGGGAATCCGTTCCCAGAGTATTACCGACAATTGCCGTGTCCACAGTATTGTAAAGCTGTTGAAATATATATGATATCAATACTGGTATAGCAAAAACAATTAAATTCTTAAGTATGGGACCGGACAGCATGTCCACATCTAGTTTCTTCATCCTTTTCTCCCTGCGATACAAGTCTTTTTGCAGAAGCAAATCCCGAACAGAACCATCGCTTTATACAATACGCTTCGATCCGGCTTCTTGAAAGTATCGCCCTTAGCATAATACCTTCCACTCCGACAATGTCCGCTCTGCCGAATCGAAAACCGCGCCAATCCTGTAAACCGTCCGCCCGTCTGCCAGATAGGGCACGGCGTATCCTTTTTCTTCAATCTGCGCCAGCGCCTCGTCCGCTGCTGCGTCGCGCTTGAACTCGAAAATATAGACATAATCCGCCGTCTCCACGATGCAGTCCGCCCGACCCTTCGCGGAATGGATTTCCGTCCGCACATATTTTCCGAGCAGCATAAAGACGATGTAGATGACATTCTGGAAATCGCGCTCCACATAGGACTCGTCCGTGCCATATGGCAGACGCGCAAACAGCGCCGTCAGGATGTCCCGGAGCCGGTCCAGGTCCCCCTCCTCCACCGCATCGTCGATCGCAAAGATGTCCGTGCCCGCGCTCTCCGGATCATGATCCTCCGCGTGCAGGTAGTACGGCGCGATGCTAGTCATAAAGCCGTACTTCACTTCCTCATTCGGATACCCGAGCGTATAGCGCATCCTCCGCCGGTCATAATCCACGATTGTCAGGTATCCCGTCTGGTAGAACAGCGGTATCGGATTCGGATTTTCCGCGCGGTAATCCGACAGCATCGCTCCGTCCGCAAACAGCTTGCCATTCGTGAACATTTTGGCGTCATATCCTGTCTGTTCCAGCCGCCGGATCAGAAAAGTCGGCGTGCCGGTCGCAAACCAGTATGCCCCGAATTCCCGCTTGTCTAAAGCGTTCAGCAGGGAAAACGGATTGTAAATACCGTCCGTATCCGGGTAGAAATGATAGCCGTCATAATTCCGCTTCAGCTCGGCCAGACACTCGTCTATTGTCAATTTCTGCCGCCCGGCCAGCGCCTCAATCTCCGGCATCAGCTCTGCTTTCATTTCCGCTTCGGTGATGCCGCAGATGCCCGCATACCTTTCATCGATCGAAATGTCCATCAGATGATTCAGATCCGAAAAGATACTGACCTTTGAAAACTTCGTCACGCCGGTCAGTAACACGAATTTCAGATACTCGTCATAGCTTTTCAGCGTGCTGAAGAATCCTTTGAACACGGCTTTGTTGTGCTCTTCGAGGGTATCATCCGTCACTGCTTCCAGCAGCGGCTTGTCATATTCATCCACGAGAACAACTGCCTGCTTTCCGGTCACCTCATTCGCTTTCACGAGCAGCCACTGGAACCGTGCTTCCAATGAATAATCCTGTTTTTCATCCCCGTAGACCGATTCCCATTCCCGCAGGTGACCGTCAAGCACCTCTTCAAGAGCCATCGTCCTACGGAAATTCTTTTTATTGAAATCAAAATAAAACACCGGATACTCCTGCCATGCGTCTGGGTTATCCCGCTCCAGAGCTTCAACGGCAAGCCCCTCGAACAGATCCTTCTTCCCCTCGAAATACGCGCGCAGCGTTGACAGGAACAGGCTCTTTCCGAAACGGCGCGGACGGCTCAGAAAATACGGTGCGCCCGCATGGACAAGCTTATAGATGTATTCCGTCTTGTCAATGTAGAGAAACTGCCCCTTCCGCAGCTTTTCAAAACTCTGTATCCCAATCGGCAGCTTGCGTCTGTCGTTTCTGTTTTCCATCGTCCTGCCCTCCTTGCCGCCTCCAAATACACTGCCTAAAATCATAACATATATTTTTATGAAAATAAACCGCCGTTGCTCCGTCAAAAAACAGCCACAAAACATATATATCACCATATAAAGCCCGCCGACACCGAAGAAAACGCTGTTAAAAGATACGATCTTATTGTATAATGAGCTAGCTGATTGGGTTTTGACGGGAAAGCGTCAATTTGACAAATGAGATACGAACGCTCAACGAAAGGAGCTTCAAATGAAAAGAAAATGGACTGCTTTTTTGATGGTAATTGCTGTATTTTCAGCAGTCCTCTTTGCGTGTGGTAACAAAGCCGCGGAAGAAACGGAGTATATCGGCATTATTTCCGCTATGGACAATGAAATCGACATTTTGTTGAAGGAAGCAAAGATTGACCGGACGGACACCGTGGCAGGCGTGGATTATCATATTGGCATGCTTCGTGATCAGCCGGTCATCATCACGCGCGCGGGGATCGGGAAAGTCCGCGCCTCGTCCGCCGTCACGGCGATGTTGGACAAATACCCCGTATCGACGGTCGTTTTCTAAGATGCTGGAATCACTTGCGTCTCTCCGCGCTGTCAATTAATGAAAGCCGATGTCCGCGAAGCGGTTACCGAACCCATTCCGCTTCGTCTTGCCTATCATAGTACTCTTCCGCCCCGAGCCTCTGGACATAGGACTGTTCGGCTTCTGATGCGGCAGCTTTTCCGTCAAATGTAAAACCATGCTCCGTGGCAATACCGTCAATGTAATCTACAAGCTCCTGCGAAATAGATCCATCGCCTCCCAGGAAATAATAATAAATTTCCCCGTCAACTTCTTCCCGGTAGTATAAAACGCCCATCGCATCCTCATTGCCATCGCCGGCTTCTTCCATAATGGCATTCAGCGTATCGACAGAACTGTCATCCGGATCATAGAAATAGAACCCGTAAGCATTTTCTTCAACATCTGAAAGCATTTTATATTCAAAATCCCTGTCAGGGACATAAGTGGTGTATAAATGGGAGCCTGCACCGGCCGAGCCGCTGTCCCAGACAACGCCGGAAGCAGTGATGGCGGGATACCTCCGCGACCAGCCGTCTATCGCAAAATCCATTTCCAGACGGCCATCTGCTTCTGACAATATAAAAAACTGGGTGAACCCTTCCGTAGGCGTTTCAAAATACAGGCTTATCGCATACGCTTTCCGGTAGGGATAATCGAGATAAGCGTATTCCGCACCCGGCTGTGCGTCCGACAGATATTCATTTTCATGGAGCAACTCCAGCAGGGACGAAAACGTATATTCCTCGCCTGCCTGAAATGGCATCTCGATCATTTGGTTGGCTTGCTGGAAATGCCCGGACACGAGCAGGCTTCCATTATTATTTATAAAATCAGAAAACAGATCCGTCTGTGTTTCTTCTGATACCGCCTCCTCATTCTTTTCCGCAGTCTGATCCGAAGACTCTTCTGTCCCGGAAGAAACCGATTGTTCTTCGCCGTCAGATTGTGGAACATCCGTGCTGCTTGTATCGCTTTGGCAGCCGCCGACGAGCAAAGCCGTCAAAAGCAGACATACGGCTGTTATATTTTTCCTCATGGGTGTACGCATACCTTTCTTTCTACTGTGATATCATCACGCCGCATCTTCTTTGCAAAAATGGTAAAAGCAGTTTTCTTTATGGCATCTTTATCTGATGTCTTTATCTCTCTCATTTCAGATTCTCCCAATCTATCACTTGCGTCTCTCCGCGCTGTCAATAATGATGGTGACCGGGCCGTCATTGACCGAAGCCACCTTCATATCTGCTCCGAACTGCCCTGTTTTGACTTGAAATCCGCGGCTTTCGCATTCTTTGATGACAAGTTCATATAACGGTATGGCGATATCCGGCTTTGCCGCATCGATAAAACCCGGGCGTCTGGACTTGTAATCCGCATACAGCGTGAACTGGCTGACTATCAGAAAATCCGCCTTGGCATCTGCAGGATTCACATTCATTTTTCCGTTTTCATCCTCAAAAATACGCATACCGCATATTCTGTCAGCTACCCACTTCGCCTCTTCTTCGCCGTCATCTTTGTGTATGCCAAGCAAAATCAGAAAGCCTTTATCGATTCGAGATAGTTCTTTTCCATCAATCGAAACGGATGCCTCTGTTACCCTTGTTACTACCGCACGCATAATGCATCCTTTCTGTTAAATGATATTTCCCTTTGGAACACCGCAGTCAGCAAACCGGTATCCGCGAAGCGGTTACCGAACCCATTCCACTGTGTCTTGCCATGTGCCTGTCATCTTAATTCCAGCCACTTCCTGATCAGGAAGCTGCAATAATACGGAAATGTGTATATGCTATTCTCAAATCCGATATTATTTAAAGAAAGCTTCAGACCCCAGCGTATGTCAGAATATTTGTCATTTTTTATCAGCGACCTCAATGATTGGGATTTGCCGCCGCGGGCTTTGACTTCAACGGGAATAAGATTTTCAGTATCCCTGATAAAAAAATCCTCCTCGAGCGTGCCGTCCCCCCGCTTATAATAAAACAATGAATATCCCTGCTTATACAGCGCTTCTCCGACTACGCTTTCGTACAGTGCCCCTTTATACACGCCAAGGTTTTTGTTGGCTCTCAGGTCCGCTTGTGATTCATCGTCCAGCATAGCAGTAAGCAGGCCGGTATCCGCCATATACAGTTTGAATTTCGTATCATCATAATTGCCCTTGAGGGGCAGTTCCGGAAATTCCAGACAGTAGCACTTCTTTATGATGCCTGCGTCCTGAAGCCAATCCACACATCCGGCGTAATCATGGAATCTGGCGCCGGATGCCACCTTCGATATCTGAAATTTCTTGTTGTCCTTCGCAAGCTGTGCCGGAATAGCATCAAATATCCGGGTTATCCGGGTCTGATCAGCGCCTTCGGTATATTTTCTGATATCCTCCCGATAGGCTGCAATAATCTGTTTTTGAAGCTCAAGGGTTCCTGAAAAAGATTTTGTTTCAAAATACCGCGCCACGACTTCCGGCATTCCGCCAAGAATCACATAATCCATAAACAGCGGCGTTAAAACATTTTGCGTGGTTGCATTAAGGGATCTGCCGTCAATCATATGTGATAACAGATCCTGCTTGAGTGAATCATCATAGCCCCGTGCCCATAAGAATTCCTCAAAATCCAATGAATACATCTCATAATCGGTTTTGTATCCCACGCTGATGCTTTCTATCTGCTTATAGTTTATCCCAAGCAATGAACCGCTGCATATAACATCAAAGCGGCCGTCTGCAGCAAAAAATTTCAGGGATGTCGCTATATCGGGATACGCTTGTATTTCATCAAAAAAAAGCAGCGTCTTTGAGGGTACGAAAACGATGGCAGGATCCATTCTCGTAATGTTCCTGGTCACTTCATCCGGATGATACCCGTTCTCAAGAATCGTTTTAAACTGCGGGCTCTCAATGAAATTGATCTCTATGACATTCTCATAATGCTCTGCTGAAAATCTCCGGATGGATTCCGTTTTTCCAATCTGGCGGGCGCCCTTTATGATCAATGGTTTTCTGTCACTGTCATGAAACCATGCTTCAAGATAATCGTCGATTTTTCTCCTCAGATAAGCCATGTTTTAGCCTTTCCCAAATTTCATTTGATGAAATTATAGCATTAGGGAACATGGTCGTCAACATTTTTAGAGCCATTCCGACTATTTTTCTAACATTTTTAGAGCCATTATAGTAGATATTTCAACATTTTTAGAGCCATTCCGGCAGATATCACAACATTTTTAGAGCCATTCCCCGGTAACGCAAACAATCAGACTGCCTCTTGCATTTTACCAAGTGTTTTCACAAAATATTTCTTTGGATAAATGCCATCAGATCCTGTCTCTTTACAGCTCTGTCCCGGCCCTGTGCAGGATGTACGCCGGTATGTCTATGGAATCATTTTCTACACAATCGTGCTCATCCACCTGCGGCTGCGGAACATGAATACGGAAATAATATAGCGGACCAGCTCTTCCTGCGACAGAATGAAATAAACCCACACGATAGGAAGCTTCCATATCAGACCGCAGACAATCGCCAAAGGCACGCCGATCAGCCATGTCCCAAATACATCAATCATCATAATGTATTTCGTCCTGCCGCCGCTGCGGATGATACCTCCGCCCAGGATCATGTTCTGAACCTTTACCGGCATCAGAACCGCAAACGCTAAAAGAATCTGCGCGCCGATCCCGCGCACATCATCAGATACCCGGAAGATCTCTGTATAAGGATGCCGCAGCACAATAAGCAGCACGGATAATATCATAGCCCCGATGAATCCGTACAGGCACAGCGTTTTTGACTCTTCGTATGCTTTATCGTATTCCCTTTCGCCGAGCCGTTTTCCGATCAGGATACCCGCCGCCTGGGACAGTCCGCTCAATGCGCCGATCGTCAGCCCCTGAACCGAGCCCGTCAGCGACATACCTGCCAGTTCATGCGTGCCCATATGCCCGTACACAAAGGTATTGACGCTCTGCCCTGCCGCCCAGAGGAATTCATTGACGACGACCGGAAGCAGCATGGCAAAATACTGTAGATAGCCGATCTTCCCCAGATTTATGGAAAACCGGATCCCGGCATAAAGACGCAAAAACAAAATGATGGTAAGAACAGCCCCCAAGATCTGTGAAATGACGCTGGCGTATGCCGCGCCATCCACTCCGAGCGCGGGCATGCCCATGTGCCCAAAAATCAGGCAGTAATTCAGCCCGGTATTTGTCAAAGCGGACAGGAGTCCGACATAAAGCGGCCAGGAAGACTTGCCGCGGCACCGGATGGCGACCCCGAGAATATTGCTGATCCCCAAAGGCACAAAAGCCCAGCCGATGATCCCCAGATAAGAACTGCCGTCCTGTATGACAGCGGCATCCCCGCTGAACAGCTTCATAAACGATATGGGAAATCCTGCAGCAAGGATAAAGAAAATGCACCCGGTCAGCACCATTGCCAAAAAATTGATGCAGACGCTTGTCTCTTCCGCCCTGCGGTCCTTTTTCCCGATGTACTGGGAGATCATGATCCCTGCGATGGCGCCAATGGCACCGATGACAAAAGAATAAATAAAGCCCGGCTTTCCCGCAATCTCAACCGCAGCAATCGCCCGTTCACCGAGCTGCCCCACCATGACCTGGTCGATCATGGAAAAAGACGGCTGCAGCATGGATTGCAGTGCCACCGGAACCGCGATACGGAACTTATCTGTTTTGGAGAAAACTTTTACCTTTCCGGTCCGTTATAAATAAAGCCGAGCATCGTAATATCATCGAACTGCGGCGCGTCCTTTACGAAGCGGTCGATTTCCCCGCGCACATTTTTAAGCAGCGTTTCCACCCCGGCATCCGGATCCTTATTCAGTGCCGCGACCAGCCTGCTGTTTCCAAAAAGCTCGTCATTGGCATCGGTCGCCTCCGACACGCCGTCGGTATATTCATAGACCGTATCCCCGGGCAGAAGCTCAAATTCGTGCTCCCTGAAGCGGATGCCCTCCATCGTCGCCACAGCCGGAGAATGACGGTATTCGATCAGCTCAAAGCTTCCGTCCTTATGCCTTAACGCCGGGTGCTCGTGCCCCGCGTTTGCCGCCATGCCCTTTCCGGTCGAAAGCTGCACGATCGCCAGCCAGACGGTCACAAACAGTTCCGCCTCGTTTCCCTCGCAGAGCTGGTTGTTGACATCGGTCAGGATCTCCGCCGGACTGCCGCCCATCAGCGTCCGGTTTTTGATCAGAGTCTTTGCGATTACCATAAACAGCGCCGCCGGCACGCCTTTGCCGGACACATCCGCCACCACAAGGGCAATGTGGTCGTCATCCACCATAAAGAAATCGTAGAAATCGCCGCCCACTTCCTTTGCCGGGTCCATCGTCGCGTAAAGCTCAAATTCTTTCCGCTCCGGAAACGGAGGAAAAATCCGTGGCAGCATGTCCGCCTGGATCTGCGTCGCTACGGAAAGCTCGGTGCTGATCCTCTCTTTTTCCATCGTCACATGCCGGAGATTCTCCATGTATTCCTTCAGCTCCGTGATCATGCCGGCAAACTGATCCGATAAACTCCGGATCTCGTCATTGCCCTGCTCGGAATCCCGGATCACGCCTGCCAAGGCTTCATCCTTTGACTCGGCGTAACGGACAATGTTCTTTTCCAAATTGATGATCCTGTACAGGAAAATTTTCCGGAGCAGATGGATCATGACCAGGATGCTCACAAAAAGCACAGCAGCCAGTCCTGCACTCTGCAGCATCACATTCCGGATGATCGTGCTGTTTACTTTTTTGACGGAGATATCCGCGCAGACCAGCCCGATTTGATTGTTGTTGACCCAGACCGGGGAATAGTATGCATAGGTATAGCCGTACTTATTGTCAAAAACATCGAAATCGGACGGATTTTTGCCGGTATGCCACGCCTCCCACATCATCTTGTATTTATTCGGTTCCTCAACCCCGCTAAACCCAAGGCTGATATATTCCTCGCCGTCGATCTCCCGGGACTCCGCTGCAGGATCAATAAAATAGGTCATGCTGGGTTCGGGATCCGGATAGATGAAATAGGTGTATTCCAGCCCAAAAGACTCCGCGGCCTGCAAAAAAAGCGTCCTCCAGTAATCCAATTTGTATTCCGCATAGGCTTTTTGAAGATCCTCATCCATATCCGAAAAAAAGATATCCACGCCATAGGTCTTGTCCGGATACCGCTTGGCAAACTTTTTTTGGAACGCCAGCAGCTCCGGCCGGTAATGTCCGTCGGAATCCGCCTTGATCCGCATGTCATCGCTGTGCTCCTTAAAATAGTCCAGCACATCGACAAAATCATCCCCATCGTCCGTGATCAGGGCGCTCAGCTGGTTTGTGATGCTTTTCAGACGGCTTTCACACTCCCAGTGATAAATATTGGTCTGGATCACAAAGGTAAATATCCCGCTGACCAGCATTGCTACCACCCCGAAGATGGTGAACATGGCAATAAATTTCGTGATAAGACTGACTTTTTTTGGCTGATTGTTTTTCATGCTGCTCTCCATTTCACATATCTGCCGTGAACCCGCTGCGCCCCAGCCACTTTTGAAGCTGTTTGGCAAGCTGTTTCCTGTATTTTGACAAAAAGACCAGATGCTCTCCGCTGTCTTCTCCTAACCGGAAGGCATCGCCCTTATTTTCCGTAAAGGCTTCCCAGGGATCCTTTTCAGCAGGAACGATCTCCGCCGCGCCCTCCTGCCCTTCATCCGGCAAAAGAACCGAATCAATCCGCGCCGTTATGCGCCCCCTGGTCACCAGCGGACGCGCGGTGTTGGCGGAATACACAAGGTAGGTCTCATACAAGGCGTGAAGCATTGCGCCGTCTGCCGCCTCCCCATGCCGCTTCAGCATTTTGGAAAGGCACTCTCTGACAGATAATCCCTCTAAGTCTTTGGTAGCATATATTCTGTCCTGGCCAAAGAAAATGGCCTCTGTTGCCGCCAGCCGTCCGGCTTCGCTTTCCGCCTCATACCCCGCAAGCTCCTCTTTAAGAAACGGCGCAGCTTCGAGCATCAAAAGCCTGCCCGGCGTTTTCCCGAGAGCTTCCAGCCTCTGCGCCAACGCGTGCGCCGCCGTACCGCCCTGCGAATATCCGATCAGAATATCTCCTGCGCAAAAGACCGGTTCGATGGCTTCCATATAATAGTCCAGATTCGCGTCCCAAAGGTCTTTTCGCAGTATATCATATTTTTCCAATTCTTCAAGCGTAAGTCCTCCGAACCGCCGGAATTTCTCATCGGTAAGCCCGAAGACGCGCCCCGGGTATGCCGCCGTCCGGAACAGCTCCAAATAGCACATTGCCATCCCTCCCGATGGCGGCACGCAGAATATCCGGGGCATATCCTTATCACCGTTCTGCAGAAGCAGGCAGCCCTCCTGCTTACTGTACCGGTTTCTAAGGAAACCGCCCAGGCTCCTTGGCGTAGGATGGCTGACAAGATCCGCGATCCGCAGCCCGGGATGGTTCAAGCCGGACAAAAGCCGCATCAGATCCAGGGAAGTCCCCCCAAGGTCAATAAACGAGTCGTCCCGACCCACTCTTTGCCTGCCGAGGATCCGTCCAAATAATCCGGCAATCCTCTCCTCGGTTTCATTTTCCGGCTTTTCATACGCCTCATCTGTCAAAAGCTCCGGCGCCGGAAGCTTTTTTTCATCCACCTTTCCGCTGAAATTCAACGGAATCGCTTCCAGCGGAATAATAAACGCAGGTACCATGTACGCAGGAAGCTGTTCCCGCAAATACGCCAAAAGCGCTTTCGTATCGATATCCGCCTTACTTGTCACATATGAGACGAGATACGCTTCCCGTCCGTCCTCCCTGCGGGCAACCGTTGCGGACTCTTTGATGCCGGGATAGCCCATTATACAGCTGTCAATCTCGCCCGGCTCGATGCGGAATCCACGGATCTTTACCTGCGAATCGTTTCTGCCCCGAAACAGGATCTGTCCATCCGGGCGGAATACCGCCAAATCGCCGGTGCGGTAGATGCGGCCGTCTGAAAAAATATCCGGCTTAAAGTGCTTTCCGGTAAGCTCCTGCCGGTTGTGGTATCCCCTTGCCAGGCCGTTTCCGCCGATACAGAGTTCTCCCTGCTGTCCGGTTCCGCAGAGCTTATCCGACTGCATGATATAAATGCGCTTGTTGAGATATGGCTCTCCAAGGGGCACAGGCTTCTTTTCGCCGGCTTCATAGATATGAGAAACGGCGTGGAGCGTTGCCTCTGTCGGCCCGTAGTCATTGACCAGTAATGCAGTATGTGCCGCCCATTTTTCAAAAAGGGCAGGATCCGCCTCGTCGCCCCCAATGCTCATCACCCGGAGGGCTTTAAAATCCGCGGGATCCAGCGTCCGCAGCAGCGCATTGGTCGTTCCGATGAAGGATACTTTATGTTCGGTGCAGTACGCGCCGATTTCCTCAGACGAAGCCATCCGCTCCCTTGGCATGATGCAGATCGTGCCGCCCTGCGCCAGCGGCGTGAAGATCTGCTGGACCGAAGCGTCAAAAACGAAATTGGACATGAGCAGCACCGTATCATCCTGTAGGCTGCCAAACCGCGCTTCATGGGCAAAGATCATATCTGATAATGCCTGATGCTCGATCTCTACGCCCTTCGGCGTTCCGGTCGTCCCGGAGGTGTAGATCATATATGCCAGCCGGTTCCAAAGTTCCCCGCTTTTGGGCGGATCGAATGTACGGTACGCCGATTCTGCTGCCTTGCCGTCATCGACCATTCCTGCCCCGGAAACAGCTGCCCGCCCGCTCCCGGCATCCGGCAGGGAAATGACCGGCAGATGAAATTCTTCAAAGATGGCACGCACCGACGGTCTTTCTTCTTTTACATAATAAATCACCGCCTCCGGAGCGCTGTCCTTTAAAATATACCGGATCCGTTCTTCGGGATATTCCGGATCCAGCGGCACATAGCAGGCACCGGCAAGCATCGTTCCGGTCAGGGCTGTGACAAGCGCGAAGCTTCTGTCCGCCATAACCGCTACGAAGCGCTCCCCGCCACCGCCGATCCGTTCGGCAAGACCGCAGGCCGCGTTCCAGACTTCCCCGTAGCTCATCGCCTTTCCGTCCAAAAGAAGGGCGGGTTTGTCCGGGTGCCGTTTCACCTGCCCGTAAAACAGCTCCGGGAACGCTTTCTTCGGAAAATTCCTTTTTATGCCGGCAATATCCCCGAGCATCCGCGTCCGCTCTTCCGGCGTGATGCGCTCAAGGGACGCGATATCTACAGACTCATCCGCCAGACACTGATCTGCCAGATACACCAGCCGCTCTAACAGCTGCCGCGCATAAGAGCGGGGATACCGCCCGCCGTCAAACAGCAGCGTCAGCGCAAAGCCGTCAGACTCCTCGACGCAAAAGGTGATGGAAGAATCCACTTCCTCATGGATGCCTTCTATTTGATAGTCGTCATCCCGGTCTTGCGCCGGATAGTTCTCATAGACATACAACGCCTGGATCAAGGCGTTCCCCAATCCCGTCGCGGCACCGATCTCACTGAGGCCAGCCGCCTCATAGGGCTGCATGGAAAGGTATTCCTCCTGCCGGCGGCGCATCAGCTCTTTTACAGTTGATTTTTCATTCAACCGGACGCAAACGGGTATCGTATGGATAAACATGCCGACCGCAGACTCGAGGCCGGAAAGCTCCAGCGTCCTGCCGGAAACGGTCTCACCAAAGACCACCTCTTCGTCCGCAGCTGTTGCCGCCCCGCCTTCAAAGCCCAGAAGGATTCCCCACAGGACGCCGAAAAAGCTTGCGCAGGTGATATTATTTTTTGCCGCGTACGCCCGGATCTGCTGTGCCATTTCGCCGGAAATGCGGCCGTTTTCTGTCTGCGCACGGTACTCCTGCCGTTCCCCGGCCGTAAAGGCCGTCGGCGCAGCGCCCTCTCCCGCTCCACACAGATAATTCTCCCACTCAAGGAGTATCTTTTCCCGGTTGCGTCTGCCATACAGCTTAAGGTAATCCGCAAAGGAACAGCCTTCCTCTGCTTCCCGCGATACCGCATCGGCAAGCGCCTTGCCATCCGCTCCGTCACAGAGAGCTGTATAATAACGCATCAGATCCCGCATCACGATCGGGAAGCTCCAGCCGTCAATGATCATATGGTGCATCGAGACCAAAAGCACCGCCATATCTTCCCCGGATTTACAGAGCGTAACCCGCATCAGGGGATCCTCCGTCAATGAAAATCCTCGTCTGCTGTCCGCTTCCGCCGCATCGGAAAAGTCCTTATCCGACGCGTCCACAAACTCCGGCATCCGCTCACGCAGGATCACCTGCCGGGGTTCTTCCAGATCTTCATAGAAAAACGCCACCCTCAGCGCGTCATAGCGCAGAGACAAAAGCTTTAACGCCGTCCGGAAATGATCCTGCTGCAGCATTCCATAAATGGTCAATTTGTCCTGCAGGAAATACGCCCGGCTTTCCGGCTCCGCGACATGCCGGTAAAGCATTCCCTGCTGCAAAGGCGTTAACCGTGCGATCGCCGTGATGTCCTCCGGCGGAAGCTTTCGGATCAGCCGCTGCCAGTCCGAAAGCGGCATGCCGGAATCCAGACAAAAGTCCGCCGGCCCGAAGACGCGTTTTTCATCATCTTCCGTTGTTGACAGTTTGATCAACTTATTCTTAAACGCCTCTAAAAGCCCCTTTACCCCGGCAGCTTCAAACACAGTATCATAGGCGCAGTCAATGAAAAGACCGCCCTCATCCTGCCGGATATTGACAGAAATCGCCCTCGGATCCCCATTTTGGGCATCAATTTCTTCTCCGGAGCTTTCCCGGGTCAACTTGAAGTTCTGATACCGGTCATTCTGCCTGTCTCCCAGGTAATTAAAGACCAGACCGCCTTTTTCGGCAAGATCCTCATAAAGCAGCCCATAGCCGATACCGGCATTCGGCACGCCGGAAAGGCATTCCCTCACCAGAATAACCTGCTCGTCAAAGGTCTCCGCCGCCGTAAGCAGCACCGGATATACCGCCGTAAACCAGCCTACGGTACGGTCAGTTTGGATCCCTCCGGGAAGCGTCCCCCTGCCGTGGCTTTCCATCTGCACCGGAAGCGCCGCAATACCGTCCGTTTCCTTTAGCGTAAAGACCAGCGCCGCCAGAAGAAAGGCATCCATTTTCACCCGGTATTTGGATTTTGCGATGGCAGACAGCTTCCGCGATGCTTCTTCCGGTAACGAGATCACGAAGGACGCAAAACCTTTTTTTCCGGAAGCCTTATCGGAAATCATATAAGAAGACAGCCAGTCCGGCTCCGTTTCCTGATGATGCTCTAACGCCTGATGGCATTTTCCCCAATAGGTTTTTTCCGGAAGAAAGTCCGGCGTATCCCGGTATGCCCAAAGCTTCCCGGACCATTCTCCGAAGGATATAGTCTTTTCAAACGCCGTTTCGTGGTTCAGCAGCCTGTCCAAATCGTCCAAAAGTATCCCCCAGGAAACCTCATCGATCACATAGTGGTGGAATGCCAAAAAAAGCCTGCGCTCATTATCATTGTCAAAAAGGGCAGCCTTCATGACAACGCCGCTGTCCGGATCCATCTGCGCCTGCAAATGAGTGCAGATCTCCTCCCGCTCTTTTTCCGGACAGTTTTCATAGACCGGAAGCGAAACCTCCGGCATTTCGGAAGCGTCCCGGACGGTCAGCTCCCCATCCCGGACAATCAGACGCAGCATCCCATGCATACGGATCAGTTGCCGTAATGCGGGCTCGATCTCCGCTTTCCATTCGTTCCGCGCATGGGTCTGGGACAAAAGAAGCATCACCGACTGGTTGTACCAGGCGGGATTCGGCATGGCCGAAGCGTGGAAAATCTTCATCACCGGCGTAAAACGCGCATGGGAAAATTCTTTATAAACGGTCTTTTCGGCTTTCTTTGCCATAGGCGCAAGCTGCCGAACCGTCCGGCTGCGCATCAGAAGACCGGCATCGATATGATACCCTTTTTTGCGGAGCGCCGAGACGATACGGATCGCTTTGATCGAATCTCCTCCCAGCGCGAGAAAATCCGCCGTTACACTGACCATATCCAGCCCCAGCACGGCGCAAAACGCCTCCGCTAAATCCCGTTCCGCTTCCGTTTCGGCTTTTACATAGGCTTCCTGCCCGCTGCTCTCCGGCCTGGGCAGTGCCCGTTTGTTGAGCTTGCCGTTGATCGTAAGCGGAAATTCTTTAAGCGGCACCAAAAATGCGGGCACCATATAAAATGGCAGCCGTGCTTCCAAAAGACGGCGGAGCTCCCCGGCGGAAACCGGACGCCCGGGATCATCCGCAATGTAATAGCCGCAGAGTACCTTTCCGTCTCCGTAGCTGTCAAAAATAACCGCAATGGCATCCTTTATGCCGGGGATCTGACGCATTGCCGCCCCGATCTCCCCGAGCTCGATCCGAAAGCCCCGGAGCTTCACCTGGTCATCCATGCGCCCTAAAAATTCGATATTGCCATCCGGCAAATATCTGGCAAGATCGCCGCTTTTGTACATCCTGCCGTCAAAGAACGGATCCGACACGAATTTTTCCGCGGTCAGCTCCGGCCTGCGGTAGTATCCCCTTGCCACCTGGGCGCCCGCAATGCAAAGCTCCCCCGGTACGCCAATGCCGCAGAGGCGGCCGTCTTTTACGATATAAACACGGGTCTGCGGGATTGCTCTGCCGATCGGAACCGTGTCCTTCTGCTGCAATCCCCCCGGCAGATCCCGGCGTTCAGTAAGCCTCCCATTTTCGCTGAACAAAAAGCTTGCGGCATTGACCGTCGTCTCTGTCGGACCATAGGTATTGAATACGGTCCGGCCTTTCGACCATGCCAAAAGAAGCTCTCTGTCCGGTGCTTCGCCGCCCACATCCAATAGCCGGATCGTCGGAAACCGCTCCGGCTCTAAAAGGCGCAGGAAGCCTGGCGTCAGCATGGCTGTCGTGACCCGGTATTTCAGGCAGTAATCCGCCAGAGCCTCCGGATCCCGGACGCACTCCGGAGGCACGAGGCACAGTGTCCCACCCACGGTCAATATGTGAAAAATCTCCCAGACAGACTGGTCAAAGACAAACTCCGCAAACTGCAGCACCGTATCTTCGTTAGACAGCTTGTAAATATCCGCATACGCCGTAAGCAGGGCGGAAAGCTGCCGGTGCTCTACCACCACGCCTTTGGGCTCGCCGGTGGTCCCCGATGTGTAGATCATATAGGCAGCCGCATCCAACCGGGGTTCTGGAATATCTTTTCCAGCCGCCTGCTCCGCCGTGCCGATACCGTCAGAACCGGAGTCCGCCTGCTGTCCTGCCGTTTTTTCTTTTTCGTCCAATGCATCGCAGGAAATGCATGCGATCCCTTTTTCTGAAATCCACTCCCGGATGCTCTCGGGCAGCGCGGCATCGCATTCTATGACACAAGCCGCGTCACAGTCCTTAAGCAGATACCGGATCCGCTCTATGGGGTAGGAAGGCGAAACCGGCACATAGGCGCAATTCGCCCGCAAAACCGCCCAGATCGCAGTGACCATTGACAGACCGCGTTCCGCAAAAATGACTACCCGCCGTTCCGTTTTGCTCCCGAAACCATCCCGGCTATCCATTTCGGCTACGGCATGAAATGTTTCGGCGGCATCCCCTTCTTCCGCCCCGATTGCTGCAAGAAGTGTCCCGGCAAGCGCGCCGGAGCTCTGCCACAATGCAGCATAGGACAAGGCTTCCCCGCGGAATACGACCGCTGTTTTATGCGGATGATCCTTGACCTGCTGTTTTAAAAGCCCGACCACCGTCTGCATTTGATCCTGCGTGTCAAAAACCTCTCCCCGGAAATCGTACAGCAGCTTGTGTGTTTCCGCCTCATCAAGCATCGAAAGAGCGCCCACCGTCGCCGCTTTCTCCGAAAGGCTCTCCCCGATCAGCACCTCGTAATGATGCGCCATCCACCGGATCGTATCCTCCGCAAAAAGTTCACGGGAGTACTCAAAATCACAATGGAAGCCGTCCTGCCGTTCCTCCATCTCCAGCGTCAGGTCATACATCGCCCGATCGCCGTCACCAAAGCCGAGATCGATGCGGTGACCGTCAATATCCTCCACTCGGCAATCAAAGCTCTGCATCACAAACAAATAGTCGAACAGCAGATGCCCATGCGCAGTGCGCGCAAATCCGCCCGCCTCTTCAAACGCGCCGGCGATCTCCTCCAACGGCACGGACTGGTGTTCCATGCCAAAAAGAGCCGTCTGCGTGACCTGCCCATAAAAATCCGAAAGACTGCTGTCATCTTCTGCCAAAAGAAACAGCGGCACGGTATTGACAAACATTCCCTGGAGATCTTTCGTCCCGGGCTCTTCCCTGCCGTCCATGACCGTCCCGAGGATCAAGCTGTCTGCCCTCGAGTATTGGTGCAGTAAGATGGCATAGACCGCCAGAAGAAACATATAGGGCGTCATCTGTTTTTCGTGGCAGAATTGACGGATCTGTTCTGACAGCAGCTTTGGAAGAACGGTCTTCACATGACCTGCTTTCCGCTCTGTACCCGCGCTCAGCCTCCCGTCAAAGGGCAGCCGGAGCTCTTCCGCATCCGTATATGGAGCAAACTCCCGTTGCCATTCTGCCATACGCCGTTGGTACAGCGCAGACTGCATGAACTTACGCTCATAGGCGGCATACTCCTTTTGATGGACGGGCAATATGGGTAATGTCCTGCCGTTGTACAGCGCGCAGAACTCTTTCGCGAAAAGGATGCTGCTCCTGCCGTCGCTGATGCTGTGGTGCCACTGAAAGCTCAGCTCCTGCGCAGAAAAACGCCATGCAAAAAGCGGCGCTTTTTCCATCGAAAAACCGGGAAACAGTTCCTTCCCTTCTGTCCGGGCGATCGCTTCCCGCAACCATTCTTCTGTGGAAGGAAGAACCCTTTGCATCAGACCGTTTTCGGTCATATGAAATTCCGTCCGCAGGCTTTCATGACGCAGGAATAAAGCCCGAAGCGTCTCTTCGGTTTTTGCTCTGTCAAATATACCCTCCGTGCGGATATCCAGCCGCAACAGATAGGTCGGATCGTCGGCGCCAAGCATTTCCTGCGCCGTGTACATCCTTTCCTGCGCATAACTGACCTCGTATTCGCTGCGTAAAGGAAGCATTTTTTGTTCAAAAATCATCGCCCCGTCATCTGCTATGGAGCGTTTTTGGTCAATCCGTCCGGCAAGCTCCCACAGCACCGGCGCTTCCATGATATCCCGTATGCCGATCCGGCAGGAAAACGCATCATATATTTTGTACAGCAGCATGGCAGACGACAGAGATGTTCCGCCCAGCTGCAGGAAATTGTCCTTCCGTCCGACAGGCTCCATGCCCAAAATCTCTTCGTACAGCGCCGCCAGCATCTTTTCCGTCCGGCTGACGGGCACCTCAAAATCATCCCCCGTCTTGCGGGCAGGCTTTGGCAGCGCGTCATAATCCACCTTTCCGTTGACCGTCATGGGAAACGCGTCCATATGGATGAAAAAAGCGGGCAGCATATAGGATGGTTTTTGTGCCAAAACAAAATCCGACAGCAGGCGTTCGTCCATCGGCTCTTTTGACAGGTAATATGCCACAAGCATTTTTTCACTGCCCACACTCCGGGGGACGACAACAGCATCGTCTATCCCCTCAAAGGTATCGAGAAGCGCCTCGATCTCCGCCGGTTCGATCCGGAAGCCCCGGATCTTTACCTGCCGGTCTTTCCGCCCCAGGTATTCAAAATTGCCATCCTCCCCTTTTCTGGCCAGATCCCCGGTGTGATACATTCTTTGGTATCCCGGCTTGTCCGAAAATGGATTATCCGTAAACACCTTTTCGGTCAGATCCGGACGGTTCAGATAACCCTTTGTCACATGCGGCCCGGCAAAACAGAGTTCCCCCGCCTCCCCGTCTTTTACCGGATTCCCATCGTCGTCCAAAAGGTAAATTTCCACTTCGGGCAGGGCTTTTCCGATCGGAACCATTTGAGGATATTCTTTTTGGACAGAAAATACGGTGATCAGCTGGGTGCCTTCCGCGGGACCGTAGCCATTGTGCAGCGTGTAATGCTTGGGTGGGGCGACAGAAATCAATGCCTCACCGCCTACAACCAGATGCTGTAAGGTTCGTCCCTTTCCATGCAGGACAAACTGACGCCCCAGCTGCGTCGTCAGTGATGCGTATGTAATGCGGTTTTTTTCGTAGAACCGGTCCAGCTGGAAAACATCCGCTCGGATCTCCTGCGGGATAATATGAATGGATGCTCCCGCAGCCAACGGCAGCATGGATTCCACGATGGCCGGATCGAAAACAAAAGAGGAATGCTGCCCGACACGGCAGGTCTCATCCACGCTGTAGTAATCAATGTACCAATCCAACAGACTGGCAATATTTCTATGAGTGATCTCTATGCCCTTTGGCTCGCCGGTGGAGCCGGAGGTGTACAGGATCACAAAGTCATCATCCGGTCTTACATTGCCCCATAGTGCTTCTTCTTCGGATGGCAAAAACGGAATGTCCTCCAGATACAGTTTTTTTCTGTCTTTGCCAAAAGAAACGCCCTCCAGCAGATGCTCACAGGATTTTTCCACGATCACCAGAGGCGATCTGGCGTTTTCGATCATGGCCTTGATCCGGGCTGTGGGATACGCGGGATCCAGCGGCTGATACGCGGCGCCGGCGCGAAGAATCCCCAGCGGCGCAAGCGTCAAATATTCATTCCGCCGGATCAGTACAGAGACAATATCTCCCGCACCGATCCCTTCTGCTTTCAGGCGGGCTGCCAACCGCCCCGTAACGGAATCCAGCTCATCATAAGAATAAGCCCTGTCCTTATAGCATAAAGCCGTGTTGCTGCCGAATTTCCCTATCGCCTGGCGGACACGGTCTAAATATAAAGTAATATTTTCCATTCTTCTGTCACTCATTTTTGTAAACCACATCTACGATCTGAAGATCCTCAAACGGCAGGTCATAGCGGATCCTTCGTGCTGTCGTATAGTTGATCCCGATCCTTGGCGTGCACTCATAGACCATATCGAGCTCATCAAAAGGCACCCCTTCCTCCGCGTAACGCCGGATCTCGGAAAACACATACGCAGCCACTTCTTTCGCGTCACTGATCGTTACGCCGAACAGCACGCCGTAAGCCAGCGGAGCGAGGTCATCCTGCGCCATCGTCTTCACGCCTGCCGGAATGATCGCGTCGTCAAGAAGCTCCTGCATTTTCTCTTCATAATTGATGGATGAAATCGTCACATAAAGACAGTCGATTCCCTTATCGACCAGATTGCGGTATGCCTGCTTCAGCTCCTCATAATACCTGTCGAAATCTTCTTCGGAGACCGGCTCATCCACATGCTCATAGACCACCTCAAAGCCGTATTCTTCGGCTTTCTGTTCGATTTCCCTGATATCGGAATAATCATATGCCGCCTCTGAATCCTCATAGACCACGCCCAGTTTTTCAAACTGCAGAAATTTGTATCCCGCATCCAGCTGGCGCAGATACGGCGTCAGATCCATCAGCGCATAGGAATTGTCCGTATACCGCTCTGTCGTACTCTTTACGATGCCGGATTTGATGGGATCCGCGGCATAAAGGCTCATAAACTTGTTTTTCTTCTCATGTTCAAAGAAATACACGCTCGGATCTGTTCCCATCGTAAATGTGATATCCACATCCTTGCGGTTTACCATGTCCGAATAATCCTCTTGAGGCATTTCGTTCATATCGAAAAACGCGTCCCTTGAAAATTGGTACGGAGCTCCCTTCACCGTTGCGTCACAGATGTCCTGCCACAGCTTTACGGTATCACCCTCTTCAAAATGCATTTCATAATTCACATCCTCGTATTTGTCCAAAAACGATTCCGCGATACATCCCTCCCGGGCGAGCTCCTTTGCCGTCTCCAAAAGCACCTGGCTAAAAGGTCCGTATTCCCTCGTCTGGGCATAGCCTATTCTGACCAATGGCGCGGCATATACCACGCTCTGACCATTTGCGCCTTTTTGCGGAACATAAAACGCGCCAGCCGAGACAATGAGACAAAAGCAACAGAGCAGAATGATCCATTTCTTTTTATTACACATGGCTATCGTCCTCCAACTCCCACAACATACAAACCGCCTGCGTCATTTAAGCGCCGGCCGGTTTTTCGATGAATAAATGATCAAAGACAGACCATAAATGATCAGACCGGCTGCCATAAATAGAACGATCACCCCGGTTGCCCCTGCCGCTCCCTTTCCGAGCCACGCCGTGATCGCGACCGGTCCGATGACCATGCCGAACTTTCCGAACAGCATCTGCAGCAGCGTGCATTTTTCCGTAGATGTGCCTTCCACATGATCCAAAGCCAGATCCATGACCACCATGCCAAAGCAGTCCCACAGACTGGTCAAGACCAGCGCCAGTATGGCTGCCCATACACTGCCCGTCAGCACGAAAATCCCGATGCTTGCCGTCTGCAGGGCCATGTAGACTGCCATCGCGATATCCGGGCGTACCCGCTTGATCACCCAATCGGAGATCGGATCAGTCAGATAAGCGATGATAATGAAATTCAGCATCAGACAGCCGGATACCATGGAATTGGAAAAGCCTGCTTCATTTCCGAACAGCGGGAAGGTGAACGCCACAAAAAGCGTGGCGATATAGACCGGCAATACCGCGCCGATCATATAAAGAGAAACCTGCGGCTTTTTTAATTCCTTTAATGCTATGACAAAAGACATCTTTTCGCTGTTTTCCTGCTTTTCCGGGAATCCCGCGAACAAGACCAGGAAGAGGCAGACAAAAGCCAGCGCCGCCCCGATCAGGAAAACCAATGTGTAGGAAGCCACATCGGCGATCAGTCCTCCGATCACGACACCGCAGCTTACCCCGAGGTTGGTCGCCGCCATGTATTCCACCAATATTTTCGTATGAAGCTCCGGATCCGCCTGGGACGATGCGTAAAGCCGGATCGAATTGATAATGATGCCGTCGCAGAAGCCATAGACAAACCGCGCCGCGATCAGCATCGGCAGGTTGACCGATGCGGCACAAAACAAATATCCGATGATACCCATAATGACTCCGATCATCAGTATCCGCCGCATTCCGAAACGCCGGATCAGCGAGCTGCAGGCCAAAAGCCCGATCAGCACGGCTACAGAATACATCGTGTTGGGCATACCGCTTAAAAACGACATGGATTCCGGCAGTGCCATCGCATTGAACAGCTTGGCGCTCAGCACGGAGAAAAAGCCGACATCCAATGTGAATGTGATCCCCACCACAAAGACAAAAAGGCGGAACCCCGGCAGATACAGCTCACCTTTTTTCCGTCTGCCCTTCATTTCCATGTGTTTGGTCCAAAAAGCGGCGGATTCCATGCTGATGAAAATCGTGATCAGTATCAGAATCAGGCTGTCTATGACATTATTGATCCTCTTGGACTTGATCAGATCCCGGTCATAGTAACAGAAAAGGCTGACCGTTTCATCCGCTACGCCTTCAATGTCCAGATCAAACTCAGACATCTGGTTCGTGGATGCTGCCGCTCCCGTTCCCAACGACAGATTGGACAATTCCGGAACATCCTCCACCAGATTGGTCAGATAACTGTCCAGGCCGGTCAGTTCCTCATAAGGAATGCCCTTTTCGATCACGGCGTTGAGGTCATTTTTCACTGTAAGCGCCGTCGTCCGGGCGATCTGCGCGACGGAATCCGAATAGGACTCGTCCAGATGCCACATGGACAAAGCTCCCAGCGCGAACTGTGCCGTCACCAGGATCAGAACGCTTGTGATCCGAAGACGCTTCACCGACAGGCCGTTTTGGGAACGGATCATACACGATGCAAATGCGGCAAGAACGACAGCCAAAAGGATCAATGCGTCCAGGCGCAGGATAAAACCTATGTACTCCCGCGTCAGGTCATTGATCACGCCGACATCCAGCCTGAGGATAATGGTTCCGGCGTCAAACGGAACAAAGGCATAAATGCCGTCCTTTTCCATCCGGTATTCACTGTCGAGACCGTCGGGACGGATCTTGGCCATCGCCTCTTCGGTGCTTTCAATGAGATTTCCTTCGCTGTCGATGACCTCCACGCCTTTTATCTGATCAGAAAGGTCGTCAATCCCTGCAAGCAGGTCATCCAACCCGTAAAATTTATCTAAAGGTTTGCCGAAGCTTAATGCGTAATTGAGCTTCCGGACCGTGCCGACCGTATTCAGCACCCCGGCATGTACATAACTGTCCGCCTGCGTCTTGCGGTAAGATAAAGTCGTAAGCACCGTTGTGAAAATCGTCATGATCACACTGAGCATTACGATGATAACTATGGCCCGCTGCCGTTTGATCTGCACACATGCCTCCTTTTCCCGCCAATCAGTGCATCCATTGCTGCCGCCGGATACACGGCTTTAAGAATTATAACAAAACAAGGTGCTATTGTCACCTTGTTTTTGTTAATGGTTTGTGTCAAGTACTCGTTGCCCGTATCCCTTATTATTTTGCTTTTGTTGATAACTTCCTGCTTAAAATGGCGGGTGTATGGAAATCAATTTCGATACACCGGGTCCTTTAGAACCCTCTGCACCCGACTTAGCGTG
>JAFUYB010000034.1 GCA_017470735.1 Lachnospiraceae bacterium | reverse complement strand
TTGCAAAAATGCTGCAAAGGAAAGGAATAATAGGAGCTCCATTTAACTCTTTTTCGTTCGGATTTGTTGCGGCATAGTTCAAAATAAAAAAATCGGTTGCGAAAACTAAGTTTCGCAACCAGCTTTGTCTACAGTCTGAAGAATCGGTTTCCCGATTCTTCTCAAAAATATATTGCTTTGTTTGATTTACAGTCCGCCTGCGACCATCAGTTTCTGGTCAAGCATTCTGTTTGTGATCCTTCTTTCTGAAATCTGCTTCAGGATGCGATCCCTGTCTTCCGGTAAGTTACCTACGATAAATCTTTCACCCGGAAGGAACCCTCCGGTCCATACTTCAAGCGGATAATCCTGTCCGAGTAAAGATATAGATAAGAGTAAATTTTAGCCCAAAGTGCCATGAAGCCTTATTCTACAAGGCTTTGAGGCAAATTTTTTTGGTCAAATTTTCTTTACCTTTTGGTAAAATATTTTTTTACCATCTCTAATATGAATTATTTTCTGTCTTTTAGAAAAAGTCAACGGGATCACAAAACACCCAAGCCGTTAAAACTTGGATGCCTTATTTCCGTTTATCCTACCGTCACCGAATTCCCGGATGAGAGTGACTTCTTAGTTGTCCTTGGAGTGGATGGTCATATGTTCAATCAGTCCGCCCCCGCACATCATTGAATGAAGTTCGTATAAATATGTTCCTCATATTCCGGGAATGTCACACCATTTGCCCTGCCTGCTTCGATGGACTTTAGCAGCCAGCTCATATTCTTTGCCAATGTGCGCATGGTCTGTAAGCCCTCAGCGTCCTTCTTCGCATCCTCGGCAGTACCGCCGTGAATGTTGTTCCAGTACTGGGATCCGACCGCGATCATATTTGTCATCAGATAATATTGATTTAACCTCTCAAAGGCCTCTGTCGCTCCGGCGCGGCGGCAGGATACGACGGATGCGGCCAGCTTGCCTGCCCATTTTTCATCCCCTGCGGAAAAGATCAGCCTGTCCATAAAGGATGTCAGCCGTCCGTTCGGACCGCCGTAATATACCGGCGATGCGAAAATAAATCCTGCAAATTCATCCGCCCTTGCCGCAATATCATTGACCGGGTCATCATCAAACACGCACTTGCCCTTCGTCTTGCACTGAAAGCACGCAATACAATCCTGCATCGGCTTCTTGCCCAGCCACAAGGTTTCCGTTTCAACTTCATTTTTCGCAAATTCATTTGCAATTTCTTCCAATGCTGTCCCGCAGCAGCCGTACTCATTCGGGCTTCCGTTTACCAGTAATATTTTGCTCATCTTTCTTTCCCTCCTGTCGTATAAATGTTAATCCTCATCCGTCGAAAGACTGTATTCCTCAAACTCCTCGATTTCCGCCAGCACTTCGTGATAATAGTCCTAAAAGGTCCCGGCTCTACGATCATTACCTTTATGCCAAGCGGAGACACTTCCTTGGACAAGCCCGTGGAAAGAGATTCCAATGCAGCCTATGTAGCTCCGTAGTAGGCAGAGCCCTCTGCTGTACGGAACGCTGCGATTGACGAAAAGTTTACGATCACACCGTTTCGTTTATCTCTCATATAGGGAAGCACTTCCTGGATCAGTTTCAGCGGTCCCCAGAAGTTGGTATTGCAGATGCGTCTGATCTCGTCATCATCCGCCTCCTCTACGGCTCCGCGGAAACCAAAGCCTGCGTTATTTAAGAGTTTGTGAAATCAATCAAAAACACCCGTTTCTTTTAGATAAACCTGCACTTTTTCAAGTATGTGTTTGGCCTGCTCCACTTGGCGTTCACATTCCGCTTTACTGGCAATGTAAAAATCATCATAATCAGATGCTGTTCGGATTCTTCCCATACCCCGAAACATTTTCATATCTTCTACCGAAAAAAACCGAGATGGTTTGTGAATGAATTCCATATTAAATATGGATAGTATTCCATTGTGCGTTGCACTGTTTTTTTCTATTGTTGATAATACAGCCTTAATCGCCTGTTCCGCGCTATAAAACGCTCTATTTTTAGCCGACTTATAATCCTCCTCTTTGAGCAGTATATTAGCCGCCTTAAGCAACTCCTCTGCCCGTTCATATCGTACTCTTACCAGATTATGCTTATCTTCATTTTTCATACAATACGATTCCTTCTTTTTTTATGTTCACAAAGTAGGGATACCAACTATTCTTTTTTTCAAATTCCTTTTTGGGCAGGCATACAAAATTGACTATTGCCATTGTATCCATTCCAATTGATGTAGCTATATCATCAATCTTAGAGTCATACTTCTTTACAGCCTCTCTGTCGCTGTCTGTCAAAATTGCGATATCTACATCTGAATCATCGTCAAAATCCCCTCTGGCACAAGAACCATACAGTATTATTTCCCTGCAATCATCCCTTAGAGCTTTCGGAATCTCTTTGATGATTATTTTTTTTACTTTATTAAGCGTATATTTCAAACGGTATTTACTGTTTTCTTCTATGAGAGCATCTCTAACAAGCTTTTCCTCCACTGCTTCTTTTATAAATGTTGATATCGGCTTACCTGAGCGTTTTAATGCAGGAGCTATGCGTTCTTCATAGTCATCCTTTAGCCAATTCAAAGATATTCTTCTTTGACTTTTTTTGAAATATTTTAGGTTTGTGTTTTTTATGCTTTCATTATATGCCACTTTATACCCTCCTTTATCTATGTGCATAGATAATATCATTATTTATTCTGTGAGTCAACATCTCCTCTACTACCCCAGCCTGTCAAAACCCGGATGCCTCTCTTCCGTTTTTTACATCTTCTCAAACATTTCCCAGCTTATATACCGGACATCCATATCTTCAAATCCACCCGAAATGGCTGCACTCATCGAAATGGAAAAATTTCTCACCTGATGCCGTCAAATCCCGACCCTTTTATGATAATTTTTTCCGGGTGCCCATAAAGCGCTTCCCTTTTTTCTGAAAAAGCTGTATCTTTATTTCTAACAGCTAAAAAACAACACATCATCGTTAAGAGGAGGACTTCGCTATGCTGCACAAAAAATTAGAGCCATTTCCCAAGGATTTCTTCTGGGGCGCGTCCACATCGGCTTATCAGGTTGAAGGTGCCAACGCCGAGGACGGAAAGGGACCTTCCTGCCAGGATGTCAAGGAACTGCCGGCAGGAACCGCCGACCTTGCAACCTGTGCCGACCACTATCACCATTTCAAAGAGGACATTGCTCTGATGGCGGAAATGGGATTCAAGTCCTACCGCTTCTCCATCGCATGGACACGCATCTTGCCGGAAGGCGCGGGCAAAGTCAATCAGAAGGGCATCGATTTTTACAACAGCCTGATCGATGAGTGCCTGAGGTATCACATCACACCCATCGTTACCATGTTCCATTTTGACATGCCGGCTGCCTTGGACGAAAAAGGTTCCTGGTCAAACCCCGAATCCGTACAATGGTTTGAAGACTATGCGAAGATCCTGTTTGAAAGCTTCGGAGACAGGGTAAAGCACTGGCTGACCATCAACGAACAGAATATGCTGACACTTGTCGGACCGGTAATCGGCACGCTCCATGTGCCGGAGGGAACGACCAATCTGACGAAGGAGATTTATCAGCAGAACCACCATCAGCTGGTGGCGCAGGCAAGGGCAATGATCCTCTGCCACCGCATCATTCCCGATGCGCTGATCGGTCCTGCTCCGAATATCGCGCTGGTATATCCGGCATCCAGCAAGCCAAAGGACATTCTCGCCGCAGAGAATTATAACGCCATCCGCAACTGGCTCTATCTTGATATGGCGGTCTTCGGACGGTACAATAACCTTGTATGGGCTTATCTGAAGGAACACGACGCGACACCTGCATTTGCCAAGGGTGATGAAGAAACGCTGAAAAACGCGCACCCGGATTTTATCGGCTTCAACTATTACAATACGGCTACAGTGGAAGCCAGCCTGTCATGGGATGATGACATCAATCCCGGCGCGGACCAGCAAAGCGCCCGGGGCGAAGCCGGATTTTACAAGGGAGCAGAGAACCCGAACCTTCTGAAGACGGAGTTTGGCTGGGAGATTGATCCAGACGGATTTCGCGCAACCATGCGGGAACTCTATGACAGATACCATCTGCCGCTTCTGGTTACGGAAAACGGCCTTGGGGCATACGACACGCTCGAAGAAGACGGCAGCATCCATGACGATTACCGTATCAAATATCTCGACGAGCATATCCGCCAGATCCGGCTGGCGATTACGGACGGCGTGGAAATGATGGGCTACAATCCATGGTCTGCCATTGATCTGGTATCCACGCACGAGGGAATCCGCAAGCGTTATGGATTTATCTATGTGGATACAACAGACGAGAAGGTCGGCAGCTTGAAGCGTTATAAAAAAGATTCCTTTGAATGGTACAAGGAAGTGATCCGTACAAACGGGGAATGCCTCTATTGACAACAGGGTGACTGGTTATGAATATTTTTGTACAGCTCAAACGGCAGGACAATTTCTCGGAAAGCGAGCGGCGTATAGCAGAATATATCTGTGCGCATCCGGATGCGATACTTTCAATGAATGTCAATGAACTGAAAGAAAAAACCTATGTGTCCGGGGCTACTGTCTACCGGCTGTGCGACAAGCTTCAGATAGGCGGATTTTCAGAATTGAAAATCCGTCTGTCTGCGGACTTGGACGAACATCTGCGCCAACGGGAATTTGATTTCGATTTTCCAGTATCCAGGGATCATTCCTACTATGAAATTATGAATGCGCTGCGGGAGAATTATTCCCGCACAGTAGAATCAACGATCGACCACATGAAAACGAATCAGATCCGGCTGGCGGTCAGTGCCATGAAGCGGGCAAAACAAATTGATTTTTACACTTCCGCCGGCAACATCTGGTTCGCAAAAAATTTTGCCTTCCAGATGCAGGAAATCGGCGTCACGGTCAATGTGCCTATTGACGAATACGAACAGAGGGTCTGCGCCGCGGCATCGGATATGTCCCATATGGCGATACAGCTCACCTTTGAGGGCAGAGGCCTCATCGCAAAGGCGGTTTCCGACATGCTGCACAGAAACGAAACGCCGGTGCTCCTCATCTGCTCTCCGAACCAGACCTCCATCAAGGGCAATTATACGCTTTACATCAGCCCGAAAGAAAACCACTACAAAAAGATTTCGTCCTTCTCCACGCGCCTGTCGGTCCTGTATATCTTGGATGTGCTCTATACCTGCTATTTTGAATCGTCCTATGATGAAAATTTGGACAGAAAGATGAAATATTACCATAAAATGCGCGAAGCATCGGCAGCTATCCATTGACGGGCATACCACCGGATCCAGCACAGCTACATTGTATTCTTTGTCCTCGTCTTTAAAAAAATTGAAACGACATCTGCTCATCGATCCATGACTTCTGCGGAACATCGTGGATCTTATCATCTTCTCTGTAATTCCCTATCAGGAACGGAGATTTGGGATCATGCAATCGGCTCTGTGCCATCACTTTTTCCGGCTCGGCATTGGCGTAGCAGTATTTGCAAAGATGCTTACAGGTATTGTATGCCCCTATATCACAAGCAAGGTAACAGGCGCATTCCGCTCTTGCACCTTTCTTTTTCGGAGCGTCGAGCCGCTTTCCGATGGCCTTTTCATAGTCACTGATTCGCATACATCCATTGCAATCTGCTCCGTATGCCGCCAATTCGTTCCCCTCCGCACAGGGCTTCAGAGTCATTCCATGCGCACCGGCAATTTCAATTAATGCTCTGCCAAGCATGATTCTATTCTCTTTTGTAACTTCACATGCCTCCGGGAAGTTGCGCTTCACCTTCGGATACAGGTCAATAAAACTGATTACTGCTGTTTTTGTATATCCTTCCAATGCTGCCGCAATCTGTTCAAATGCCCGCAGATGATAATCCGCCGTATACCTATCAGAAAGAAGGATCGGATCGTACCGCCACCCGACAGAATCGACTCCGACCATATCGGAAAGCCGCTTAAAATCCTCTAACAGCAGATGCTTGTCCGGCACATTCGGCTCTATATCCCGTCCGTAAGGAGTGATGGTGACAAACCAGTATTGCCCAAAGTCCTTCAAAAGCTCCATATACGGAAACATAGGAGCCGGATTCTTGGTACAGAACCCAATCACATCCACCATGTTCGGATCAAGGCGATAACGGCTTACCTGGTTTGGGTTATAAGGATTACGCACACAGACAAATCCCTCTTTCAGCCTGTTTGCGAACCATTCTGCATAGAAGGCGGGAATATCCGTTCTCTGTCCTGTGTTAATAATCATGGTAAACCGCCTCCTGTTTGTTTCTATGTCTCCGAATCCAAAAGTACCTTTATAATCTCTTCGATACACTCCAATAAAACACGCGACCAACAGCGCACCACACCATCAGCCTGATTTTCAATCCTTAGACCGCTGTTTCTACAGAAACACCTGATTTCATCGAAAGAATATGCCCTCACATCTCCATCATGCAACAAAGAAATCATCGCTCCGGTTCCGCAACCGCAATCCAAAAGATCCCGGTACTCGATACATGAGAGCTCAGCTTCAATATAGGGATAGTCATCCTTACATATTTTATAAATCCCTGCATGATCCGTCTCATATATCTCTGCCGCCTTTGTAAACTCACTGATCGTAAGCCTTTTGTATTGCTCCGGCGTCCTTTTCCCCATTATACGCATTCCTCAAATATTTCTTTCCAAGCGAAAAATCCGGCCTCGCAAAGCCGGATTTAATCAAATAAGCTCCGGAGTCTCATCTTACGCCTCTTTTTCCAGAAGGTTTTCCATTCCTTTATGAAGGTCTTCTATCGTGTACTTTTTCATCTCATCCTCCATAGCCTTCTGTATCGCATCTAACTTGTCATTCAGAAGATTATGGATGTTGCGCCCTACCGGACAATCCGGATTCGGATTCTCATGAAAATGGAATAATTCATCGTCCTCTATCGGATCCACGGCTTTATACACGTCATAGAAAGTGATCTCTGATAATGGTCTGGTAGGTGTTATTCCACCTGTCCCCCTTTGCTCCCGATTCAACGGCATCTGCCATCGTTTGTGTGTTTCCCGTACCGCTCCAAAAAACAACTGCCACTTTGCCCATTTTAACATCCTTTCTAAAAGCCTGTTTGTTAGCGATAACTAACTTTAATTCCATTTTTTATGCCGCCTTAAAGACGGCATGTTTGTTAGCTACGACTAACATTATACTTTATTATCTCCTTTTGTCAAGCCTTTTTAGAAAAGAGTTTACAAAAACATCGCCATATAATGCGGCAAGGTAAGCTTGCCGCCGCTTGTGCCTATATTGCCGTCTATAAGCTTTATAGCTGCCGCCGGATCATAAGTCTGTATAAAATTATTCAGCGACTCACTTGCCCTGTTGCCCGCTTTGACCTCTACCGGAACTACTTCTCCGTCCTTTTCAATTAAAAATTCAATCTCCTGTGTGCTGTCACTTTTCTTATAATAGCACAGTCTGTATCCGAGCTTTGTAAGTATATCCGAGACAACATTCTCATATATGCCGCCCTTTGCATTGCCCTTTATTGTATTATTTAAAACGGCAAGCTTGGTCTGCATGCCATACAGCGCCATCAAAAGGCCGCTGTCATTCATATACAGCTTAAACTCATTTTCTTTTATGTTAGCAGCCAGAGGCAGGTATGGTTCGTAAACATTGTTGCATACATGAACCATGTTAGAATCCCTGAGCCATTCAATACTGTCACCGAACTTTCTGGCTGTAGCCTTTTTCTCCACCTGGGAATATTTGAATTTCTTATTCTCCCTTGCGAGTTGGCTCGGAATGGTGCGATAACACGCTCTTACCTTGACTTTTTCTGCTCCTTTTGCATGATTTGAAATATCATCATCATAAGATTCAATGATCTTTTCTTGTGCCTGCTGAACCCTTGAAAAATCCTGATGTTCCGCGAAATCATTGACTACCTCTGGCATCCCGCCAACCACTATGTACTCTCTAAGCAGCGCCTCATACTTATCGTTAAGGATGGCAGGAACCGTCCGTCTTTCGTCAAAATACCCCCGAAGCGTCGCTATTGCATCGGAATCATATCCCAATGCCCATAGAAATTCTTCAAAATCCATGGAATACATGATCATCGACCGTTCAAATCCTACCGGAACCGACTCCACCTCGGTTACATCCGGATCGGCATCCGCACCGTAATGCAGTCCCAGCAGAGACCCCGAAGCAATAACATCATACCTATTGTCCTCCGCAAAAAATTTCAATGCCGTTCGGGCCGCTGCACATTTTTGTATCTCATCAAGAAATATGAGTGTCTTGTGTGGAATCATTGTCACACCGGGGATTACTGCCGACATCCTCTTGAGAATATCTTCAGCGGCAAGGGAGCCCCTGAAAATCTCCCTGTAGTCAGGATGCTGCAGAAAATTAATCTCAATAAAAGAATCGTATTCCCTTTTCCCAAGCTCTCGTACTGTAGTTGTCTTTCCTACCTGCCTCGCCCCTTTGACCAAAAGACATTCCTTTGATTTCTCTCGGCTCCATACGAGCATTTGATTGTATATTTTCCTCTTTAACATAAAATATCCTCCGCACGCCCAATTATAGGTGCCCGGAGGATGGCTGTCAATATTTATGCATATTTTTCGACCATGTCTCGCTCGGATTATGCATATTTTTCGACTATATATCTTGCTATTTATGCATATTTTTCGACCATATACCTTACAGTTTATTATTATGCACCTCAAGAACATTCATACTCCACCACATTAAAGGGCGCACCCTTATAATCGATCGTGCCGCCGAATACATTTGTCGTGTGCATGTATTCACCGCGAGCAATGATCGGTGTGATGTCAATAACCGGCAGAAATGTCTTGATCATGACTGTCACCCTCCGGTCATTTTCTGATAAAACTCTCTTCGTTATAATACTACCCAAAACCCTCGCTACATATAATATACGTTGAAAATGAATCAACCACTTTATTCTTTCTTTTTATATCGTCTATCTCTGTTACTGCCAACTATTTCAATGTACTCAGAAAGCCCTTTCAATATATCCTTAGTACGGCTTTCTTTCAAATTTAATAATTCACAAAAATCCCAAATGCTATACTCTTTTCCTTCTTCCATAAATTCGAGGACTTTATCATATTGCATCTGAGTCTTTTTTGTCACTTTCTTATCGCCGCTTTTTATCGCCGTTTTTTTATCGCCGCTTTTTATCGCCGTTTTTTTATCGCCGCTTTTTACAAAAGGAAGCGAAAGCACCGTTCTGTCCGGATCAAATCTTTCTTCAATCACCGGTTCTTCCCATCCTTCATCTGCCCAAACATTAAATATATTGGGCACACCGCTTCCGGCACGTTCACCAATGTTAATAAGATTGAACATTTTCATAAGAGCCTTGTTTCGAGGATCAGATTCACCGCCACGACGCATCTGTTTTTTACCAGTTCTGACATAACCGGGATTTGCAAGCACAAGCTTGTCCGGCTCTTTACGGATTACTACACCACGCAAACCATGATAATCTGCATTGATTAAGCAATTCGCCAAGGCTTCACGAAGCGCCTCGTGTACTGGCGTATCATCCACACGCTCACCGCCAGACATCTTGAACGGCACCTTAATATCCTTTATGATTTTGTTGTAAACCCTAAAATAAAAATCACAAACATTTCCGGACCATTCACCTGAGCTTGATTGTAATCGGTCACTCCAACGAGTAGTTGGATCCAATTCTTCTCTATAATCCAGAAAGTACTCCGGGAAATGTCTCACAATGTTGTACTCATCCCCAAACATCAACATACCTGCTGTCGTTGGATGCAACTGTCCATCTTCATCAGAAACGGCTGCCGCACCGATGCTTCGCAAATATTCATGATCACTCAATCGTTCAAATGGATGCCCCTCTTTTAACGTGCGGTGGCTATTACGATATCCGTGAATGGTATCATAATTCAGATCTTCTATAGGCACCTTATCCAGTACTTCCATATCCACGGTCCTCTCTGTCTGATCACGGAGCATGGTCTTTACTTGTAATCTGGTACAATGATAATCTCCTTCAAAATTACGCCGGAATGTACCATTGAAAATATCATTATTGGTATACACAGGTTTCTGTTCACGCTTTGCCATAGGCACATAAATAACCAAAATGACATCCCCGTCCACTTCATATGTCTCTATGTCATCTTCCGACAGAAGATTAATATTCACCTTTTGGGGATTATTGATGGCATCCCAGAACTCCTTGCGAAGCTTGGAAGCATTTTGGAGCCCAGTGGTTTTCCAACTTCCGTCTTTTTCCTCTTTGACGCCAAGAATAATCACGCCACCATAGCAATTGGCAAAAGCAGAGTATGTATCCCAAAGAGAAATCGGCAATCCACCATTTGCTTTTTTCACTTCTCTTCTGTTATCTTCTCTGTATTCATCAAATTGTGAAAGGTCAAAGCCTTTTTCCATCTTAGTCTCTCACTCCATTTCAACTTAAGCACCTATGACCTACAACATTCCATGCTGTTTCATATGATTGCCAATAACAACGCAACATTGCTCGAATGCAATTCTTTGATACTCTGGTTCAACTTCATCTTAATATGAATACTATATAAGCCCATGCTTCTCAAGCGATACAGCAATCCCGTCGCTGTTGTTGTCTAGCGTCACTTCATCTGCCGCAGCCTTGACCGCATCGACTGCATTGCCCATTGCCACGCCGCACCCCACATAGGTAAGCATGGGCAGGTCATTTTCCGCATCTCCGTAGGCGATCATTTCTTCCTTTGTGATGCCCAGCTTTGTATAAGCTGCTTCGATAGCCTTTGCCTTGTTGACTCCCTGCGCCGTGTACTCGAAATAAAAATCCCCGGTAAACATGCAGCTCAAACCGTCTTTAAACGGCTTTTGCATTTCTTCGTAATTCGCCCGCAGATATTCAGGCGATGCAGCAGTCAAAATCTTTTCCACAGGGAAATCCACCCACTCAGCCAGATCTTTATGCTCGCAGAGAATGTAATTATTTCCGCGCGATTCATACTCCACCACATTAAAGGGCGCACCCTTATAATCGATCGTGCAGCCGAACACATTTGTCGTATGCATGTATTCACCACGGGCAATGATCGGCGTGATCTCAAATTGTTTCAAATGCGTAAGCACCGCCCTTGCCTCGTCTCTTGACAGGCTCTGGGAAAAGAGCTCTTCCCCGCTTTCGCAGTCCACCACTTTCGCGCCGTTGTAGCAGATAAAGATGCCGTGATGCGTATCCATCTCAAGCTCCTTCGCCCACTTATACAGTCCCATATCAGGACGGCCGCTTGCCAGAGCCAGACGCACGCCCTTTTCCTGCGCCGCCAGAAGCGCCTCTTTTGTCTTCGGCGTAATCACCTTTTTGTCATTGGTCAGTGTTCCGTCGATATCCAGCAGAATTGTCTTGATCATGCCTGTTACCCTCCTGTTATTTTCTGAAAAACTCTCTCCGTTTCTGCTAACATAATACACCCGCTAATGAATGTAAATATAATATCACTACTTTGAACTTTTTTCTCATTTTCAAATCCATATCAGCAATTAAAAATGAAAAATTTGTCCAAAATACCCGGTATTCATTGACAGATATTTACCCTTATGCTTCTTTAAATCTGTTGACTCTGCTTGATATGAATTTATATCCGGAGCAATATTAGTAATTTATTTTCTTGCTGCTTTCTTTATGCTCAGAAAGTGAACAGTGATGATAACGAGTACCACTATGATGACAACCATACACAATACCGGCTTTATGAATGACAATACAAATGCCAAAAGATAGCCGAGGTACATTGCAGCCCGCAGTTTTATCCCATTAGTGCTGTCAAGCTCAATTTGCGGATTCTCTTTTACAAGCTGATTATCCAATATCTGATACATCAGCGACCACAAAAACAATACTGCCACATACAATGCTTCCGGCAGCGTATCGTCCGGATGTTTTCCGACCCATGCTGTGGCGAATGGCACAAGCGTCAGGAAAAACAGCCATATTCCATTGATAAAGAAAACCTTGACGCTTATCGCTTCCACCTTTTTTAAAGCTCTGTAATGATTCAACCAGACGATATAGATCATGGAAAAGCTGATAATGTAGGCCACCAGAACAGACCACTGCGAAAGCAACGCAGCCACACTTACCTCATCCGGCGCCGCAAGTTCCAATACCATTATTGTGGCTGCAATCGCTATAATCGCATCCGTAAATGCCTCTAATCTGCCTTTTTCAATCATACGCCTAACAACCTACTTTCCAGTCGCCATTCTGCTTCTCCAGATAGTCCGTCTGGCGCATCATAAATGGCGGATTTGCGCTGCCTCTCCTTTTCATTATTTGTCCAAAACCGCCACCAATTCATATGGACGCAATGCGATCGTATCATCCTTAGTATAAGGTGCGTCTTCATAATTGGCAATCAGGATGTCCCCGCGATCTACGCCACCCTTGCACTCTGCCTGTATCTCATTCTCCGTCATATTGCCCCATACTGTAAGCGTCTTTCCCTCATACTCTCTGGTATAGGAAATGATGCCCTCCGGCATATTCCTGTCAAATGAAATGGTGCCATCGGATATGATTTTATGACTCTTGCGCAAAGAAATCAATTCTTTATAAAAGGAGAATATGCTGTTTTCCTCCTCAATCTGCGATGCCGCATTGATCCTGCCGAAGTTGTTCACCACTTCAATCCAGGGCGTTCCTGCAGTAAATCCCGCATTGGCTTCTGCCGTCCACTGCATGGGGGTACGGCCGTTGTCACGGCTCCTCTCATCAATGACTGTGATCGCCTCTTCCTCCGATAAGCCTCTCTCCTGCAATATTTCATAATAGTTTTTACTTTCCACATCCCGATACCTGGTGATGTCATGGAAATGAGTATTGGTCATGCCGATCTCATCCCCCTGATAGATGTAGGGCGTTCCTCGCATCAGGTGGATAATTCCGGCTAACAGCTTTGCGGATTTGTCCCGGAATTTGCCATCATCACCAAAACGCGACAGAGCCCTCGGCTGGTCGTGATTGTCCCAGAAAAGAGCGTCCCATGCATTCGCGCCTTGCATTCCTTCCTGCCAGTCCGCAAAGAATTTTCCAAGAGCCTTCAGATCTGCAGGCATCAACGACCATTTATCACCATCCTTGTAATCCACCTTTAAATGCTGAAAATGAAACACCATAGAAAGCTCGTGCTCGCTCTCCCCTGAATAACGGATACAGTTATCGAGAGATGTGGAGGACATTTCTCCTACCGTAATCATATCCTCAATTCCCGCATCTCCTACCAGCTCCTTCAGGTACTCATGAACCCTCGGGCCGTCAGTGTAATGCGAGCGCCCGTCACCCTCATTATCATTCTCATAGTCTGCCTTTGAAATCAGATTAACCACATCAAACCTGAAACCGCTGACACCCTTATTCTTCCAAAAGCATAAGATTTCCTTTAATTCCTCTCTTACCTTCGGATTCTCCCAATTCAAATCCGCCTGTTTCTTATCAAAAAGATGCAGATACCACTTTCCAAGTGCCGGTACATACTCCCAAGCATTGCCGCCGAATTTCGATTCCCAGTTCGTCGGCGGCATATCAGATGGTGAGTCCTTGAATATATAATAATCCATATACTCTTTGTCACCGGAAAGCGCCCGCTTAAACCAATCATGCTCCGTGGAGGTGTGATTGAATACCATGTCGAGCATGATTCCCATACCACGCCTTTTTGCTTCTTTTGCCAGCTCCTCAAAGTCTGCCATAGTGCCAAATCTGGGGTCTATATTACGGTAATCCGCCACATCATAACCGTTGTCCACCTGGGGCGACACGAAAAACGGTGTCAGCCACAGATAGTCCACACCCAATTTCTGCAGATAATCCAGCTTCATGGTCACGCCCTTTAAGTCACCGAAACCGTCTCCGTTTGAGTCCATAAATGACCTGGGATAAATTTGATATACCACTTTATCTTTTACATTCAACATAATTTCCCCTTTTCATGTTTTAGATTTACCCGCCAGTACTGCGTTCTTTCGTAGCATTGGCGGGTTTCATCTGTTATTTTCGGATTTCTTATTCGATTGTCATCACGGCATCCCTCGCAGCCTCTGCGCTGTTTCCGGTATGCATCTTTATGTTATTGCCTGCGTCATCCGTTACCACGAATACTACCGTGTCGGGATGGCCTGCTTTCTTTATTTCATTCCTGTCAAAGATGATCAGCGGATCGCCCGCCTTTACCACATCATTCAACCCGACCTTGTATTCAAAGCCCACACCTTTCATATCAACCGTATCAAGCCCGACATGGATCAGAAGCTCCATGCCATTTCCAAGCGCCAGACCTACCGCATGCTTCGAATCCTCAATCAATGTCGTCACCTTTGCCGCACAAGGCGCTACGATCACACCGTCATCCGGGATGATTCCCACTCCGTCACCTAATGCCTTGCTGGAAAATACACCGTCATTGATATCCTCCACGCTGATCACTTCGCCGGAAACAGGCGCTAGGATCGTATCTACATTTTCTGTTGCTAAAGCTTCCTCTGCCAAAACATCCTTTTCCTGAAGAACACTTGCCGCTTCTGCCTCTTTATCGATGCCTCTTGTTTTGCCTACAACGACTGTCAGTATAAAAGGAATGACCACTGCCACGCCCATGCAGAGCAGATACGGAAGCATCGACTGTGACTGCATGGAGAGGATTCCCGGAAGCCCGCCGACGCCGATGGAGTTCGCCGTGCAGCGCATCGCCGTTGAAAAGACGCCTGCCACGGATGAACCGATCATGCCGCAGATGAAGGGGAACACATATTTCAAGTTGACACCGAACATTGCAGGCTCTGTAACGCCTAAGTAACAAGAGATTCCTGAAGGTACATTTACTTCCTGTTTTTCAGCATCCTTGCGCTGCAGGTACATCATGCCAAGAACCGCGGAACCCTGTGCGATATTGGAAAGCGCGATCATCGGCCAGAGCATCGTACCGCCGAAGTCCGCTACGAGCTGTGTGTCGATTGCGTTTGTCATATGATGCAGTCCTGTGATTACCAGCGGTGCATAGAAGAAGCCAAACAATGCGCCGAATACCACCCTAAAGGAACCTGTGATGCCTGCGTAAACAACTGCCGAGATGGCGGAGCCGACCTTCCAGCCGATAGGTCCTAATACAAAGTGTGCCGCCATAACCGCGAACAGCAAGCTGCAGAACGGAACCAGTATCATCGACAGTACTGTCGGAACGATTTTCTTAAAGAATCTCTCCAGATACACAAGGGCAAATGCCGCCAATATTGCCGGAATGACCTGCGCCTGATAACCGATCATTGCCACCTTTGCAAAACCGAAATCCCATACCGGAATGTCGGCCGCTGCCGTAGAAGCTACTGCGTACGCATTTAAGAGCTGACCGGATACCAGCGTAATACCGAGAATGATGCCAAGGATTTCTGTGCCGCCCATTTTCTTCATCACCGACCAGCAGATACCGACAGGAATGCCTACATGGAATACCGCCTCACCGATCAGCCACAGGAAGTCGTACATCCCGCTCCAAAACTGGTTGATATCTTTAATCGCCTGCATGCCGTCCACAGCGGAATTGATGTCGATATCGCCGATTACATTTCTGAATCCCAAAATCAAACCGCCGGTAATCAACGCCGGAATCAACGGAGCAAAAATCTCCGCGATCGCTGTCATCAGTCGTTGCAGGGGATTCTGGTTCTGCTTGGACATGTTCTTGACCTGGTCCTTGGACACGCCGGACACCCCTGCTACTTCTGTAAAATCGTCATAAAAATCCGCTACCGTATTGCCGATGATGACCTGAAACTGCCCAGCCTGAGTGAAGGTTCCTTTGACCACTTTCATTTTCTCAAGCCCCGGAACATCCGCAATCTTCGGATCATTTAATACAAACCGCATTCTCGTGACGCAGTGCGAAACTGCAGCTATGTTCTCTCTTCCTCCGATGAGTTTTAGCATCTCTTTGGAGTCTTCTGTGTACTTCCCCATCGTAAAACCTCCTAACCTTTCATTGGAAACAAGGCGATTGTTCATGCTGCAGTCATTTGAATCGTCTTGTTTAAACATCTTGTGATTATATTATGCCACGCTTGTTTAAACATGTCAAGCGTTATTTTAAAATTTGTTCAAACAAGCGTTGACTTGTCCGTTTTTATGACATATAATGGATTTTAAGTTGTTCAGATCATAGGAATAAGTTGAGGGGAATGTATCATGCCAAAGGCACGCTATCAGGATATATATAATACGATAAAGGACAGAATCGAAGAGCAGACCTACCCCTTTGGGCAGCTGCTTCCGTCAGAAAATGAATTAAAAACAGAATTCGACTGTTCCAGAAACACTGTACGGCGTGCAATTGCCGGGCTGATTGACATTGGATATGTTCAGGCCATGCAGGGAAAAGGCGTGCGCTGTATCTTTGAACCGGAGAATACCGTCTCATTTTTTTCCAATGAGATCGAGACCTTCCGGGAGGCCTCCATCCGAAATCATCTGACCTATGAGACTACAGTCGTCCACTTTGAGGAATGCACCGTCGATAAGGAACTTGCCGAAAAGTCAGGATTCCCCGAGGGGGAGGACGTGTATTATATCCAGCGCGTCCATGTGATAGACGGCAAGCCCCTTATATTCAACCACAATTATTTCTTAAAAAGTGTGGCCGAAGGGCTTACCGGGGAGATCGCCGGTGTGTCAATTTATGATTATCTGGAAAACACTCTGGGGGTGAGGATTATCAACTCCAAGCGTGTTATTACGGTAGAAAAGATAACGGCTTTGGATAAAAAATATCTTAATCTGTCCACCCGTGATTACAACTGTCTCGCCGTCATCACCAGCACCACCTATGACGGGGACGGCACGCTTTTTGAATACACGCAGTCGAGGCATCTGCCTTCGTATTTCTCTTTTTCCACAAACGCGGTCAGGAAAAAATAATAAAGGCCTGCCTCCGATCGATCCTAAACAGCTTGCCAAAGTCTACCGGGGCATTGCGGAGCTTGCGGCCGTATCCGCTTACGCTTTTTCCTGCCCGAACAATTCCGCAACGCCAACCAGTTCATCCCGGATAAGACGGCAAGAACTCCATCCAGATCCGCGGCAAAACGGATTCCCCACGATGCCGGCGACATCCCGGGTTCTGCCTCCTTTACGACCGCTTCCACGGCTTCCGGAGGATTGGCCAAAAGCCCGCCCTTTAACGGCTCCATGATAATGACTGGCTTGTTGTACTTCCGGGCCATTTCATAAACACCCTTAGACTGAATCGCCGGATTCTCCCAGTCCGCATAATTGATCTGTAACTGGACGAACTCCGCATCTGGATGCGCCTTTAGGATTTCCTCAAGCTCCTCCGGCGTGGAATGGAAGGAGAACCCGTAGTGCCGGATCTTCCCCTCGGCTTTCTTTTCTTTCACAAACTCCCACATATCAAAATCGTCAAAGAAATGCGTACGCCCTTCGCCAAGATTGTGCAGCAGATAGTTGTCAATATATCCTGCGCCCGTCTGCTTCAAGGATGTCTCAAACTGTTCGATGGCATCCTCTCTGCTCTTGCAGTTGATCCAGGCGGCGTTTTTCGTTGCCAGCTGAAAGCTCTCTCTGGGATAGCGCTCAACCAAAGCCTGCCGTATCGCGTCTTCTGATCCGGGATATGCCCAGGCCGTGTCAAAATAGGTGAATCCTGCATCCATGAACAGATCCACCATTTCTTTTGTCTGCTCAATGTCGATCGCGCCATCCTCCTGCGGCAAGCGCATCAGCCCAAAGCCAAGCTTCTTGATCTCTTTTTCAAAGTATGCCATTCTTTTCCTCCTTTTCGGAAACCAAAGCATTTAATTTCTGCAAAGACATATTTTCGATGGGTTCATATCGCATCTGATTCACTTCCGCTACTCCGATCTATGGCAAAAATGAACTATACTGCATTTCTTTCGCCATATCGGCATTACGGCGCACAAGATTCAGGTCGCGTATGACGCGGTGGCATCGGGGCTGTATGAGTGAGACATGGTATATTCCTCTATTTTCACCTTTCCGTTATATGTTCACAAATCCCATACCATTGACAGTCATGACATATCTTGTCAAAAAGACGCGTCGTAAAGATCCGGTCGATGGCAGATTGCCTGATTTCATTCCACTTCTTTTTATTGCCATAACCAAGGCCGAGCGCTTCCAAAACCTCCCCGTCCATGCGGTCCACCTTTTCGGCTGACGCGCAGACACCGTCTATGTTGTTCGGACATCCAGCGCATATGTCATCGCATCCCTCTTGTATGACGATATCCGTTTCATGCGAAAGCGCAGAAACTATACCGTCCATATGCTCTGTGAAATTTTTGTCGTAACCATGCCCTGCGTAATTTTGAACGCACAAGAAATGATGCGGCCGTATATTCATTTCTGCCCTCTTTCGGTCTTTTATGCCGCCATTTCCGTCTTTTCCCGGAAACAGCACATCCGGACCCAATCCGTCGTTTTCATCCGTCACATCTGATGCTTTACAATTGCGTATTCGTCGCCTCCCCGGAAATAAGAACATCCCGTTCTTGTACCGCTCATCATGCGGGCATAATCGTCCTCGTCCATATCGGCGGTACAGTACCAGCAATCGTCATCCTCGTCATATGTGTAATATGCGCATTCTTCGCAATTCATCCTCTATGCCTTTCATAAAATAGAATTCCGCTTGCGGAATTCCCTGCGCAAACGCAAAGCACTTTCCCATGAGGTAAAATAGGGCACCCACTACCATGTGGATGCCCTGCCCTTTCAGTGTTTCTGGTACCGTTCCAAACGGTACAAAAGCGTCTGCGGTATCGCGGCGCCGCTCATCAGATAACGCATTGCCGTCCGCTTGTCCTGCTCCGCCACGGGACTGTCCGTTTCTTTGACAAAAAGCCCCAGCACTTTGGCGAACTCCCTCTTTTCCACGGTCATGTATTCTCCCCCCCTTGTTTTGATGATCACATTACCGTTGCAGACATCTCCCGCTCCTGCTTCTGCAGGAACGAGGTCATCAGCTTTGCGTATTCTGCCGGGCGATTGCACGCCATCCAGCGAAGATACTCCAGCAGTTCCCCGTCCGTCAGATCCTTTGCATTGTACAAATGCTCCCAGTCGCGGCTCCACAGTGTCATATTTAAGTGCATCATTCTCCTCCTTTTTCTCCCCTGCGCACTTTGTCAAGTATAACACAGTTTCCACAAGATATACCACAAAATATATCACAAAATCAATATATAGTATTTGGTAATATTTGCGATTGACACCTTCAGACAATCCCCGCCCTGGTCATTTCCATATACAGCCTCGCAATCGGAAGCCCGACGACATTATTATAATCACCCTCGATTTTCTCAACCAAAATAGCCCCAAGACCCTGAATGCCGTAAGCTCCCGCCTTGTCCATCGGCTCTCCGGATCTGATGTACTGCCTGATCACATCCTTGTAATGCTGGTACATCCAGACCGCCGTCGTTTCCGCAAACTGTATTTTTTCCGCTTTGCCGTCCCCGCCACGCAGCAGCGTAACGCCCGTTATGACTTCATGCCTTCGCCCGGACAGCATACAAAGCATGTCGTATGCCTCCTGCGGGTCGGACGGCTTCCCAAGAATCTCCCCGTCATAATACACGACGGTATCCGCGCCCAGAACCCACCGGTCTTCACGCCGTTTTGCAACCGCAAGAGCCTTTCTTTCCGACAAAGCCTTGACCGTTTTGACAGGATCACTTTCCTCCAGTGTCTCATCGACATCCGGGGCGTCAACAACAAAATCCACCCCGATCTGTTTTAATAGCTGACTCCTTCTGGGAGAATTACTCGCTAAAATGATGGTTTCTTTCATCTCGTACTTTATACCGGCTTATATTTCCTCACCGTTTGTTGCGATGACATTCTGGTACCAGGCAAAGGACTTTTTCTTATAACGCTCACCACTGCCGTCCCCGCCGTCGTTTATGTCAACATAGATAAATCCATACCGCTTCGCGTACTCGCCCGTCGTGAAGGACACCACATCGATGCAGCCCCACGGCGTATACCCCATCAGCTCCACGCCGTCTTCTTCGACCGCCTTCTTCATTTCTCTGATATGGGAACCCAGATATTCAATGCGGTAAGAATCGTCGCATGTCTTGTCGTCCTCCAGCTTGTCAAACGCCCCAAGACCGTTCTCCACGATGAACATCGGCAGCTCGTAACGCTCATACAGCGCATTCAGCGTATACCTCAGTCCGACGGGATCAATGCCCCATCCCCAGTCTGACACCTTAATGTACGGATTCTCCACGGTTCCCGCGCCTGCCGCGACATTGTTGCCGTCACTTTCGGCACCCGCCTTGACGGTCTGTGACATATAATAAGAAAATCCGATGTAATCCACTTTGCCTTCAGCCAGAATCTCGTCGTCGCCGGGCTCCATCTTCGGTCCGTTGCCGTTGCGTTCCCATTCCTTTAATGCATATCTCGGGTAATGCCCTCTTACATGGACATCAGAGAACAAGTATTTCTCATGGTTCTTCTCGTTGGCAAACAGCACATCGTCCGGGTTGCAGGAATACGGATAATACGGCACCATCGCGATCATGCAGCCGATCATGAAATCCGGATTGATCTCATGCCCTTTTTTCACAGTCAGCGCCGATGCCAGCAGCTCGTGGTGCGCCGCCTGGTACATTGCCTGCTTCGGATTGTCAAGCTGCGAGTAACGGATGCCCGAATTCGTCCACCCGAAAATATCGAGCGCCGTGTTAGACTGGTTGTTGATCTCGTTAAAAGTCATCCAATATTTGACCTTGTCTTTGTAGCGCGTCATGACCGTCTCGGCGTAGCGCACAAAGAAATCTACCAGCCTGCGGTTCGTCCACCCGCCGTACTCCTGCGTCAGATAGTACGGCATCTCAAAATGCGACAGCGTAATCACCGGCTCGATATTGTATTTCAGCATCTCGTCAAACATGTCATCGTAGAACTGCAGGCCTTTTTCATTCGGCTCCGTTTCGTCGCCCTTCGGAAAGATGCGGCTCCAGGAAATCGATGTACGGAAGCACTTGAATCCCAGCTCCGCGAACAGCGCGATATCTTCCTTGTAAGTATGGAAGAAATCAATCCCCTTGTGGTTCGGGTAATATTCACCCTCGACCACGCCGTCCGTGATGCGGCGCTTTACCTTATTCGACCCGCCCGTCATCACATCCGACACGGAAGGTCCTCGCCCGTCTTCATTCCAGCCTCCCTCAAGCTGGTGTGCCGCTACTGCTCCGCCCCATAAAAAATCTTTCGGTAAACTCATTTTTCCTCCTTTATATGTGCTTGTTATCATTTCCCCCAAAAAGAACGGCATTTTACATCGCCGTGTATCCGCCGTCTACCGGAACCATGATCCCGTTTACATAGCTGGATTCCCTCGCCGAAAGGAAGATCGCCGCCGAATCCAGCTCACCCTCCAATCCGTAGCGTTCTACCGGGATCGCCCCCTTCGCGTAGGCTTTAAAGTCCTCGGTCTCCAATGTATCCTTCGTCAGCGGCGTCCAGAAATATCCCGGGCAGATCGAATTTACGGTAATATTATATTTGCCCCACTCACAGGCAAGCGCCCGCGTCAGGTTCACCACCCCGCCCTTTGCCGCATGATAAGGCGACGCCGGCGCAATCTTATTTCCGACGAGACCATACATGGAAGCAATGTTGATGATACGGCCGTACTTTGCCGGGATCATCGCCTGCTTCGCAGCCGCACGCGCCATCTTGAAGGTGCCGAACAGATCAATATTCAGTTCATTGGAAAACTGGTCATCCGTAATATCCTCTGCCGGCGCCACAGCGCCCGTCCCCGCATTGTTGATCAGAATGTCGATCCGCCCGAAATGGTCCATCACCTTTTTCACGGTTTCCTCAACCATTTCCGTGCTGGTGATGTCACATCTCACCGGAAATGTCTCGACGCCATATTTCTCATGGATATCCGCCGCGACCTCTTCAATAAGCTCCTGCCGCCTGGCAACGGGCACGATGTTCGCTCCCTGCTTCGCGAGCGCGTGCGCCATCTGCACGCCCAGCCCCGTCGAACATCCCGTCACGATCGCCACCTGCCCGCTCAGATCAAAATATTCTGCCATACCTTTTCTCCTTTCCAAAAACCTTCAGCCGCTCTTTTTCGCAAACGGTAAACAATTGTTAGTATATCACAAAATGGCGAAAAATGTCGCTGTAAAATAAACACGACCCACAGATATATAAACTATCCGTGGGTCATGCATTCATGCCATTCTTTTCCATCAGTAGCTCCAACATATCCGGTTCTTTCTCCAACAACCACAGTAACCTCGATGCCGGACCGTTCGGCGTGCTCTTGTTCTGCTCCCAGCTCCCGCAGGCGGTCTCTGACACCCCGATCGCCAATGCGAACAGTTCCCGTGGCAGGCCAAGGGTTTTCCGGACTGCCTTGACCGTTTGGCCGTTATATTCTTTTAAAGGCTGCTTCGCCACCGTTGCCGCAAATCCGTAATCATATCCAATCAGGTCAAGCAGTCTTGCCGCCGCGCTGCCCGGCGTGTTGATCCCTTGCTCCCACGCCTCAAGGGTCTTGACGGAAATGCCGAAAACATCCGCAAACGCCCGCTGCGTCATGTCACAGGACTGGCGGATATGCTTCACCTCATCCGCGGAATACCGCCGCATGGGAAGGAACCGGTATACTGTCTTTTTATTCATCACCTGGATGTATGGCTCGGTGCTTGGAATCATGCTTCCTCCAAAAAATCTACGCTGTCTTTTGTTATATCTGCTTCCGCTTCAATCTGTTGCCGTTTCCTTTTCCTTCCACTTTTACACTTCCGTCTCTATGTACCGCCCGATCAGTCCGCCATCCCTTTCGAGTATGTCCAGATACCGGCAGGCAAGACCATCCGGCGTCTTTTTCCCATTTTCCCACGAAGACACTGCCGATACCGATACCCCGATGGCATCCGCGAACTCCCTCTGGGAAAGGTTTGCTTTCTCCCTCAGTTCCTTTATCTCATCCGGGCTTGGCGGGTTTGCCGGGAGTACATGGTATGTCTGTCCTTTCCGCCCAGCATGGACGGTGTAGCGGCCGTCCGTGTCAATGCCGGAGAGGATGTTTGTGCTGTTTATTCTCGGGGGTGTCTGGATTGGTGTCATGGGGTGTCCTCCTCGTATAATATCAAGCCTCTGCTTTAATGTATATCAGCTCTTTATGTCGTTTTTTAGAATACAAAATCTTCCTTGCACCGATACTGATATGGTTATTATAACCTCACATTTCCCATTTCACC
>JAFUYB010000033.1 GCA_017470735.1 Lachnospiraceae bacterium | reverse complement strand
TGCACGCTAAGTCGGGTGCAGAGGGTTCTAAAGGACCCGGTGTATCGAAATTGATTTCCATACACCCGCCATTTTAAGCAGGAAGTTATCAACAAAAGCAAAATAATAAGGGATACGGGCAACGAGTACTTGACACAAACGATGAGGGACTGATTCTTGACACAATCATTGCATTTTGCTAAAGTGGTTTTGATGCTTTTGGGGAAAGCATGAGAGATACATTAGTGCATTTAGAAGGGGGAAAGGTATGAAATCTAAGTATCCACACATTTTCGAACCGTTCACAGTGCGGCGGATGACGGCGAAGAACCGTATCGTCATGACGCCGATGGGGACGAATTACGGCGAGCAGAGCGGCGAGATGAGCTTCCTGCACATCAATTATTATGAGATGCGCGCGAAGGGAGGCACAGGGCTTCTGATCGTGGAAAATGTCTGCGTGGACTGGCCTTCAGGTTCCAACGGCACGACACAGCTTCGCCTGGATGCGGACAATTACATTCCGCGCCTGGTCAAGCTGACCGAGACGATCCACAAGCATGACACCTGCATCGCGGTACAGATCAACCACGCAGGCGCGTCAGCGATGTCCTCGCGGACAGGCATGCAGCCGGTATCCTCATCGGATGTGCCTTCCAAGGACGGCGGTGAGACGCCCCGCCCGCTGGAAAAGGACGAGATCATGACCATCGTCAAAAAATACGGTGAGGCGGCGAAGCGTGCCGTGATCGCAGGCTTTGACGCGGTGGAGATCCATGCGGGGCATTCGTATCTGTTGAGCCAGTTTTTATCACCTCTGATGAACAAGCGGACGGATGAGTTCGGCGGCTCCGCGGAGAACCGCGCCCGATTCCCGAAGATGGTCATTGAGGAAGTCAGAAAGCAGGTCGGACCGTTCTTCCCGATTTTCGTGCGTATCAGCGCGGATGAGATGATCGAGGGCGGCAATACCTTGGACGACTGTATCGAATATCTGAAATATTTCCAGGAAGAAGTCGATGTCTTTGATGTGTCGGCAGCGCTGAACTGGTCGATCCAGTACCAGATCGACGCGAATTACATGAAGGACGGCTGGCGTTCCTACATGGCAAAAAAGGTAAAAGAAACCTACAACAAGCCGGTTATCACGGTCGGCAATATCCGTGACCCGCAGGTAGCGGAGGACATTCTCGCCAGGGGCGACGCGGATCTGATCGGTATGGGACGCGGCCTGATCGCGGATCCGGAATGGGTCAACAAGGTCGAATTCGGGCAGGAGGATATGATCCGCAAATGTATCTCCTGTAATGTCGGCTGCGCGGGCAACCGCATCGGTCTCAACAAGCCGATCCGCTGTACGGTCAACCCTTCCGTCAATGAGGAAGAGGTCTACAAGAAGTGGAAGGTCAAGAAGCAGTGCAATGTCGTCGTGATCGGCGCAGGTACTGCGGGTATGGAAGCGGCGTGTACGGCGGCGGAGGTCGGCTGTACGACATTCCTGATTGAGAAATCGGACAAGCTCGGCGGACTGTCATCGGTCATTTCTGATATTCCGGACAAGAACCGGATGAAAGATTTCCCGAAATATCTGACGAACCGCGCGAAGAAGCTGCACAATCTTTATATTCTGACCAATACCGAGGCGACGGTCGATTTGGTAAAGACCTTCCATCCGGATATTATCGTCAACGCGACGGGCTCCGTACCGACACTGCCTCCGATCACGGGTCTGCATGATTATGTGGACAAGGACGGCACAAAGGTCGCGACGGTGCTTGGCATGATCCAGCGGATGGATCAGTATCCTGTCGATATGACGGGACAGAAGGTAGCGGTTGTCGGCGGCGGCGCCGTAGGCCTGGATGTGATGGAATTCTTCACGGAGCGCAATGCGGATGTGACGATGATTGAGATGATGCCCGCGATCGGTGCCGGCGTCGATCCGATCACGAAATGCGACACGCAGACCAAGATGAAGGAGCACAATGTCCGCCAGATGGTCAACACCGCGCTGCAGGAAGTCAAGGCAGACCGTTTTGTCGTCAAGAATCCGGAAGGCCAGATCGAGGAAGTGATGTTCGATTACGGATTTATGTGCCTGGGCATGCGTGCCAACACGCCAGTGCTTGAGGATATCGAGAAAGAGTACGCGGACACCAATGTCGCGATCTACAATATCGGTGATTCCAAGCGGGCGCGCCGGATTATCGAGGGCACGACCGAAGGACGGAATGTACTCGAAGTATTAAAGAAATATGACTTTTTAGACTGACTAGTCGAACTTAGTGGCTATGCCACTTAGTGAGACTGTCCCCGATTTTGACTAAGGAAGACATCGACAAATAAAATGGCTTGCCATTTTGTTTATGCGGTCGATGAATGACGCAGGAAAGATCGGGATACCTTAAAACTTTCATAGATTATAGAGAGGAGAGACAAATGGCAGAAAGAATCACAGGACACACAGAACTGATCGGCTTGATGGCGTACCCGATCCGTCACTCCAGCTCACCGGCGATGCACAATGAGGCGTTTGCTTATCTGGGACTGGATTATGCGTATCTCGCATTTGAGGTGGACAACGACAGTCTGGAGGACGCGGTCAAGGGAATCCGTGCTTTGAAGCTGGTGGGCTCGAATGTGTCGATGCCCAACAAGACGGTCGTCGGACAGTATCTCGATGAGTTGGATGAGGCAGCAGAGATGGTCGGCGCGGTCAATACGATCGTCAATGAAGATGGCAAGCTGAAAGGATACATCACCGACGGCACGGGCTTTATGATGGCGTTAAAGGACAACAACATCGATGTGATCGGCAAGAAGATGACCATCGCGGGCTGCGGCGGCGCCGCAACGGCGATTGAGATCCAGGCGGCTTTGGACGGCGTCAAGGAGATTTCCATTTTCAACATCCGTGACAAGTTCTGGGAAGTCGGTGAGGAGACCGTGCGAAAGATCAACGAAAAGACCGACTGCAAGGCGACATTGTACGACTTCGACGACAAGGATGTGCTGCGCCGTGAGATCGAAAGCAGCTATCTTTTGACCAATGCGACAGGCATGGGTATGAAGCCGCTTGAGGGACAGACCTGGCTGCCGGATACCTCTTATCTGCGCCCGGATCTGATCGTAGCGGATACGGTGTACGCGCCGCCCAAGACCAGATTCCTTGAAATGGCGGAAGAGGTCGGCTGCAAGAAGATGAACGGCTTTGGAATGATGCTGTTCCAGGGCGCGGCAGGCTTCAAGCTTTGGACGGGCCAGGATATGCCGATCGATCATATGAAGGAAGTGCTTGGCATTTCTTATGACTGACCATAATGGTTATATCGAAAATGTAATGTTAGAGGGAGTGTAATATTCATGGAAAACCAATCAAAGGCAAAGTTTATACCCACTTCGATCGTTCTGTACCTGACCTATTTTATTCATGGTATCGGTGCGGCGATCCTGGGGCAGCAGGCGATCAAAGAGGTACTGGTGACCCAGTGGGGGTACAGTGATATCGAGGCAAGCATCGGCGTTGTGACGACGGTATCCGCGGCACTCGGGCTCGGGCGGCTGATCGCCCTGCCTTTCGCGGGTCCGCTGTCTGATAAGTTAGGACGCAAGATCGCGGTGCTGCTGGGCACGATCACTTATGCGATCTTCTTTATGGGGCTGGCATTCTCACCGAGCATGGGCGTCGCATATGCGGCGGCGATCTGCGGCGGTATCGCCAATTCATTCTTAGACTGCGGCGTCATTCCCGCCGAGGTCGAGATCTTGGCACCGCGGACCGGTCTTGCGACGATGGGTACCAAGCTGTTTATCGCAGGCGGACAAAAGGTGCTCCCGATGCTGGTCGGTTTCATCATTGCGACGGCGGGAATGGAAGCGGGTCATACAAAGACCGTGCTGTCCGTTTTGGCAATTTTCATCGTGGCAGTCGGTGTCATCAGCATGATCCTGCCGATGCCTGTGGAAGAAAAGAAAGCGGATACCGGCAAGAAGTCCTCGCTGATCGACGACATCAAGAGCGCAAAGTGGTCTGTGGAGAGCATCGCGCTGATCGTAATCGGATTCACTTGTACGGCGACATTCCAGCTCTGGCTCAACTGCGCGCAGACCTTTGCAAGTGAGGTAGTTGGCGTGGCGGATCCGTCCGGCATGCAGTCTTTGTACGCAAACGGTACGATCCTCGCGATCATCCTGACGGCAATCTTTACGATGCGGATCAAATCCGTCCGTTTCCTGCTGCTGTATCCGGCGGTTTCGCTGGTGGCGCTGGTTTTGGTTTATACGACCAAGACACCGCAGATGTGCAACATCGGCGCGTTCCTTTTGGGTTTCTTCGCGGCAGGCGGCGTATTGCAGCTGGCTACGGCTACGGTCAACGATCTGTTCCCGAAATTCAAGGGTACGATCACATCGATCATCATGATCGCGTCGTCGATTTCAAACTACACGATCTTGTCGGCGGCAGGACAGATGTCGGCAAGCAATGTTATGGTGATGAATATCGTCATTACGGTCATCGGCGTGGCATTGGCGCTGTTTGTCAATCTGCGTTACGGAACGCTTTTGGCAAATGCTGATCAGGGTTAAAGATAATCATTGGATATGCCTGATGACGGTCAGTTCTTACGGCATCCGTTTCGGGCAATAGATAAGGGGGAAATTATGGCAAATACTGTAGAAGTGCGGGGCGTGAAAATCGGGGAAGGGATACCGAAGATCATTGTCCCGATCGTGGGAAAGACCAAGGACGAGATCATCGCCGCGGCGAAATCATTTTCTGACGTAAAGCTTGACATCGTAGAGTGGCGCGTGGACTGGTTTGACGGCGTATTCGAGTTTGACAAGGTCGAAGATGTGTTAAAAGACCTGCGTGACGCATTAGGCGACACACCGATACTGTTTACCTTCCGTACCTCAAAGGAAGGCGGTGAAAAGGCAATCGAGCCGGATGTATACGCAAAGCTCAACGCGGACGCGGCGGCAACGGGTCTTGTAGATCTGGTGGATGTGGAAATATTCACGGGCGACGATGTGGTGAAGCAGATCATTGACGACGCGCACAGCAAGAATGTCAAGGTCGTTGCGTCAAATCACGATTTTGACAAGACGCCGGACAAGGATGATCTGGTTTCGCGGCTTACCAAGATGCAGGATATGGGCGCGGACATCCCGAAGATCGCCGTGATGCCGACCAATAAAAAGGATGTGCTGACGCTTCTTGCGGCAACGGAGGAGATGGCGACAGAGCATGCGGACCGTCCGATCATCACGATGTCGATGGCGGGCACGGGACTGATCAGCCGTCTGTGCGGAGAGGTCTTTGGTTCGGCGGCAACCTTCGGCGCGGTCGGCAAGGTATCGGCACCCGGACAGATGGATGCGAAGGATCTGAACACGGTGCTTGGTTTGATTCACGGATCAATGTAATGAAAAGGAGTTTCCGGCAGAGCCATTCCCCCAACCGGTCATTGACCGGCCTGTAGGGGATGGTGTGCCAGGCAGGGGTGCGTGTTGTTCGGATGCGTGCCCCTTTCATTTTTTCGTATGGATATGGAAGTGATTCCATAGTTGCGGCAATGGTTCCGTTTACGGAACGGTTACGGCTTTTGGCAGGGAGTAGTTTTATGAAGAGGGTATTGCATTATCTGGATGAAAATTTAGAAGAGATGCTGATGATCCTGCTGCTCGTGGCAATGACCTGCATTATGGGCATACAGATTTTTTCACGGTATGTCCTGCGGATGTCGCTGTCGTGGTCAGAGGAGGTCGCGCGCTATCTGTTTATCTGGTCGGCGTTTATGAGCGTCAGTCTTTGCACGCGCAAGTGCATCTCGATCAAGATTGATCAGTTCATCAAATTCTTCCCGAAGCGGGGAGAGGCGGCGTTCAAGCTGCTGAATCTGACGATTTCGTTTGTGCTGTTCGTCTACCTGATTCCGTATGCGGCGTACTATCTGAAGACGACGATTGAGAGCGGGCAGGTGTCACCGGCGTGCGGGATCCCGATGTACTATGTGCAGTCGGCACCGCTGGTCTGCTTTGTGCTGACCGCGTTCCGGCTGGTGCAGCGCTGGGTGATCAATTTAAAGATCGTGCTCGGAAAGGACGAGGAATTCCCACCGGAGGGGACATTGGCGGAGTCCATCGTGGAATCGGTTGAGGACGGCATCGGCACGGATGCGGAAGGGAGGGATGCGTAATGCCTGTATTTGTCATTTTCCTGATCTTCATTTTCTGTCTGCTGATCGCGATTCCGATTTCCATTTCCCTCGGAATCGTCGCGGTGCTGCCCGGAGCGTTCGACCCGTCCTTTACGGCGAGCGGAAGCTATGTGATCCGTTCGATGCTCGGAGGCATCGACAGCTTTCCGCTGCTTGCGGTGCCGATGTTTGTCATGGCGGGCATCATCATGGCTCACGGACAGATTTCCAAAAAGCTGTTTGACATTTTTACTTACTTTTTCGGCAACCTGACAGCGGGCGTGCCCTGCGCGGTGATCGTGACCTGTCTGTTTTACGGGGCGATTTCCGGTTCGGCGCCGGCGACCGTGGCGGCAGTCGGCAGTATGACGATCCCGTTTCTGATGGAGCTTGGGTACGACAAGAAATTCGCGACGGCGATCGTGGCCGTGGCGGGAGGTCTGGGCGTGATCATTCCGCCGAGCATCCCGTTCATTATGTTTGCGATGGCTTCGGGAGAATCGGTCAGCGACCTGTTTCTGGCGGGGATCGTTCCGGGGCTTCTGATCGGCGTTCTGCTGATGTGCTACGCGGTATTTTACTGCAAGCGCAACGGCGAGGACAAAGAAAAGATCAATGCCAAGGTCAATGAGCTGCATGAGCGCGGGCTTTGGAATGTGTTCAAGGACGGATTTTTTGCGGTGCTGTCTCCGGTGATCATTTTAGGCTGTATCTATTCGGGTATCGCTTCGCCGACAGAAGCAGCGGTCATTTCGGTATTTTATGCGCTTATTATCAGCCTGTTTGTCTACAAGACCCTGACCGTGCCGGACATCTGGAAGGTGCTTTCAGAAGCGCTGCACACTTATGCGCCGATCCTGTTTATCCTGGCGGCGTCGACGGCATTTTCAAGGGTGCTGACGCTGATGCAGGTGCCGCAGATGGTCAGTACCTGGATCCTGTCGCATTTTACGAATTATGTGGTGCTGCTTTTGGTGATCAATGTATTTTTGCTGATCGTCGGCATGGTCATGGATACGACCCCGGCGATTCTGATCCTGTCGCCGATCCTGCTTCCGATCGTGGCCGGCGTCGGGATGAATCCGATCCACTTTGGCGTGATGATGGTCGTCAACCTGGCGATCGGCTTCGTCACACCGCCGATCGGCGTCAATCTGTTTGTCGCAAGCTCGCTGACCGATGTGCCGGTCATGGAGATCGCGAGAAAAGCGGCGCCGCTGATTGTTATGTTTTTATTCGCGCTGCTTTTGATCGCGTTTATTCCGGGGATTTCGTTGTGTCTGCTGTAGGAATGAATGAAAATGCGGCCGGCTTTGGGAAACGATGATCATGCGGCGTGTTGATGGAAAAGGGGTTTTGTATGAAAATATGGCGAGATAATTGCAGGCGGATTTCGGCGCTGTCTATTTGCGCGGTTCTGGGTGCGGGACTTATATTGGGCGGCTGCGGCAGCGCGGAAACGGCGGACGGGGAGCAGCGGTACGCGTGGCCGCTGGGGACTTCCAGCCCCGAAGATACGGTGACGCAGATTTACGCGCAGAAGTTTGCCGATGAAGTCGCGGATTTGAGCGGCGGCAAGATGAAGATCCAGGTGTATCCAAACAGCGTGCTCGGCGGCGACCGGGAGCTTTTGGAATCGTGTCAGGACGGGGACATTCCGTTTGTCGTGCAGAATACGGCTCCGCAGGTGACATTTATGCCGGATATCGCGGTATTTGACATGCCGTGCGTTTTCAGTACAATAGAAGAGGTACGCGATGCGATCGACGATGAAGCGTTTCTGGCGAAAATCCAGGATGTGTACCATGGGGGCGGCTATGAACTGCTGGGGTACGCGGATCAGGGTTTCCGTGTGATGTCGACTTCCAAGCCGGTCTATGAGATCAATGATTTCAAGGGGCAGAAGATCCGCACGATGGAGAACGCGTTCCACCTTCAGTTCTGGAAGGAGCTGAAAGCGAACCCGACGCCGATGACATTTTCCGAGGTGTACATCGGGCTGGAGCAGGGGACGATCGACGCGCAGGAGAATCCCTACGAGGTCATCGTGTCCAACAAGCTCTATGAGCAGCAGGATTATATCGTCGAGACCAATCATCTGCCGCATCTGATCTCGCTGATCGTCAGCGACGAGTTTATGCAGGGTCTGCCCGAAGAGCAGCAGGAGATTATCCGCAAGGCGGCCAGGACGGCAAAGGAATACGCCAGAGAGCAGTCGGATGAGCGGATTTCGTCGCGTATCAAGATTATTGAGGACAGCGGCACGGCAATCCTGCCGATGGATGACGAGCTGCGGACAGAGGTTGTCAAGAGGTGTGAACCGGTGTATGCGAATATCCGCGCGACGATTGACGAGGAGCTGGCGGATATGTATTTGGGAAAAGGAGAATAACGCATGAATCAGTTGGAAAAGATCAGGGAGAAGATCGGGGTATGCGATGACAAGATCATTGACGCGCTTGCGGAGCGGATGGTTTACATCCAGGAGGTGATCTCATACAAGAAGGCGACGGGGATCCCGATTTTGCAGGAAGACCAGGAGAAAAAGCAGACGGATATGCTGGAAAAGAAGCTGGCGGAGAATGAATTTGAAGAAGAGATTCTCGACATCTTCAAGTATATTATGAAGAACAGCCGCCGTGTGCAGGCAAAGAGCCTGTTTGACTACAATGTATTCCTGATCGGATTCATGGGCGCGGGCAAGACAACGGTTGCGAGCGAGCTGCAGCGCAAGCTGGAGATGAACCGCGTGGAGATGGATCAGCGGATCGTTGAAAAGCAGGGGATGTCGGTATCGGAAATCTTTGATGAGTACGGTGAGGCGTATTTCCGCAATCTCGAAAGCAACTGCCTGATCGAGCTGCAGCATGAAAAGCAGTGCATCGTATCTTGCGGCGGCGGTGTCGTGATGCGTGACGACAATGCCGCGCACATGAAAGCAAACGGCAGGGTCGTCCTGTTAAAAGCCGATCCCGCGACTATCTTAGAGCGTGTCAAGGACAGTGATGAGCGTCCGCTGTTAAACAACAACATGAATGTGGAATTCATCTCAAGCCTTCTCGACAAGCGTCGTGAGAAGTACCGCGCGGTGGCGGACATCGTCGTGGAAACCGACGGCAAATCCATCGATGAGATCTGTGACGAGATCATCGCCAAGCTGATCGAGTATGACAATAACAGGGAGGCGGAGCAGTAAGCGGAGGCTTACGGAGGAGTCTCCGTCATACAGCAGGAACAGTGATTGCAAGGGAGTCTTAAAGGCTCTCTTTTTACTTTATCAGGGAAATATTTTGTTTATGCAGACACTACTTCGGCAGGAATAATTGTATGGTCAAAAAAATCGGGAAATGAACATACATATTCTATAATATCAGATGCCGAGGCTTGGGGATTTTTCTCAATAAAGGTTTCCAACCGAGCTTTTTTTTCCGGAGCTTCTTTTGCGTAGGTGATCATTCCCATTACAAAGCCTTGATAGGAATCAGAGATGTTTCTTAGTTTATGTTCTAATAATTCCATAAAATTATCCTTTCTAATATAAATTTGGTTGTCTGTCATATATATTGATATTGTCAAAACCGTGATTTTCAAAATAATAATTATATGAGTTGTAATCTAATCCAAATGATGGATGAACACAAAATAATTGATTGCGATATTTATCGTAATTTGTATTTATTTCATGTCGAATTTTTTCTCGTTCTCGCCAATCAATATTTGCCGACTCAAAGCGAAACGGGATACCATTGTTATCCAATGGCAACAAGCGAATGCTCATAGATTTGTCTCCTTAGAATTTTGTAGAAAAAATAAAATGTTTATGGTATGGTAGCAGATCAGGGTGTGCTTGTCAATGCGAGCTTATTACCCATTTCCCAACACGACCGCAAAGGCAGGCAGTATCATAAGCCCTGCAAACACGGACCGTACTTTCATCGGAAGGTGCGGTTTTCTTGTATGACGGGCATACCGTCAGTCTGTGGTGAAAGTCCACGAGGGGCGTAGTTGCCGACGAACCCCATAGCGACTCCCAAGGTTTGCATCGCGAGATGTAGGCGAGAAGAAGGGATAGCAAAATCGTAGCCTGACGAACAGAAACCTGATGTAAGGCGTACATGGCGGATGAGCTGGCAAGAGGCAGCGAAGTCCAAAAGGCAACCGTAACCCATGTGTGTAAATCAGGCAGGTAGACGAGGAAAGACTGGCAGGCTTATACCCGCAGGGCAAACTTCCCGTGAGGTCTCACAGACGGTTTCATTAGCTGTAGTAACAACGAACTGTGAGAAGTCAGCAGACGCCATAGTAGGCACTATCCTGAAATGGGTCTTGCCGAAGGGCTGAACAACGTAACCGTGTAATCAAATGTATGCCCCATGGAATACCTGACAGCAGGAATGGCAAAACGTATATGAGCAGGTACTGCACAACTTACGGTGAATTTATGGGAACGGAAAGGAGAGAACACACAAGGCAATGTCAAAACTGTTGGAAGAAATACTGTCCAATGACAACATGAACACCGCCTATAAAAGAGTTTGCGCCAACAAAGGGGCAGGCGGAGTAGATGGTGTAACTGTCGAGGAACTTTTTGGCTACATCAAAAAGAACTGGGATGGTATCAAGGAGCAGATCAGGCACAGGCAATATAAGCCTCAGCCGGTCAGAAGGGTAGAAATACCCAAACCAAACGGAGACAAGAGAAAACTCGGTATTCCAACCGTAATGGACAGAGTAATTCAGCAGGGTATCGTGCAGGTGATAAGCCCGATGTGCGAGCCATTGTTCTCGGAATGGAGCTACGGCTTCAGACCGAACAGGAGTTGTGAAATGGCTATCAGACAACTGCTGGTGTACTTGAATGAGGGATATGATGAGTGGATAGTGGATATTGATTTGGAGAAATTCTTCGATAATGTACCGCAGGACAGACTCATGAGTCTTGTACACAACATCATCAATGATGGCGATACGGAATCCCTCATCCGCAAATATCTAAAAGCAGGAGTCATGACACCGCAAGGCTACGAGGAAACAAAACTCGGAACGCCACAGGGAGGAAACCTGTCGCCACTTTTGTCGAACATCATGCTGAATGAACTGGATAAGGAACTGGAAGCAAGAGGACTACGCTTCACGAGATATGCCGATGACTGCGTTATTGCAGTAAGAAGCGAGGCAAGTGCAAAGCGGGTCATGCGGACAGTAACAGACTGGATACAGAGAAAGCTCGGGTTAAGGGTCAACATGACCAAGACCCAAATCACAAGACCGATGAAGCTGAAATATCTTGGCTTCGGTTTCTACAAGGACAGCAAAGCAAAAGAATGGAAATGCAAACCGCATCAGGAGTCTGTGAAGAAATTCAAGGACAAGCTAAAAGAACTGACTTGTAGAAAAATGCCTAGGACAGTCACAGGTAAGATTGCGAAAATCAACCAAGTGACAAGAGGGTGGATAAACTACTACGCCCTTGGCTCCATGAAAACGGCGATGGCAAAGATTGACACACACTTAAGGACAAGGCTTAGAGTTATTATCTGGAAACAGTGGAAAGTACCAAGCAAGCGACAATGGGGATTGCAAAAGCTTGGGATTGGAAAAGACCTTGCAAGAGTGACTGCATACTGTGGAGACCGTTACTATTGGGTTACCACGAAGACATGCGTTGTCAGAGCAATTTCCAAGGAAGTGTTAGCAAAAGCGGGACTTGTAAGCTGTTTCGACTACTACAATGAGCGTCACGCTTTGAAGTTATGTTGAACCGCCGTATGCCGAACGGCACGTACGGTGGTGTGAGAGGGGAGAGAAAATCTCCCCCACTCGATTTTGTGGAAAATACGATGGAAAAGAGTTTGTTCGTAAGACGGATGAAGAATTTCGGGGTGGAAGAACCGAAAAATAGTCAAGATTTTTCGCACAGGTTTTGTAGAAAATCACGGTAATGAAAAATTTCAGCGAAAAACTTGACACGGGGGGGTGAAGTGTTAGTATCCTTGTCGAGCGAAAGACAAACTCTGGTATGTTACTTGTTATGAGTCGAAAGGAGGATTTAGAAACAATGAAAAAGACAATTGCAAAAATTATGGCGGCAGCTATGGTGCTGTCCGCAGTACCGGCTGTGACATTGCCGACACTGACTGCTAAGGCGGCTACTACTGATCCTACATTTACAGCAACAACGAGTACTGTTGCTAGTAGTGTTGATAGTGATGATGTTGATGCTGCTGGAGCAACGTATATGTATATTGGCACATCGGCTACATTGACATATGACGCAAGCGATGGCAGTCTGCCTATCGTAGTTGGTAGTTCTGCTAAAATCAGTTCAGATGGGCATACGCTGACGATTCCGAATAAGAGTGGAATAGCGGGCGAAACAGACACCACAGTTGAGTTGAAGTCAACAGGAAACGCAGCTTTTTATAAGATGGCTAAATTGGTTCTTGACTCCGACGGTCAGGTATATGTTGTTGCAAGTGCTAGCGGATCGTCAGATAATTATCAGGATCTCTTGAGTGCTATTAGCAGCGGAAATAATGGTATTACTATTCAGTTCTCATTTGCCGCAGGTGATTCAAACGGTACTGTAGCAGCACAGAAAACTACAACAGTCAATGCCTTTGTAGGCGGTACTGCTGCTGTTAAGGGCAATACATATGGCAACACAGCGGCATTTACCGTTGACGCTGCTGGCGACAAGAACGAGGTCGCACTTCGGAATGGCGATGTATACGCAAAGCTTGGTTCAAGCGGCGTTGAAATCCTTAGAGGCAACAACTCCGATTTGGACGGCATGGACTACTTCCGTTCTTATACGCTGGATCTGACGAAGGTAAATGTTACTACTGTTGCAACAGGTGTTGCACTTTTCCAGGATCTGCCGGTGACCAAGATCGGCGCGCAGGCTCTGAAGAAGGCTCATATGAAGAAGTTCTATGCTGAGAACGCGAAGACGATCGGCAAGGGCGCGCTTCGTAACGCTAAGCAGGTTAAGCATGTTGACATTTGCGATTCCAACAAGGTCCGCAAGATCCATGAGAAGGCTTTCATGAACTGCAAGAACCTGAATACGATCATCATCGACGGCCGCAAGCTGAACACGGTCGGCAAGAACGCATTCAGCGGCGTAAAGAAGAAAGCTACAGTCAAGATCAAGGCTAAGAAGTCCAAGTACGAGTCTGACAAGAAGATGATCTTGAAGAACGGTGGCAACAAGAACCTGAAGTTCGTCCGCAAGTAATTTCGGGTGAAGAAGACACCAAGAAGAAAATTCGACGAATAATCAAAGGCGTTAAAAGGGGTATGGCTTTCACTCAAATTGCGTAAACCTTTTTTCGAAGAGGAGGCCGGCATTTGCCGGTCTCTTCGCTTTTTGGTATGATGAGAAGCACAAAACTCCTTTGGCGCGGGATTGAGGAGGATGACATGAAACGAAAGAGAAAGGATGACGGAAAAAAAGACAGAGGGAAGAGCCGCCTTCTGCCGGGCGGTCTGGTCTGTCTGCTTGGTTTGGCGTGCGCAGCGGCTGTTTTTCATTCCGGAGGTGACAAAGCGGAATCTGGGACACAGAAGCTTTCCGAGCACGAGGCGTCTGGCGTTCCGGAGTTATTCGATGAAG